>JBBSWA010000066.1:0-26702 GCA_038046485.1 Nanobdellota archaeon
AACATTAAGCTGCGAACAGCTGCTACTCGAGCGAAGCGAGAAGACTTTCTACAGATCCTAAAGAAGGATAAGGTTTATAAACAAGAAAAGCCTACAATCCAAGAGGAGAATCAAACACAGATTCTGAAAAGGGGTGAACGGATGCAAAAGAGACACCCATGGGACTTGCAGATCATAAAGGAAAAGTACAAAATCCGCTAGATAAGTTGCTTGCTGCGGTTCCTTCTGAAAGTCTTGCTGCTCAAGTTATTCGTGAGGTTCGTGCTCGCGACAATCACCCGCTGAAACTTGCTCTTGTTGCATTAGCGAGTGATAAATTTGTTCCAGACTCTGCCTTTTTCAACCCAGACCATCTTACCTGCGTGGGTTATAGTAAAGTTGTTGCCGGACTTCTTGTCAAAGGTACGATTAGACCAGAGCAAGTCTGCCGACCTGCAAGCGATGCTGGATTCAACCTTGAAATGCTCCGTACTTATGATGCTTCTGTTCCACAAGGATATCCCAGTTGGACAGCCTATCAAGTTGCCATGAATCAAGGGTTTATTGGTACACAAGCTCCTCTTTCTCAAGCTCGAGCCGATCCCTCTTCCAGACCTATAGAAGGAGGGGCTACAATGATTTGGAACCCATCTAGCAGTGCTCCCCCCACTAAATCTGCAAAGAAAGCCTTTTTTGGCTACGGCCTTGCTGATCAGAATGTTTCGCTTGTCCTCATTTACGGCCAAGGAACCTTGGATGTTGTGTCTGATGACACATCTGGTCTCATTCGTACAAGACTTCCCGGAGGCCTTGAGACATTAGCGCAAAGAATCTTAGAAGAACAGCAACTCCGCCCAACTTCCAAGGGTAGGTTTAACGGGTATGCCTTTGTTGCGCATACAGGCGATGACGTCTATACTCAACCTGATCTTCAACACAAAAGAGAACTGGCCTTAGACCCTGGAAAGCAAATGGGTGACTTGGTACTTATATCTCCTCTTTCAGGTCAACAAAGTTACACTATAAATCCCGGACAAGACACTATAAGCTTGGCTGATTATCTTAGATCTCCTCTTGACACGGACTCTTCAGGAGCTGTGAATGTTTACGATGGAGCTGGAAAATTGGTCAAACCTGTTAAACTTGTTGTAGTCCTCAACACTCCTAGCCTGGAAATGACAGAACCTGATTTTTACGATCCTCAGACTGCGCCGCGGCAAAGTATCGGAACGCATAATCTAGGAAACCGAAGGCTTGTTCGAACTGCGAAATTATGGATGAACCGGGAATCTGTGAGCGGTAATCCAGATGAACGCATGATGGTCTACCCTGTAGTTTATTCTAGCTGAGGTTGACATGAGCACTCCAAAACCTGCTGGTGAAGTTTCCCTTCTTGAACAACTGGTGGCATCACCTGAAACGCTGACAGCCACTGAGAAAGTTGTTCTTCGCTATGCTTTGCCAGAGGACTGGATTCAATCTTATGCAGGTTACTTAGCTGCCAGCAAAGGTCATGTAGAACATTCCTTTTCTCCAACAGAATACGCGCAGCGACTGCTCTCTTTTGAAGGCATAAGTTTAGAAGATGCTCTTACACGCATCGCTCCCCAAGTACCTGCTTTAGGCGAAGGAGCTGCTCAGGAACTCCACCGCGCACACGCCATTTACTTCATTGTTCCTTCCGAACACCGCGATGCAGCTTGGGATCATTGCCTAGGAAAGATCTTTTCTGCTGACTTGATGAAGCAACCCGTATTTGAATGGGAAATTCTCCCCGAAAAAGATAAAAAAGGAATGAAAAAAGCAGGGGAATATTTACAAAGTCTTATTGATCCTAATTCTCCTCTGGTTCAACACAACCTTCTTGGCCCTGGAGAACAATCCGACGCCAATATGGAAGTGCTCTATACATCTGCAGGTGTATCCTCTGATGGGGAGCTCGTAGGGTTTCTACCTCCTGTTTTTGCCAAGAAGATTCTTGATTACGTAACCTCTCTTTTCACTCCAGATGTGACGACTCCCTCTGAGTTAGTTCCTCACTTCGGCTTTTTGAAAGACGTCGTGGATGCCATTCATACGCATTATGAAGCCACTTACCCTGTTGCCAAGACAAAACTTGAGCAAGAAGTTCAACCACCTATTTCTCTAGACATTACCATTGGGGAAGTTGCAGCACAAATTGGAGGGATTCCTGAATTACAAGTCAAAGTTAGTAGCGGTGGAAAGCTTTCCCCTCAAGAAGTTAAATCACTTGAACGATTTGTAACAACTCCTGATCCTGCAAAACTTGGAGAATACCAAGTGTATTTGCAAGAAAAAGTCTTGCCCTACTTTTTGATCCAAAGCGAACACCGTCATTTCGTTGAGAAGCACTTAGCGAGTCTGAGAAGAAACTTGGAAGAAACTGCAAGCTACTTACAGCAAGGTTTGAAAAAACCTGAACTACCCAGTGAACCTTTACCCAATCAAACAGAACTGGAAACACTCTTCGGATCTGATTATGGAATAGGTAAAACGTCGGGCTTGCTTAGCCTTGTTCGAACACTCGTTCGAAAAAATGCTCGTCCGGCATTGAATGAATTGGGGCAACTATTTATTCATCAGCATGAAACCCAAACTGCTTACGCAGCTGTTACTGCTGAATGCAGTCGTGTTGCAGGAGAAAAAAGTGAACTGGAAGGGAAACTTGGACTGGCAGCAACAACACTACAAACATTGCGAACTGGATTAAGTGATACTGTACGTCGCTTGGGAGCAGCTGAGACTGTTAATGCTGATTTAACTGCTGCAAACCAAAGGTTGAGCGGAGAACTTGAAACACTTAAAACACCCCCCGCACAAACCCCTCATTGGGCACTTAAACCTGGATATGATATTATCGGCGGTGTTGGAACCCTTTGTATGGTTGTATACAGAAAAGGCCTAATTGAAGGAGTACGAGAATGGTTGAAATGAGTGAATCAATAGAAGCGTATAAAAACTGGGTTGCATTTCAGGTGAAACATGGTTAACTTCAAAAGACTCGGATGCTTAGCAATTGCTGTAGGCCTTGGAGCTTTAGCTGTTGGCGGAGCTGCTTATTATCTAAATCGTAGGTTTTTAACCCCCTCAGATTCCTCTGCGCCTGTTGCTCCTGTTCAGATTCGATCGGTTCCGGAAACCGCACTTCCTTCTCCTAATCCCACCACCACTCAAGCCCCTGTCGAAGCTCCTGAACCTGCTTCGACTCCTGCAGTGCCTGAAGCAAGTCCTGTACCTCAAAAAATATATGCAACACCCCATCGTGGTCAGAGCTTTTCCGGATTTGTAAAAGAACACACTAAAGCTAGTTGCACTAGACAGCTGTTCTGGGGAGAAGCAGTACCTGCTGCCATGATTTATTTTGGTGTCTCCACTCCGGGCCGTTTACCTCAAAAATCCTTGGACATCACTCCCTTCACTCAAGCCACGAGTTGTGAAGACTTGATTCAACGACTGAGTTCAGATAGAGAAGAAAAACTTCCTGTTACCTTCTCTCACCTTGCCCAACGCATTGTGACTCAAGATGGATTCAAAGCTCGCGATTTCGGATACGCAAAGCCCGGCTCTCTCTATTATATTTTAGGACTTGCTCTTGCTGACCCCGAAATAAATACATCTCCAAACACGGCCTGGCTAACAGACGGACAGAACGATAAAGAAGATCTTCTTAGCCTTATTGAGGGAGGGAAAAAGCTTGTCTCTTCTCGCAAAACAGCCTCTCTACGAGGACCTCAAGAAACCTACGTGGCGAGTTTGAATGTTGAACCCATTCCTGTAATCGCTCAAATGGGTGATCTAGAAACTCCCTCTTTCCTATCTAGTGACTATGTTGCTGGGAAAGACTTTAAACTAGTCTACACCCCTCTTGTTAACCCGAGTAACCTTGAACAGTGCCTTGCTACAACGTATGGCACACCCTATGAGCGAAACATTGCTTTCATGGAATCCCTTGCTTACCAAGACATTACTTGTGATGCCGTTGCTCTGGCAAACCCTCTAGGCATTGAACAACATGCTCCTGTAAAACCTTTGGACTTCTTAGCTAGATTGGATGCGGAAGACCCTCTTGGCGTAGGTTATGTGCCTCCCCCTCAAGATGACTCTTCTTTCAAGGACTTGTTTTTGGACGAATTAGGAAATGATTTCTACGAACTGTATAAAGCTGCTTAGCTTTAGAAAACTTTAAATAGGCCCTTTCGGAAAGAAAGGAGCATGGCGGATGGTTCGGTCTTTCGAGGCAGCATTGATTTCTTTGGCCAAATTGGGATTTATGACGTTGTTTTGCCCTTCCTTTTAGTTTTCACGATTGTCTTTGCCATCCTCGAAAAAACAAAGATCTTTGGTACGGAAAAAGGAGAACATGGTGATGTTACTAAGAAAAACCTCAACGCCATGGTTGCTTTTGTATCTTCCTTTTTTGTCGTTGCGAGCAGTCAATTGGTAACGGCCATCAATCAGACGGTTGGACAGACCTTTCTTCTCCTATTATTAAGCGTACTTTTCCTTATGCTAGTCGGAAGCTTTCACACGGGTGGCAAAGAGTTTGAGCTACCTGATACCTGGAAAAAACCAATGATGGGGGTTATGTTCATTGGCATTGTCTTGATCTTCCTGAATTCCCTAGGCTGGCTGGACATGATCTATGGTTACCTCATGCAATTCTGGGATAGCGTAGCCGTGAGCAGCTTGCTCTTGCTTCTTGTTATCGTGGTTGTTATGTTTTATATTACTCAGAGCCCTAAGACTGAAAAACCTTCAGGCTGAAAAGAAAGAAGGATAAAGACGCTAAGAAAGCACAAAGTTTAAATATAATCAGTGACGGAAATAATTAAACAGACGTTTCCATTACTGTATAAAAAGAGGATACTTATGGCTGATTTCAGAGGAGCAATGGCTTATCTTGCCGACATCGGTGTAGCTGATGTATTGTTGCCCTTTATCATTGTTTTTACCATCACCTTTGCCATTCTACAGAAAATTAAGGTCTTTGGAACACCTGAACAAGGTGGCAAGAAGTATAATACCATGGTTGCCTTGGTGTTGGGCCTTGCCATTGTCATTCCCCATGTACTCGGTTCTTATCCTGAAGGAAGCGATTTAGTTGTTATCATGAATAGTTTCTTACCTGGGGTTTCTATTTTCGCTGTTCTCATTGTTATGGTCATGCTTATTGTGGGTGTCTTTGGCTATGGATTTAAGATGGAAAGCGCCTTTGGAAGCATCCTTGCTTTAATTTGTGCGTTTGTTGTTGTCTATATCTTTGGCGCTTCTGCCAACTGGTGGGGAGTGCCTGGAGCCCTTAACTTTGTTATGGATCCCGATACGCAAGCGTTCATCGTCATTGTAGCGGTCTTTGCCCTCATCATCTACTTTGTAACCAAGGACAATAAGCCAGCGGGTGAAAGCGGTTGGGCTAAGAACTTCAAAGACTTGTTTGAAAAGAAGAATTAACTCTTTAGGATACCATGAACCATGGCCACGTTCCTCGACATCAGCATTCTTAAAAATTTCTCCATTGTATTTACATGGCTTCTCATTTATGTGGTGGTCTTTGGGTTTTTAGAATGGAAGAGCCCCTTTGGAAAGGATAAAAAAGGGTTTAATGTTATGGTCGCCTTTGTGATTGCTTTCCTGGGCGTGTTATCTTCTTCGGCTCGGCACTTTATCGAGTTTGTAACTCCTTGGTTCTTAGTCATGGCCATTGTTATCTTTTTTATCTTGTTCATTGTACGCATGTTTGGCCTTAGCGATGGTTCTGTAGAAAACATCATCAAAGACAATATGGCTCATACCTGGCTTATTGTCCTTAGTATTTTCATTGTACTCATGGCGCTAGGCGCTTCCTTTGGGCAACAACTCTTAGAAACTGGAACCGGTGCTGACCCTTCTAGTCCTACTCCTCCTATTGGATCTGAAGTACCCAGTACGATTGATCAAGTTAGAACAATCCAACGAGGACCAAGCACCAGCTCTAACTTTGGAGAAAATGCGCTTCAAATCTTTGTCAATCCTAAAGTACTCGGTATGCTCTTTATCCTCTTCTTAGGGACCTTTACGATCTACTTCTTAAGCAAGAAAGTGTAAAAATACCAAGAAACGTGTATTTGTTTAGCGTCCTAAGGTCAAAACTCTATCAATGCAACTTTAGGTTCGTTAGCAGGGGTTGCTCCCTACGGGAAGGTAGAACTTGCAAGAAACTCATTAAGAGTTTTGAAGATGCTAAACAAATACAGAAACATTACTTACCTTATTCCCAATTTACCTTTTTCTTTGCTGACTTTTGCGGCTTTTCTTCTGTGTTTTCTTGTGGTGGGGCTATTTCAACCCTTGCTCGCTGCTTTATAGGAGCCTCTTTTCTCATATCTCCACTCTTAAACGTATCGGCCACCCTAGAAAGCTCTGAAACATTCTCTGCAAAGGTGGGTAGGAACTTAGAAAACACCTTTTCCATCGCCTTTACATCGGCTCCTACATCTAAGATGTTCTTGTCATACTCCCCAACCTTACCTAAGATGAGCTCGCGTAACTTTTCCATATCCTCTCTTAAGACCTTGAGTTCCTGTTGCATGGCCCCCATCTTTCCTTCTGTCTCGTTTTTCCAGTCCACGATCTTGGTGATGTCCTTTAGCAATTCATTCCATTTCTCATCGATGATGCTCTCAATGAGTTCTTCTGGGCTTGCCCCTTGCTGCTGTGCTCCTTGGCCTTGGGGGTAGACTATGACTTCATCCTGTACATTCTGAGAAATATTGGGGAAATCCTCATGCCCGGTGGATCCGGCTCCTTCTTCCGACTGGCTTAAGGCATCGAAAATCTGTGCAGAACTGTACCCATCCCGTTGTAGCGCCTGAATGATCTGATTGTTATCCAGCCCCTGCTGGCGCATGGCCTTTACCTGGTCAATGGGAATGGGGGGCAAAGGATCTGGCATGGATTATAACCTCTTTTTTGGTACAAAAAAGACGGGACCAGGAGTGCAAAACATTCCTGAGAACCTCTTTTTACACTCTTCCAAGAAAAAGGGTATTTAAATGTTCCTCTACTGATCAAACAAACTTGACTTGGGCTCATCAGTGACTTGAGGTGCATCTTCATCTGAATCTGAATGAGACTCTGCTTGCTTTTTATGGGTTAACCCTAACCACTCTTGCGCTTCTTCTCGTGTTACAAACTGTAAGGGTTCCCAGAATTCCAAGTATTTTTGCAGCACCTTGAAATCAGATTGTTTTACAGTATTGCGCATCTCTTCTGCTAATTGCAACGAGCGTCTTGAGACTTCATCCAATTCCCTTTTCATGTCGTCCAATCCTGCTAGCATGCGCTTAACGTCCTCTTTCAAGCCCTTTTCTAGTTCGATCATGTTCTGATCGGTCACTTGGGTTTTATGTCGAAGATTGGTGTATCGCTCCTCTAAAATCCTTAACCTAGACCCTAACGCGGTTACAGCCTGAGAGGTTGCGGTGGATATTTGTGCAGGACCCTTTCTAGATAGCTCTGCCTCACTAGGAGGCTTAGGAGCATCAGGAAACAAGTTTAACTCTGCCATGGCTTTCATTCTTATTTAGATGGTAAATAAAGGTTTCGGAACTATTCCTTCATCTCCGGAAATCTTGCGGAAAATAGTAGGAAAGGCATATAAAGAGAAATGTCTTCTTAACATTATGATCGATAAATATGAAATTACAGTTATGTCTGCTGATGGTCGAACCGATCGTAAAAAAATACCTAGGCCTAAAATTACAAAAGACTTTTTGGAGCGTTATGAAAAATGGATGAAGCAAAAACCTCAGCCGGAACTGGAATTCCTCGAAGAGTAGCTGAATATACGTTTAGCATTACTGCATTGGAATATCCTGGAGGACGTCTTTATTATCGTACGAATAATGAGAATCATGGTATCCATCTCGAGTTGATCATCGCACACCTTCAGGCTATCCTTCGTAGATGGAAAGAGGAGTTCTATACTGATTTTGATCAACGTACAATGGGAATTAAGAAAGAGTGATTGTTTATTGTGGGACTAATTCTCTTTTAATCGTGATGCCTGGAATAGAAAGAACATCATCAATGGTTTTTAAGTCTCTAAGTTGTTCTACTGGAACAAAAACTTCACAAACTACATGATTATCTGCCCTTCTATAATGTGCTTGGATACCTTGGTTTGGGTCGAAGTGCTCAAATACTCTTGTTTCTGGGTTTATATTGCCGAGATTCATTATACCTGATCTGGGGTATATACCAAGAATCGCATATTGTACATCTCTTCCTTGGTCTCTTACTGGTTTAGATACATGTGCGTAGATAGATGTAGGGCTTCTGAAATCAGATCGAATTGCTCCTTCTAATTCTAACACTTTTTGAACTGCAACAGGTATCGGGGGGGGTTTGCTTGATGCCATTTAATTTAAGTAGATTATTGCTCTTTATAAAACTTTCTATTTTAACTACTATTAAGGAGTTATCTTTATATTATTTTTCCGGCGAAACCCTTAAATACCTACTTTGCGCAGGAAAGAAGCATGTCGGAAGAAAAAAGAACGGTTAGCGGAGATATTACCTATGAAGTCTTGCGCGAGGGTGAAGATAACACCATCAAGTTAGAGTATGAGAACTACCCCAAAGTGCCCTCGATTGAAGATGATGACATTGTCATGGCCAAAGCCATCGAGCTTCTGATTGAAAACTCTGGAACGACCAAGATTGTATTTCACCAAAAGCGAGAATATGAATATGACTACGCCCAGACCCAGATTCTGATCGAAATTGCTAAATTGTACAATCGGCTCATCAAACAAACCAACCTCTTTAATTTTGAGAATTTCAACAAGCTCGGTGCGAAACACTCTAAGCGCATCTACGCTGAATTGCACAATCAGTTCTTGAGTCTTTTGCGCAGAGACCCTGTTGGTGCCTATGTCCAACTTAAGCGAGCCTTGCGTAGAGAGCACATCAACCAAGAAAAGACACCAGATGAGCAGGAATACCAAGAAATTGAGCGCTACATCAAGATCATTGCGTATCTCCTATCTGAACTCGAGAACACTAAATTAATTACCCTTACTAAACCCTACCTTGCTGGACACGTCGTCGGAAACCGGGAGGTTTACCGCAAGGTCTTTACTCCAAGCATCAAGCCGGACTTTATGTTCACTCGGGTGATGGCCATGTATCCGCCATCGGGTGTAGAACTTGCGAACTATAACGTGGGTGATACGGAAGTGGTTATCTTTGAAATTCCTGACACCATTCAGTACTTGTACCATATCACGCCCCCTGAATTCAAACTTACTGAGGAGAAATATGAACTATTGGATGATGCACGAAAGATTATGGCGGAGCATAAGCCTGAACGGCAAGAGTTCATTGACCCTGCCCGTATCCGAGAAGTCTTTTTCAACATTGGCCATGACTTAATTGATGAGCTGGCCACCAACCGCAACATTAAAGTGAGTGAAGATGAACTCAATAATCTGACTAAGATCTTGGTTCGATACACGGTTGGATTTGGTTTGATTGAGATCTTGCTTGAAGACCCCTGTATACAAGACATCACGATGAATAGTCCCTCTGGACAAATTCCGCTTTTCCTGGTTCATTCGGACTTTGGCGATTGCAAGACGAATATTATTCCAAGCATTACGGATGCGGAGTCCTTTGCCACTAAATTGCGACTCATTTCTGGAAGACCCTTGGATGAAGCAAACCCCATTTTAGACACGGAAATTGAAATCCCTAACATTGCCAGTGCGCGAGTCGCCGTTATCAGTCCTCCTCTTAACCCCTTTGGCATTGCCTATGCCTTTCGAAGACACCGAGACAAACCCTGGACGCTACCCTTGTTTATTAAGAATAAAATGCTAACTCCTCTTGCTGCCGGGCTCATCAGTTTTCTCGTTGACGGCAACCGCACCTTACTTGTTGCTGGAACGCGAAGCGCAGGAAAAAGCAGCGTTCTTGGCTGTCTATTAATTGAGATCATGCGACGCTACCGCATCATTACAATTGAAGATACGTTGGAGTTACCAACTACACCTTTACGAAAACTAGGCTACAATATTCAAGCGATGAAAGTAGCTTCGGCCTTATCTAAAGGAAGCTCTGAAGTTCCTGCTGATGAAGGTATTCGAACGACGCTGCGCATGGGCGACTCGGCCTTGTTTGTTGGAGAAGTTAGAAGCACCGAAGCTAAAGCCCTGTATGAAAGCATGCGCGTTGGAGCCCTTGCAAATGTCGTAGCTGGAACGATTCACGGTGACAGCCCTTATGGTGTTTATGACCGCGTTGTGAACGATCTCGAAGTTCCTAGAACTAGTTTTAAGGCTACGGACATCATTATTGTTGCAAATCCGGTGCGTTCGGCAGATGGATTACACCGCTTTCGACGAATTACCCAGATCACTGAAGTAAGGAAACAATGGCAAGACGATCCCCTTGCTGAAAAGGGATTTGTCGACTTGATGAAATATAATGCAAAGACCGATCAATTAGAGCCGACCGATGACCTGGTGAATGGAGAGAGCGAAATTGTCAAAGCAATCGCTGGAAACGTGCGTGAATGGGCTGGAAATTGGGATGCCGTCTGGGAAAATATCTTGCTCAGAACCCAGATCAAAGAAGCCATTGTCAACGCCGCCCATGACCTGAAAAACGATGACATCTTGGAAGCAGAATGTGTGATCCAATGCAATGACATGTTCCACCGATTTTCAGACAAAGTCAAAGAGAAATATGGCAAATTGGATTCCAAACACATCTTTAACGACTGGAATGAATGGTTCCAAGTTGAGCTTAAAAAGTATAAGAAGACTTAAGGAGTTTTCTACTTAAAAGAGGTTAAGGTTTAAAAATGGCAGGTTTTTCGCATGTAAATGCCAGTCCTTGAGAGAATCTATGGGTTAGAATCCGAATACGCTTTAAACCATTATCCAGAAGAAGGTTTAAGAGGAAGAGAAGCTGAAACGCTTAACGCAGATGAACTTTTTGACCTTCTTTCTGAAGCTTCTAAACAAGCCGATGTTCCCGAAGTAACAGTTAAAGGAATAACTACTAATGGAAAGTCCAAAATAAAAATGCGAGGTAATTTTCTTACCAATGCCGCACGGCTTTACTATGAACCAGCAGGAGGACACCCTGAATATGCGACCCCTGAATGCTTAACTGTTCGAGATTTAATTATAGCTGATGAAGCGGGTGATCGCATTTTAGAACGGTTGGTAAAGGTAGCTACAGGCATTATGCATCGTCGTGGATTTAGTGGAGAATTATTTGCCTGCAAAAATAATCGAGATACACAAAGGACTACTTATGGAGCACATGAAAATTATCTTGTACGCACAACAGAAGATTACAAAAACCTTACTGATTTTATCAGTACCTTTAAATCCATTCTCATACCTTTTTTAGTAACCCGCCAACTGATGGTGGGGGCAGGCACGATTATTTCTAATAATTCCGGCAATCCCAGATATCAGACTTCCCAAAGAGCTGATTTTATAGATTGTGAGGTAAATAATGTCACAACCCGTGATCGACCCATTCTTCATATTCGGGAGGAACCCCATTCTGGACCAAAATATATACGATTCCAACTTTTACTTGGAGACGCTAACATGAGCCGAGTTTCCAAAGCCCTTAAATTTGGAACAACAGGGATTGTACTTCAACTTCTGGAGAATGGAATTCACGATTTTTATTTACCCGGAACAAAATGTTTACCGTATATTAAGGACCCGGTTGGAGCACTACGTGCCATTTCAAAGAACCCCAGAGCAGAAATCTACCTTAGACAAAGTAGAAATGCTACCGCTATAGACATTCAAGAAGTTTACCTTTCTAAAGCAGAAGAGAACCTAGAGTTATTATCTGATGAACAAAGACAAATTGCTACCCTCTGGAGAAAAACCCTTGAAGCTTTTAAAACAGACGATCCCTGGCTTTCTAAAGCTCTCGATTGGAAAATAAAAGAAGCTATACTCGCCCATCATTTACGAAGACTTTTCCCTGAACAATTACCTTCAAAGCAAAAAGGGAGCTTAAACACTCTTTTAGACAAACTCCCTCGATCTAGTTCATCTCTTAAAGATGCATATACTCAGCTTGTGAAAAGAGAGTTATGTTATCATGACATTCGAACCGAGACAGGTCTTTTTCACCTTCTTAGAGCTAATGGATTTATTCAAGATGATGTTTTCAGCATTGATGAAGAAGAAATCCTCCAAGCTATAAATCTCCCTCCAGGTCATACTCGAGCACGTACTCGATATGATTTCTTAAAAGCAATGGCTGAACATGGCTTGTGCGGTGAAGCTAATTGGATGGAAGGCAAAGCTAGACGCTATGAAGATAAATTAGTTCCTGTTGCTTATTGGCCTGACCCATTCAGTGGCGAGTTTGACCTTGAAGAGATATTAAGTAGATTTGCGTCATAAACCTCTTTATTCGTTTAGACCTAACCCCTTCTTGACATAGCATTTAAAAACCCCACCCTCTAGGAATTCATAAAAGAGGTGTTTTTTTGCCTAAATCCGATGAGATCTCTCGCAAGTTTAACAATAAGCTCAGACGGGAGCTTGGCGAAGACGAAGTTAGCACGATTTCTACGCGGCAGTATGACGAATTCAAGGAAGCCTATCTTCCCAAGCACTTAAGCTTCTATGAAAGTGCCTGTAATTTTTCTGAAAGCCTTCTTCATCTTCAAGCGGACAAAAAGAATGTCGATGACCTCAAAGAAGCCATTGACATTTGCCATATTGACATCACCCCGGCTGGTGTAACCAGCTTTGCCATCTTAGCTCCCATGATCTATATCCTCGTTGGAGGATTTTTGGTCTACCTCCTTCCTAGCCTTCTTAGTGCCGGAGAAGGAGGCAGCTTATTTCTTCTTGCGTTTGTTATCTTTACCGGTATCATTGCCATCTTCCCCTTACTTAAACTACCTGATTTCTTAGCGAATAGCTGGCGCATCAAGGCCAGCAACCAGATGGTCTTATCTATATTTTACACAGTTACGTATATGCGACACACCAGCAACTTAGAAGGGGCCATTCGCTTTGCAGCTGAGCACCTAAGCCCCCCTCTTTCCTTGGACTTAAAGCGCGTCATTTGGAACATTGAAACGGAGAAGTACAGCAGCCTCAAAGAAAGCATGGATAATTATCTCTTAACCTGGCGCAAATACAACCCTGAATTCATTGAAAGCATGCACCTCGTTGAAAGCAGCCTCTATGAAGGCAGTGAATCAAGACGCTTGGATGCCCTTGATAAATCCCTTAAAGTAATCCTTGAAGAAACCTTTGAAAAGCTTCTTCACTATGCCCACAGCTTAAAAACTCCTCTTACCACATTGAATATGTTAGGAATCATCCTTCCCATCTTAGGATTGGTTATCCTTCCTCTCATGGTAAGTTTCCTTCCGGATGTTCGATATTATCACCTTATGGTCATTTATGATTTAGCCCTGCCCTTTGGAGTTTATTATCTGGGACGTAAGATTCTATCCCAACGACCCACTGGATATGGAGATACAGACCTTGCTGAGCAAGATCGCTACAAAAAATATGACTATGCCCTGATTAACCTGGGCGGTACTGAACTCAAGATTAGTCCTGCATTGATTTCCTTCTTTGTCTTCTTTGTGTTCTTCCTCATTGGCATTACTCCTTTGCTCGTTCATGTCTTTAAGCCTAATTTTGATGCAGTTATTGGCGAAGATGGCTTGTACACAATTGAAGGTATATCAGATAGCCGAGCCAACCATTATTTCCTTGGTTATCGCAAAGAAACCATCAATGGTGTTGACACCGGACGCATTGTAGGACCCTTTGGATTGGGTGCGACCCTACTTAGCCTTTTTATCCCGATTAGTATTGGTTTGAGCCTTAGTACCTATTATTCGCTTCGTAGTCGAAATCTTATTGCCATTCGAGAAGCTTCTAAAAAACTAGAACTGGAGTTTGCCAGTGCTTTATTTCAACTGGGCAACCGCCTAGCAGATGGCATTCCTGCCGAGATGGCTTTTGACAAAGTGGCAAACAGCATGGAAGGAACGCTTTCTGGAAAATTCTTCAAACTGGTTAGCAGCAACATCAGCAGACTGGGCTATGGCCTTGAACAAGCCATCTTTGACTCTAAACAAGGTGCACTTGTTTATTACCCCAGCAACTTAATCGAGAGTAGCATGAAAGTACTTGTTGAGAGCAGCCGAAAAGGACCCATTGTAGCCAGCCAAGCGCTAATTAGTGTAGCTGAATACATCAAAGAAATCCACCGTGTGGACGAACGACTCAAGGATCTATTGGGTGAAGTCATTAGCAGCATGAAAGGCCAAGTTGCTTTTTTAACTCCGGCCATTGGAGGCATTGTCATTGGCATCACCAGCATGATTACCAAGATCTTAGGAAGCCTTAGTGAGCGCCTCACCTCTTTAGCGAGCGAAGCTACTTCACAAGGCGGAGGAAGTATTTTATCCATTTTTGGCACGGGCGTACCTACTTATTACTTTCAAGTCATTGTCGGTGTGTACATCTGTCAAATTACCTTCATTCTAACCCAACTGATCAATGGCATTGAAAACGGAGAAGACATCCTCAACGAGCGCTATTCACTTGGAAAAAACATGAAAAAAACGATTATTACTTACGTGATCATCTCAGCCGTTATCATGCTCGTCTTCAACCTGATTGCGGGGACGGTGATTGGGACGATTGCCACCTAAGGGTTAACACCCTTAGGAACCTGTCAGCGGATTCCTCATTACATTCGGAATCCACTTATGAAAAGGAACTAAGAATGTAGAGATTGCTATCTAATTCTCTTATCTATTCTTTTTAATAACAAGAATGGCAACCTGGTAGTTGTTTGACTAAATTTTCAGCCCTAATTACATTCATTGTTGTCGCCTCTGAAAAATAATCTCTTAACTTTTTGTCATCTGCTTCTTGATGGCCGGTTAATCCTAAAATGTTTGCAAGTAAATCTTCTTGAGGGGTTTCAATCACCCTATAAGGACACACTCTTCTAATTAGAGGACCTGTTATAACATGGACTTCATCTGCTCCTGCATCTTTTAGCTTTCTAATACCTCTAGCTAAAGTTCCCCCACTTACTATACCCCGATCTACTAACCCCACTTTTTTTCCTTCTACCACTCCTTGAATTACTGAAGCATGATAATACCATCCTTGGCCACTCCCATCATGTCGGGTAACCCGCCGATCCATATCAAACGCTATTCTTAACGGGATGTTGCTTTCTTCTGAAAAGCCTTGAGCGATCATTTCACCCGATGCAGGTAGATAAGTCACGAGGTCCATCGGAGGAATGGTGATGCTTCTAGCTAACGCACGTCCAACTTCTTCTTGTAACCCTCCATAACTTACTTTTAAATCCATTCTTAGAGAACTTGGCTTTTGATGAAAAAATGTGCAAGGTAAGGGCTTTGAATCTACATGACTATTTTGTATTTTTACATGAGGGATATAATTCATTAGATCAAACAATGGTGCGTATTGCGGGCTAAATTTTGTTACGGCTCCAGTTGGGACTGGGTGAGGCCTTGCATTCACAAATTCCAAGGCACTTGTCTCAGAAGCTACAAAAATACCACCTTTTGTTCGTTCGGTAGTGCCCACCCCCCAAACCAAAGGGCTTCTTCCCTTATGACCTTGCGCAACATATAAGCTATCTTTTAGCAACATCATAACCGAAAAATCACCTTCTAACCTTCCACAAGCCATTAATAAACGCTCATCTAAACTCTTTAATGGAAAATCTAACCTTGGCTGTAAAGTTGCCATCAAATGAGGAAGAACTCCTACTTGGCAAGGATCCTCTGGAATATCCACTGCCCCTTTCCTTTCAAGAAACCGTTTAATTGCCTTATAATTATGGAGCTCACCTTGTAAAGCAAAAGCAACTTGAGGTTCTATATTTTCTTCAGAATGGTCTGTGTGAAGCCTTGCTAGAATCGGTTCGATATTGGATGTATGTCCATTATAATTATGCCGACTGACATGGGCAATCGCTGCTATTTCGTCTAACTCTGGCCTTTTCTCTTGTTTCTCTGCTACTTGCCCTTTTTTTGTAGCATGAGCTCTGCGTAATGATTTGATATCAAAACTAGGGCCTATGTCATCAAATGATACTCGATCTTGGAAGATGTCGACACCATTATAAGAAACAATCGTTACATGTGTGCCCACATTGTGAGCTCGATGCGCTTGATCTCGGGCCATTCGAGCGGCTAATTCAGCTGCATGAGAAACTCCGACAACCCCCACTAGTCCTTGCATAGCCCCACTTCTTGGTTTTTATTTGAATGCTTCTGTTTATAACTTTTTGGTATCGTTTTTGAAAAAATGTGGGCTGGATGGGATTTGAACCCATGACAACACGGTCTTCAGCCGTGTGCTCTTCACTGCGCACAATCGTGCGCTCAGCAGATTGGCCTCCCAGTCTGAGCTACCAGCCCATACCGTCGAGAGAAGGAAAAGGGTTTATATGGGTTTCGATCTAAATAACGTTGTGTCGTAGTTCTTCCTACACCTGTTTCTTTTATACATTTGAGCTTGAGTTGCTTATGTGAGCCTGGTTTCAGACCTTAAGGAAAGATTAAAACGGTATCGTAGGGAACATATTATCTTTACCACCCATGCCTATGAGCAGGCTGTTTTTAGAGGGATTAGCTTGGATGAGATCAAAGAAAACATTATAAATCCAGAACGCTTAGTCTTTGTTAAGCTCCAAAAGGCACACGTTGTAAGTGAGGAGAAATATGATTGTTACTTTGGCTATACCCTCACGTATTGTCATCGATATGTCCTGGTCTTAGGGAAAAGATGTATTGTGTGTACCGTTATCCGAATCCATCGAAAATGGCAAGAGGCTCTTCACCATGAAATCCTTTAAATTTAGCTACGATCGGGGGAATGATGACCTTTTTTTGTACAGCCCACTCTCTAAATCCATGGGAAGCATTGAGATGGGGGACTTGATTGCTGACTATAACTCAGACAAAGAACTGGTTGGTATCCAACTTCTTCATGCCTCTACCTTGCTTCAGGAACTTGCTGGGAAGAACGCAAGAGACATCCAAACAGATTTATCCAACTTGAAAAAGTGTTCATTTTCCATTAAGAAAACCAATGGCTTGCTTTTTGTTAAAATCCATTTTGAAAGCGAGTCTGGAGAAATGAACTCTGTCTTTTCTCTCCCTAACTTACAGGAAATGAGCCCTGCTTTAGCTTGCAATTAAGAAAGAACTTCTAACTTACCTTGACGACCGGTGCTGAGTTGCTTATCTCCTTGCCACTCATTCACAAAGCCGTTTGTAATTTTAACCTTAGAACCTACCTTGACCTGATCGACTTGTTCATTCCAGAGCGTTAATGTCATACTGCCTGTGTCATCCTTGATCGTCGCACTGGCCACTTTACCTTCCTTGCCGAACTTATTGAAGGCTCTAGCGGGAGTTACTTCGGTGACTTCGGCTTCAATCTCGACATTACCTTGACGGACTTGGAGTTCTGCTATTTTCATGATTCTTAGGGAAAGATAGAGGTATATAAATCTTACTGTGTTCCCTTAGCTATGACTTATCACTCCTTATTCAATCTCATCCGGCAAAGACAGGGACGTGCTGTTTCTCGTATTTGGCATTCAGATGAATTTCCTCTTGCTTATGAAGGATCGGTAGGCGCACTTCTTCAGGAGTTAGAACAGGCGATAGATAAACCGCGTACCCGCCTAGAAGATCTCTACGTGCGGGCTCTTCACCCCCGCGGCTTATACGGGCTGTAGTTGATTTCAACATCCTTCACCCTTCGGAGCCAAATGTTTCGCTTATAAGAAAAGCTTCTGAGTTGGGCCTTAGGGTGTATAACCAAATCGCCTCTTCTTCTGAGGTGAATTCTTTTCGAAGTGCCCTTTCTGCTGTTGATTTTTCCCTTGATCAAGTTGTTTCTCAAAAATGGGATCAAGCTACTTTGGACGCTACTGTTCCTTACTTGTCCGAAAACACAGCTAGAAGGCTCTGTTCTGACTTGAAAGAGGCTCCTCTCCTGTTTATCCCTCTTGCCCATGGGGCTGTTGCTGCAGGCATGGATGTTTTTTTGCACTACTCTTTGTTCAATTCAAAAGATAACCTTTTTTACCCTGTGCGATTTTCGAAAACAAAACATAAGGATCGTGCCCCCAGAATAAGCCCATTTGAAATCGCTTTTCTTAAAAAAGAAGTCAGTGGGCGTGTGATTGTTCTTTTCGACGAAGACAAATCAACTGGCAGAACTATTCTTGGGGCTAAACGATTCTTTTCTGAACTTTTTCCTGAAAACTCCATTTATCTAGGGTACAATGATTGGACTATAGGCAGTGCGATCACCTAAGCAAAAGAACTGCTTTTTAATAATTCGTTAATTTTTGATTTTAAAGGAATAAACTTGAAGACGAGGAACCTCAATTAACTGCATCTGAGAAAAGGTTTTTGAAGAAACAAAGTGAAGGTCGTGAAACCATGGTGTTTGACGAAGACAAAGGGTCTGGCCAAACACTCAACCAAGCCATGGAGTTCTTTTCCGAATTGCTTTCAAGAAAACTTATTTTGAAAGCGGTTAACTACTCTGGTGATTTTGCTAACCAGACTGTCTAAGCAAAGGGTTTCCTATTAAATTTTTATGCGCACTCGGAAGCATTTTTCATCCAGCACTGTTTACAATACCCTTCCGTGCTGCAAAAATCACTCCAAGCCCTCATTGAATATCCAGGGATGGCCGGAGAGCAGTACTTGCTTGCTTTTTGGAAGGCACAGTCTTCATTTGAAACACAAGGAATGTTAAGGCCTGATTTTCCCGATATAGAAACGTTGGAAGGAGAATCGATGCATTTTAAATCCCCCATCTTTTCACCTTCACAGCTTGTAAGAAGAACGAGTAGGGCAAGGAAAAAAAGTGCTTTCATTTTATCGTGGAGAAAGCCTCCCCTGTGAAGAGCCTTTGTAAAATCGTGTTTAGGTCGCTGATTTTAACCCTTACCTGCGCTTCTGAATCCCGGTCGCGGATCGTAACGCTCTTATCGGTTAAGGTGTCAAAGTCGATGGTGAGACAGAAGGGAATGCCTGCTTCGGCTGCTCGCAAGTAACGCTTGCCAATCGCCGCTGTTTCGTCGTAGAAGCAGATGAACTCTTGGTTGAGCTCTTTGTAGACTTCCTGTGCCATCTTGACGAGCTCTTCTTTCTTCATCAAGGGGAAGATGCCGACTTGGATGGGTGCGAGAGCAAGAGGTATTTTTAACACTGTTTTTCCTTCGTCTTTTTCCTTCTTGTCGTAGAAGATGTCCAGCAAGGCGAATGTGGGGCGATCGGAGCCAAATGCAATCTCCAAAATATGAGGAACGAACTTTCTGCCGGAGGCTTCGTCAAATGCTTCCAATGTTTTTTTGCTTGCTGCGGCGTGTTGTTTTAAGTCGTAGTCGGTGCGGTCATGGATGCCGCAGCACTCGGTCCAACCGAAACTGCGCAGATCGATCTCTAAATCCCAGGCGTCGTCGGCATAAAAGGCTTTTTCATCCGGTGCGTGCTGGCGCAGACGTATTTTTTCCTCTGGGATACCCAGTTCCTTGAACACACGATACGCCATGAACACCGTCCAGGCATAGGCTTTGTTTTTGAAGGTTCCTTTTTCTATAGCTTCGCTGAGTTTGGTTGATTTTGGCTGGCCTTTTTCCTGATCCTCCCATTTCCATAATGGCAAGGATTCATTTTTGACTTCCTCAAACTTAGACCATTCCTTTTTTGACTCAGGATCCACAAAGACTTGAGCTTCGGCTTGGGTGAATTCTCGCATACGTACCATATGCTGCCTGGGAGATATTTCGTTGCGAAAGGCCTTGCCGATCTGGAAAACCCCAAACGGGAGCTTTTTACGGAAAAAATCGTAATACCGGATGAAAGGGAGGTAGGTGGTTGTTGCCGTTTCTGGACGATTGTACGCTTCGGTATCCGTACCGATGGTGGTGCGCATCATCAAACTGTGCTGCACGATTTTTTGTTCAAAATCATTTCCGCAACTTGGGCACTTGATCTTTTTTTCCTGGATGAACTTAAGGTACTCCTCTTTATGCACTTGTGTATCAGGATATTTTTCGCTGATGATATGGTCTACCCGGTAGCTAGTTTTGCATTTGCTGCATAGAATCATAGGGTCGGTGAAGCCACCTAAATGCCCAGAGGCTTCCCAGACGGCTTTAGGCATGACGCTTGGGCACTCGACCTCAAAATAACCGTTTTGTTGGAAGGTCTTACGGATCTTGTTTTCAACCTGGTTCTTTAACAATTTGCCTAATGGACCGTACTCGTAGAAACCGGACGCACCTCCGTAGATCTCGGGGCTAGGTCCCCAGACAAAACCCTTCGATTGAATGAAGGCGACGAGTTCCTTTAAAAATTCCTTCTCCATTCCCCTGATTACCGACGATGGATTTAAAAAGATAGTGGTTATGGTGCCTATTTTGGTTTCTTCCAAAAATAATGAAAATACTTCATGAAAGATTCTTTGATCTCTTCAGATTCCAGCACGAAAGCAAAGGGTTGCTTAGACCAGAGGACTTGGGCTACTTTGTTTCCGAAAATAACAATGATTAAAGGCGAAGCAAGGTTTTTAGGAAGTGCACAGTACTGGTAATGGCTTTTTTTATGAGCCGCTTTATCGTTTGGTTTAAGGCCATCCAACCAAGTTCCATGGTCTACCAAGTCATACATCATGTGCCTTTTTTCGACTCTTCGAGCCATCCAATGATTGAACCAGGCTTTTAAGTTGGTATTATAAACCTCGCTGTTTCCGCCAATCCAGAAGGATTCTTTATAATTCAAGGATTCTTCGAGTAGCGCTTTTAGAGCGTCGTCTCCCCGATAAACTTCTGCTCTTATTTTAGGTTTTGAAAGATTGAACATATTCATTATTTTGGAAGTCTCTTTCTCTAGGATGTCCAATGCTTCTTTTTTTCTCTTAATCTCCTCTAGAACATTGCTTGGGCTTGTGCATTGATAAGCTCTTTTTCCATTCTCTACTGTATAGCTGATAAACCCTCTTTCTATGAGCTTGTTTAGAATATCGTAGATGTTTCGACGTTCAATGCCTGTTTTTTCGTGAATGCTGTTTAAGGTTGACGTTCCTAAATCTAGGGTGGCCGAGTACACCGAGATTTGGCCCTCACTTAACCCTAACTCTTTGAGATTTTTCAAGTTCATATCTAGGTGAACTTTGTTCCATTATTTAAATATAAGGTATTGTACAATACCATATATATTTATAAACTTGGACAGTTAGAGATTATGTATGCGTCAATATGCTTTTGCTATCCTCCTCCTTTTTCTAGTCGCCTGTACGTCTCAAACGACGGATAAAATTAAGATCGGGGTCGTAGCTCCTTTCACAGGAGATGCAGGGGTATATGGAGAGGCTACCGAGCACGCCATCAAAATACTAAGAAGCGAACTAGACCCTGCCTTGAATCAAAAGCTTGAGATTTATTATGAAGATGCCTGCCTTGCGAAAGAAGCCATTAACTCCGTTCAAAAGTTAGTAGATGGGAACAATGTAGATTTAATTACAGGTGTTTTTTGCATTCCCTCTGTAAACCCGATTGTGACAAAAACAAAGCCTCTACAGATCAATGTGATGATGACCGCTGCTGTTCCTGATAGTATATTAGATTTAAATGGCTATGTTTTTTCGCCTAATTCTGCGATTAAGGATGAAGCCTTTGCACAGGCAGAATTTGCTTATAACACTTTGAAAGCAAGAACGGCAAGTGTGCTATGGATGAATTCAGACTTTGGTTTGAGCTATAGTAAACATTTTTCAGAGCGATTTACCCAGTTGGGGGGATCGATTCTAAGCAATGAACCTATGGAGTTTTTTGGAGTGGACTATCGAACAGAGCTCACTAAAGTAGAAGGAAAAAATCCTGATGTTTTATTAGCTGTTCACTTTGGAAATCAATTAGGGGTTGTCTTAAAACAGGCAAAAGAGTTGGGCATTTCGGCAAAAATCATAGGAACCTACGAAGCTGAAGATCCCACCATATTGAAAATCGCTGGACAGGGCGCGGAAGGCTTGTTCCTAACTTCTCCTGTTGGAAATGAGAATAATCCTGTTGCTGATCGCTTTCGAAGTCAGTATCAAGAACTTTATGGACAACCTCCCACGACCATTGCTGTTATGGCCTACGATGCGTTGAAACTGCAAATCGAAGCCTATCAGTCCTGTAAGGGAGACAAGGCGTGTATGCTTGATTACCTTTATAAGGTGAAAGACTATCAAGGCGCTAGTGGTACCTTTTCCATTTCAAGTCAAGGAACAGCAAAAAGAACGTTTGTGTTCAAACAAGTGCGAAATGGAGTGTACACGATTATTAACTAAAAATGATGCCTGTCTTTTCTTCTAAATTGGGTCTTGTACAAGGAATGTTTATTTTATTGATCTTTTTTTCTTTTTATGGCTGTACGTCTAAACAAGACCTAATCATCGGAGCGGTCATCCCCCTTACTGGTTGGGGTGCTTATTACGGCACTTCTGAATTGCATGGCATGGAAATGGCTCGAGATGAGATCAACAGCGCAGGAGGTATCCATGGAAACCTTCTTCAAATTGCCGCTGAAGACAGCAAGGGAGATGGAAAAGAAGCGGTTACCGCTACCCAAAAATTATTGAATTTCAATACGCCTCTTGCCTTTGTCGTATCCTTTGCTCCCCCCGCACTGGCCATTGCACCCATTTTAAAAGAAGCCCAAACTCCATTTATCTATGATGCGTACATTAAGTCACCCATTCAAGACAATCCCTATGCCTTTAAATCCCATTTTGACCCTGAAATGGGATGTAAGCTTCTCGTTCAATATGCTCAGCAGAAGAAACTCCACAAGAAACTTGGAGCGATCTTTGCTCAAATTGAATATAACCAGATCTGCCTTGATGCGGCCAAACAACTAGAGCCTGACCTTAACGTGTATTGGTACAACTTTGGCGATACTGATTTTAGGACTCTCTTCTTAAAAGCGAAAGCGGACGGTGTAGATACCCTCCTGATTCTGGGTTGGGAAAATGAGTTCATTCCTTTTTTCACCCAAAAAGCCGAACAAGGATATAACTTTAATATTCTTTGTGGCACGGCCTCTGAATGCATTAGCTCAAATACATTAAAACAGCTTTCAACTTCTCAACTGAATGGCGTTATTGGCACTGATTTTGCTGCGATTTCAGAGAAGCCCTTTGTCAAGCAGTACAAAGAAAAATATCCTGGTGCGAGTGAAGCGAATGTTCTTGCCGCTGCTTTTGGATATGAATCTATCCAGATCCTTGCAACTGCCTTAAATGCTTGCTCTCAAGCTACTAAAGAATGTTTATTAAACCAACTTTCCTTGGTCAAAAACTATCCTTCTGTTCTAGGTACTCACGGATTTAATCACCAAATATTAGACGTTGATACAAACCTTTATCGATTTGAAGGCAATGGCTGGAAATTGATTTCTTAAGAACTCTTTATATAATCTTTACCTCTTTCAGCTTTCTAAAATCATTATCCCCAGTTACTAACATAAGCTTATGGTGTTGGGCAGTGGCGTAGATGAGGGCGTCCATGGCAGCTAAGTTATGAGTAACAGACAACTCAGCAGCTAGGTTGCATATTTCTGTAGTTGGGACTAAAAGCGGACCTCTTTTTGCCATTATCGCCATGGCCGTTTGTACATCCTCCTGTGATAGTTTTTTTTGAAGCATTTTCTTCTTTACTTCAAACAAAGTTAGGGCAGAAGTAAACATATTTGCTGTTTGCTCTAAAATATCTTTTGCTGGCTTGGATTCTGCCAATAGGTAATCGATCCATACAGAGCTATCCACTAGGTAACTAGAATCGGTCATGCTTGTCTCGGAGTCCTTCGAGCATCTCTTTTCGAGAGACCTTTCCTTTAAGTAGCCCCCAACCTGACTTTGGCAGTGTATGTTCTTTTTTGATGAGCGTCTCGATTACTTCATCGTAGGAAGAGGCCTTGTACTGCTCTCGGAGGCGCTTGAGCCATTCGATGGTATCGTCTTTGACTTGAATCGTGGTTGTCATTAGCTATAGTACTATAGCGCTATATATAAAGGTTTCTACGTTTGGTTTTAAGAGGTTGTTTTTTCACAAAAGGTTTATATAAATGCCTGTCTTTTTTACTTCCTATGAAAGACTTGGCTCCTGATATCTTTAGACAAAGACTATTGGTAGAAGGGTTTTATAGGATTGACGTGAATGAAGGAGTCATAAAAAAATACTTTGAGAAACTAACTGAAGAACTTGGATTAAGAGTGTATGGAGAGCCCACCATTCACGTTACGAGTGGACAAGGCAAAGAAGCGAACCAAGGCTATGATGCCTTTGTTCCATTAATAGACTCTGGCATTTATCTAGGAGTTTGGGCTAATAAGAAATTCATTTCTGCCGTCATCTATACCTGTAAAAGTTTTGAGAACAAGAAAGCGATCAAAGTTACTCAAGAATTCTGGAAGATCGATGAAATAGCATCGAAAGCATTTTAGATGTACTCTTATTTTTTATTAGACACTTTTCGAGAGCCATTCCACTTCTTCTTTTTCTAGATTTAATGAATCGCCTAACTGATTGGCAAAGGCCTTATTTTGCTTGCAGGCAGCTAATAAATACGGTAAACTGGAACGTAAGATCCGCTTGGAAGAAGCATGCGTGCACTCGGCTAGCTTTGAAACAATGGCTTTTCGCTTTGCATTGCGTTGATTGGCCTGCCAAATTTTTAATAGGCGCATGGTGGGCTTGTACACGGTAAACTCCTTGTATTTCTCCGCTTTTGCCAGGGCAATCCCTGCTGATAACAAGTCATAACAGTACACATAATATCGGTAATGCTGCCATCTTCGAATACGGCCAAAGAACTTATCTGCAATACTCAAGGCATCATATGCTTGATAGATGTCTTTTGGCTTGGTGTACTCCTTCGAGAGATTCTCATCCATCCACAAGAAAATCTTATCCACCTGCTCATCCACTCCCTCGAAAGCAGACCTTGCAATCTTGGGGTCTAAGGTCTTAAACACTTTAACTAACGCTTGGATCATGGTTTCGGAACGCTCGCGCTCTCCTAAGCTTAGTACAGAATCCTTTGTTATTTTTTCTTGGGCTAATGACTGAAGATCGTTCAAGGCTGCACGTACATCTCCCCCACAACTTCTTGCTAACATACGTAATGCGTCCTCATCAAAATCCACCTTTTCTTCCTTACAAACCCGTTTTAATAGGTCTAAGACACTTTCCATTAATAGAGGCTTTAACTGCACCAAGTTGCATTTATGTGTGATTGCATTGAACTTGTAATCATAGGGATCGTTTGCCGTAAGTACCATGGGAAATGAACTGGACTGAATCAAGCGGGCAATCTCTGGAACACCCCCCCAATCTGCGTTTCCTGCAAGGCCATCCATTTCATCAATTAAGATTAGTTTGCTTTTACCAAACAAAGACATTTGCTGTGAAGCACTGCCTACAATGGCATTTAAGGACTCCTTGTTTCTTACGTCTGAGGCATTGACTTCAATTAATTCCAGGTTTTGTTCGGCTGCCAATGCATGTATTAATGAGGTTTTTCCAACGCCAGGAGGGCCAAAGAGTAATAATGCTTTTTGTCCGGGTTTGTAGTCCTTCACGTATTTATTTAGAGCGTCTGCTGCCTCTTTTTGCCCCACAACTTCATCTACCTTCTTTGGGGTATATCGACGGAACCAAGGTAAGGCATTCATCAAGGTATTCATACAAGAAAAGAAAAGAAGAAGGGCTTAAAAAGACTTGCTCTTTAAGTCCGAGGCTGTTAAAACTATCATTAATAACTTATAAGTGGTTACAAAATAGAAAGCTTTAAATAGTTACGACTGATACACATCTTCATGGCAACGCTTTACAAATCAGATGTTCAAGAGCTAAGAAGATTGACAGCAGATTATGAAACCAGTCAAGATCCAGCGAAAAGTGAAGCATTAGGCAAACTTCTCAAACTTTTACATAATCAGGCATACTATGGACCCGTTTTTGGACAAAATGGTATTTATATGGTTTCGTTTAGATGTGAAAATGAACAATCAAATCTTATTTTGGCAAATTCAGCAGACGAACTTGCTCAAATGGAAAGGCCTATCGTGTTTGGAAGCCGCGCAACACATGTTTGGAACGATAAAGATATGACTTATTTTAAAGAAAGAGGTGGCCCAATAAGCGTTCCCGGTTATGATGCTCAAGCTAAATTATTTAGAGCTCATTGTAATGAAAAACCCCATTCTATAGTAACAGTTCCTAGAGGTCAAGGTCTTGAGTGGGGCCTTGCGGAATTCCAGGCAGTTTATGAGAGCCCAAAACTTGTAGTTCATACACCTATCTTGCATAATCCCGTATCTGATGATTTGGGGGTAGAATTAGAAAAAATGTTTGACCTTATGTATGGGAGTTGCTTAGGACCGTTATTACCTCCAACTCGTTCTTGAAAGCGAAAGATTGCGTATAACAACTGTTATAATTAGCTTTATTGCCATGCATGAAAGGTTGCTGGAAAGATTAAATTTTATTCTAGAAGGTTTATGTCTTCTAAAAAGCACATATCCGAACTGACCTACTAAGCGTATGGTAATCTGAGGTGGATTAATTCGCTCCATGTG
>JBBSWA010000067.1:0-17160 GCA_038046485.1 Nanobdellota archaeon
CAGTTACTAACCACATTGGAAGCTTCTCTTACTATCTACTCCTTGCTCTACAGATCCTTGTCGGCATTGACATCGGTGCCAATCGAGCCGTTCTTAATCAGCTCCGAAAACTCGGTCTACGCATTCTTTTCATCCCAGCAGCCATCATCATCGGAAGCTTACTTGGTGGACTCATCTTGAGCTTCTTTATCCCTTACTCTATTCCCACTGCCCTTGCTATTTCTTCAGGCATGGGCTATTATACGTTATCGAGCCTTATTCTAACTCAATCTGTTGGCAGTAGCATAGGTACCTTGGCCTTCTTAACCAACATCATCCGAGAAACCCTTACTTTTGCCTTGATCCCCTTTCTTGCACGACGAAGCCACCTTGCACCTCTCGCCTCTGCTGGAGCCACCAGCATGGACAACACGCTGCCTATGATCATTCGTTTTGGACCCAAAAGCATTGGCCTTGTTAGTATCATTAGCGGTGTTATTTTGACCTTAGCTGTTCCTTTCTTAGTGACCTTTTTTATTCATTTTATTTAACGCAAAGCTATTTATACTCCCTCTTCTAAAAATATAAACATGAGTGAGACTGAAATTCTGAAACTTCTAAAAGAGATCCAAGCTAACCTACAACACCTACAAAGTGACATGGATGCTGTCAAAAAGGCAGTAGTGACTGAAGCTGAGTTTGAAGAACAAGAGCTAGATTTAGATAAAGAAATGCAAGACCTCACCAAACCCGACCCAGGCATGGCTAATGAAGTTCGCTATAAAGAAGAAACCCTTGATGAAGTTGAGAAGGAAATGGGAAACTAAAAAGCAATCTTTTTTATATTCAATGAGTTTTCTTCACATGGGTGGTATCGTTGAAAACACAACACAAAGTCTATCTTTTACTGGCCCTGATTGTCTTACTTCTCCTGGTGCTCTTCTTACAAGCCCATACACCCACAGGAAGAGCGATTAGTGCCGAGGCCCATAGCGGTCTTATTGATTCTAATCCGTTACGAGCGCCTCCTAGAAACCCTTCTCCCAATACTCCTATGAGCACACCTGTTTCTTAAGAAATTACACTACTATCTGGAAAGGTGTTATGCACGTGACAGCCGAAGTTCGGGCCGTTGCAGTGGAAGTTTCGCGCATAGGTTGTTCCCCAGAAGGGATTCACAGATGTGGGTATGATCGTTCCTAACGCTCCTGGATTGGTTCCATACTTCTTGAAATAAGGCTTCTTACCATACGGATACATCCCAGGAGTCATCCAATAATACCTAGGATCTGTTTGTGCAAAGAAACGTAGGTATTCTTGCTGTTTTGCTGGATAGTTTAGATCATCATAGATTTCATTGGCCTGCAAGTACTGCCTGGTTGCATCTCTATTTTGCTGGTAGACAGCTAGATTGCGATCATCTGCATAGGGATTATACTGTGCTGAACCATATAGTGGGGGATAGGTAGCTGCCTCGGTACCGTCTGGAGTGTAGTGCAAGCCCGGCATGTAGTAAGGGCCTAAGTACCCTCGCTGCCAATTGCTCGAAGTGTCGTAATAGGGCGTGTAGCGATAGGCATAACGCGTGTTTTGATTATCCAGAACCAATTGAGGATTTTGAGTATATTGATAGGCTGCGGCGAAGGAAGATAAGAGAAAAAAAATAAGGATGATTCCTAGGTAGCGCATACACTTCTCTAATAAGTTGAGTATATATAGTTTTTGAATAAAGTTAACTCACTTTTATTTTAATAGATCTAGAAAGTTCTTTGTTTGTTTCTTCCTTCAAAAGCTCCCAGTGCAGCTGGACTAGTTTTTTAATCGTTGGGTCGGCTGTGTTGAGCTTGAACAATTTGGATTTACCGATTGTTCTTGTGGGAGTTACGACTTTCTTCGCCACAAGCTTTTTCCAGGCTCTAGTAAATGATGTCCAGCCGACCCCAGCGCCTTCTGCAATTTCCGTCATGGAATAGTCGAAATCCTTGCCTAAGATGAGAAAGTTCATCATTCTCACTAAAGGAGAATCACCGAAATACTCGACGAAGATGCTTTCTTGCTTCATACTAAAAGATAGAGGAAGAAGTACATAAACTTTATCATTTTAAAGTTAATTCTTAAGCTCTTCGATCTCTCTTATTTTTTCAGGATTCAGACTTACCTCAAGGCCATAATGTGTTGGTTTAGATAAAAGAATGCCCTCTTTTAACAGATCCTCGATTGCCTTCTTTACCTCCTTCGAAGACCTTAACTGATTCGATAAACCCTTAGGTAAATTATGAATACTCGTATGCTTATGCAA
Organism: Nanobdellota archaeon; assembly: GCA_038046485.1. Classification (GTDB taxonomy): domain Archaea; phylum Nanobdellota; class Nanobdellia; order Woesearchaeales; family SM23-78; genus JBBSWA01. Next base: position 2,279 of record JBBSWA010000067.1, read on the forward strand.
CCACATTCGCTGCCTATGAAGCTTACGAACGATGAACTTTTTTATTAAAAGCCTCTCTTCCATCACTTCTAAAAAGGAGCACTCTTATTAATAGTTTTCTATTTGTGAACTATGGTCTTTATTATGGAAATGTTTAAATACTTACTACTACTACTACTAACTATGGAAGAAGCCTTAGAAAAAAGTGCCTTTATGGAATACCTAGGAGACTACCCCCTTATCCGTGTATTAGACTTTCTGATCCTCGGAAGAGACATGGACTACAGCCTCACCGAAATAGCTAAAAATGCTGGCGTAGGCTGGACCGCTTTCTCTGAACTCTGGCCTCGGCTTATCCAAAAAGAAATCGTCACTTTCACCCGAAAAATCGGCAACGCCCAACTCTACCGCCTCAACCAAAAAAATCCCTGGGTCAAAGAACTCATCAAAATGGACAATGTCATCACCCAGATAGAAACGGAAAAAATCCTTGGTGCTGCCAAGAAAACTCCTCTACGTGCGACTGTAAAATAAATGACACCTATTATGTCATAACTGTAAAACCTAGGTGATTTTATGAAAAAATGCCCTATCTGCGAAAAAGGAACCTTAAAACCATCTAAGGACAAGCATATCATGCTAGGAGTAGATTTAGGAAGCTACCCTGGACAAACATGTTCTTTTTGTAAAGAGATTTTCACCGACTCCAAAGAAATGATCAAGATTGAACGGATCGCCAAGCAGAAAGGCATCTGGGGGCTTGGAAAGAAGACGAAGATTACACGGACTGGAAATTCTCTTGCTGTGCGAATCCCTAAAGAAATCGCTGACTATTTACACTTGAAAGAAGGCACCGAAACCTGGATCCAACCGGAAGGAAATAAATTGGTGATTGAGAAAGGATGAGAGAATAGTACTAGACTGGATGAAAAAGAGATCTGCCTTTATTGTTTAGAATGAATTATTGGTGGATTGGGAGGATTTACTTCGACCATCGTCACAGCGGCATTCTCTTGAGAGAGTTTCTTATAGTGCTTATCTGGCCAGCCTTTGATGTACAGAAGCAGGTTTATGATAACCCCTTCATGCGTGACCCAAAGAATCGTTTGACTTGAATGCCTGGTTAACATCTTTTTATAGAAACGCAAGTTTCTTTTCTTAACATCACGAAAAGATTCCCCAAAAATAGGTCTAAATGTAGGATAGTGATGCCCATGCTTTTTCACATGCTTACGAATCGATCCCCGCTCTGTGCCTTCAAATACACCCATCCCTTTCTCTCGAATCTCAGAAACATAGCGCACTGGAACACGCTTATGAAATTGTAAGAGGGGTTGTAAAGTGTCTTTTGTACGTTTTAGATCACTGCAGTAGATCACGTCGATTTTCTCGTTTTTGAGCTCATGAGCCAGTTTTACAGCCTGTTCTTTGCCCAACATCGTCAACTTTCCAGGCCTATGTCCCTGATTAATCTTCTTAACGTTTTCTTCTGTTTCTCCATGGCGGACGAGAATGAGCTTCATGAAAAAGGACAAAGTGCCCTTATTTAAAAAACCCGTTCTTTAACGCTTATATCCAGCTACTAACGTTGTCTGATATGCAATTTGCTCTAGAAGGCCAGACAGAACATCCGGGTTAATCGCTTTAGAGCTATACACGTTTATTGAACGATCCATTTGTGAATCAAGGTCCTTAAAATCTTGATGCCAAGGGAACAGAACAGCTACACGAGTACCGCCAAGCTCAAATTCCAATTTTCCAAACCATTTATATCCATCGCTTGTTTCACCACCCATTGTGTGTCTACTTTGAGGGTCGATGGCTAGCCCGATATCTCTTAAATCTACATTGTTTATGCTACGTCCACGACTATTAACTTCATTCAATCGTTGAACCAAACCTATGGGGTGTTGGACTGGGAACCCTTCGTATCCAGTTTCTTTCATTTGAAATGTCATTTTTCACATCTCCTTTTATTTTTTAATCTAAATAAATAAAAATTACGCACTGTCCTCAAAGACATTGTGCACGTGACAGCCGAAGTTCGGGCCGTGACAGTGGAAGTTTCGCGCATAGGTTGTTCCCCAGAAGGGGTTTGGACCTTCAGTTAAGTAACCTAAAGCGCCAGGGTTGTCTCCATACTTCTTGAAGTAAGGTTTCTTACCATATGGGTACAAGTAGCCAAAGGGCATGTTGTAGTTTCGAGGATCGGTTCTTTCGAAAAAGTCCAAGTAAGACAACTGCTTTGAGGGGTAGTTCAAGTCATCGTACTGTTCATTGGCTTGCAAGTATTGTCGTGTACTATCTCGTGTTTGCTGGTAACCTGCAAAGTTGTTGTCATCTGCGTAGGGATTGTAACGAGCACTGCCATACTGAGGATGATACGTAGCTGCTTGCGTTCCATCTCGAGTGTAGGTCAAACCCGGAGCGTAACCGCCACCATTGGGGGTCCATCCACGCTGCCAATTGCTTGAAGAGTCGTAGTAAGGCGAATAGCTAAATCCATACATGGGTTGATATCCATAGATCGGACCTAGTTGCTGATTCATATAAATGTTGTAAAAATCGCTGTAGTATGCACTCGCTAAGCCTACGCTAAGTAGGGCCAAGACGATGCTGAGTTGGATGAGTTTTTTCATGGTAATTGTTCACCTCTTTTTTGCTGGGAATTTACATAAACCCAAAGTATCTGTATGCTAAAGGATTGTAACCGTAATACCAGCTAGGAATGTAGCTTTGCTGAGCGTACGAACCATAGGTTGTATAATGAGCTGTTTGAGGATAGTAGTTGTAGCTGCCTAGACCATAGCCAACACCAGATCCGTAGGAGTTATAGTTAGATCCTGATCCATAACCAGAACCATAACTGCTATATCCATAACCGTAAGGCATACCATAACCGCCATAGCCACCAAGGCCATAACCGCCATAGCCGCCCGCGTTGTAACCGGAGCCGTAGTAAGGATAACTGCCGTAACCACCATAACTGCCGCTACCATACCCATAAGGCATGTTGTATCGGTTGGGGTTTGTGTAATAAGAAGCATAATTTTGAGTGTAATATCCTGTATAAGGGTAATAAAGGCCGCCATAAGCGCCGTACCAATTCAAGGTTCCTGGATACATATTCCAAGCTGTTGATTCAGGTACCATCGCTAGGAGCAGAGCTCCTACTAGGAAAATCATTCCGAAGGTTTGCAAAGCGTGCATTTTCATTGTTCATCTCCCCCTAATCTATATTATCATTAAAGAGTAGTGAATTCTAGTATTTAAATGTTACGGTTTTAAGGATCCTTGTAGAGATTATGAAAATCTCCTCTATTTCATAAACAAAAACTATTTAAGCTTTCATACTATTCTTATTAGTATGAATGATGCAAGGTACGAAAAAATCCGAACTGTAACTGTAAACGAGCGCGGCCAGATCGTCATTCCTGAAGATATGCGCAAAGACCTCCACCTCAAGAAATCCAGCACTGTGGTTCTCATCAAAAAAGGTGAAGAACTCGTCTTACGCAAAGAAGCCGACATTTTGGGAGATCTAGAAGACACTTTCTGGAAGGGCGTTGCCCAACATAGCTTAGAAAATGCCTGGAGCAAAGAAGATGAGGTTTGGGACAAAGTCTACCGGGAGCAGAAATGAAACAAGGCGAACTTCTCTGGATCCAATTCCCTTATTCCAATCTTACTGAAAGTAAGGTACGCCCCGCCGTGATTGTTTCTAATGACTCTTATAACCAACAAAACCAAGATATTGTTGTTTGTGCCATTACCTCCAACCTTAAAGAAACCCCTTATAGCTTACCCCTCGAAAACCATAGCCTTACCCAAGGGCAGCTTACTGTTCAGAGTCGCATCCGCGCTGATAAAATCCTACAAATCAACAAACAACTCGCCCTGAAAAGCTTTGGAAGAATTAATGATAAGACTTATGACCGATTGATTGCTAAGATTAAAACATTGGTTGAGAGAAAATAAGAGTTACTTCTTCACGCCAAACACAGAAGATAGATCAACTTTTTGATACAATGCGTTTTTCTTTTCCAACTCAGCTCGACTGGCTTGGACGGGAGCCTTTGGAAGCTCGATGGTAGATTCCTGCGGCGCCTCTACTGGTTTAGGAGCCTCAAAAGGCTTAGGAATTTCCATATGCGATGATTCCATATGTGCTGAAATGGGCGCTGAAACCTGTGGTTGTTCATGCATTTGCGGCATTTGAACTTGAGGAGTGGACTCGACGAACAGTGTGGATTGCTCAGGCATTTTTTGTTCACTGTAATGCACCTTGCTGCCATCATACCTTAATTCTCCATTTCCTGAATCCATCAACTCATGCAAAGTCATGCCTGAAGTTGGAGGAGCATGGAATAAGGGCTTTGGCTTTTCAATGTGTGGATGACTCATGGGATTAATGATCGTAGAAACCTTTTCTTCTTCATGAGCTGGATCGTCTTCCTCGTCTGGATCCTTGGGCTCATCCTTTGGATCGGCTAGAGGATCCTTGGGCTCATCAAACATGCCCGCCACGGTTGGAGGAAGACCTACTAGGGATGGCCTCACTGGTTTTTTATCTTCCTTTTCGTAACGCACATTAAAATCCCTTGTGACTTTAACACTGGTAACCAACATACTCTCGGCCATTTGAAAGGCGGAAGCCATGGTCTGGCAAATACCTTGGGCATGTAACTTTTCGGCTAGTTGCCTTACTTCGGGAGATGCTGTCATTTAAACCTTTGAAATATACTAGTATACATTTCATAGCATCTTTTATTTATAAATATTGCGATTTGAGCTCCCACAGAGCTTAATCTATTCCTCTTTCTCGAAAACACATTTGAATGACTTCCTCTTATCACCTTAATATGAACCCCAATCCAAGAGCAATCCGGATCTTGTGCTATGGAGACTCAAATACTTGGGGATGGGTCCCCTCTAAAATGGGCAGAGAACGATATGACACTCAGAATCGTTGGCCAGGAATTCTTCAAAAAAAACTCGGTGAAAAATATGAAGTGATTGAAGAAGGACTCGGAGGTCGTACAACGATGTTCGACGACCCTAGACCTGAATTCCCCTGCAGAAATGGATTGCAAACATTCGCTTCTATTTTGGAAAGTCATTTGCCAATAGATCTTGTGATATTCATGCTCGGCACAACCGATGCTAAAGAGATGATGGGACTAGATAGTTCAAAAATAACGGAAGGAATGAGAAGGTTGATCAGAGCCGCCAAGAAGTTTAAGACTTTAGACGGATTTTCTTCCCCTAATCTCCTGATCATTGTTCCTCCTATCTTAGAAGAGAAGACTGTGTTTGCTTCTACACTCTTTAAAGGCGGCACTGCAAAAACAAAAGCACTCATCAGGTCTTATTCTACTCTTGCAAAAGAAGAAAAGGTTCTTTACCTAAATCCAACGGATGAAGTAAAAGTGGACTCAGAAGAAGGTGTACATATCGATGCAGAGAATCATAAAAAATTAGCTGAACTTGTTTATAATAAGATTATACTGAGTTCTCACATTTCTTAGACCTGGCAAATAAAATCAGCTTAAGATGCTGAGCTAAACAGAAGCATCTGACCCTGATCATCTTTTGACCACACCGGCAGACCTTTATCCCCTAAGACAGCAACTCCGATCTGAAACTTGGCAGGGTCTCCGTTTTCATCAAAACGAAATGAACCGGAAGCCCCTGAATAGGTAAGGGATTTCAACTGAGCACGAACACAATTCGGCTCTGTGCCTTGACAAGCCTCGAATGCCTGCTTCAACACCAACGGTGAATCATATGCATTTGCAAAATGATTCATCATCCAATTAAGCTCTTCCCCATAGGTTTCCTTGTACTTTTGTAAGGCCTTACTGAAAAAGGTGTTTTGCTTTTCATCCACATATGGAAAGCCATACATGGCCCCTTCAATGAAACCACCTGTCAACTGATAGTTTTGCGGAGAAAGCGCTGCATTCTCCCCGAGCAATTTATAGGGCTGAATGCCCAATTCTTTCATTTGCTTCAAAAAGAGGTACCCCTGATCGGATGACTGCGCTGCGATGTACACCATTAACTTTGGATGCTGCTTTTGCAACTCCTGCACTTTGAGCAACGAAGTTCTGAAATCCTTATCTTCCGGATCAAAGGCTTCTTCCAACAGGGTTTCTCCTCCTTTTTTTTCAAATGCTTGCTTGAACGACTCTGCAGCACCTTTGGGATAATCCTGCAAGAAATAGAATAAGACAACTTCTTTCAAATCTTGATTCACTAAGACATTCGCCAGCCCCTCGGACCAATACTTAGAAGGCGGAGTCATACGAAAGACAAAGTCATCCCCAAACTTAGAGAGATCATTGGTTGAGGTCATCACGGCCAAAAGAACTTTTTTGTTTTCGTTCGCCAAGGGCGCAAGAGCCAAGGTTGAAGATGAACAATGAGCGCCGATGATGGCATCGACTTTATTTGCTTCCACTAACTTATAGAAAGCACTCATGGCCTTCTTTGGATCGCATGAATCATCTTCCACGATGAATTCCACCCTTTTTCCTAAAATTCCCCCTTGGGCATTGATCTCATCTATGGCCATCTGCTCCAATCGGTAGCCTGGAAGACCATACTGTGCTGCGCCGCCTGTTAAGGCCCCGATAAACCCTATCTTGATTGCATCGGATTCTGAAGGCTTTGAAGCACATGCTGCGATCAGCAACAAAGCTAAAATGAGCCAAGGAGTTCTCATGTTCATGGGTCTTGCATCCCCCTATATAAATATCATCCCCCCCTAAGGAGGATACTTTATATATCTTCCCTTGTTTGCACTTTTATGAACTTTGAACTCTTTCGAAAAATCGGCCTTACGGATGGAGAGATCAAAACCTACCTCGCCCTACTCAAGCTAGGTGAAAGCACCGTAGGACCCATCGGAAAAGAAAGCAAGGTTTCCAAAAGCAAACTCTACGATATCCTCGATAAACTCATTGACAAAGGGCTCATCGGACACATCATCAAAAATGGGACCAGAAGGTATACGGCGAACGACCCCAAGATGATCCTTGAATATCTTGACCGGAAAACAGACCAACTCAAAGAAACCCGCAACGAAGCTCAAAAACTCATCTTGGGATTATCGGTTCAACGAGCTGCCCTTGGCCCTAAGAAATTTGCTGAAATCTACGAAGGATTCCATGGCTTTAAAACCATCCGAGAAGAACTGCTTTGCAGTATGAAAAAAGGAGACGAACTGCTCGTACTCGGAGCACCTAAGATGGCCAATTTAAAATGGGAAGCCTGGCTGCTCGAATTTCATAAAAAACGGGAAGAACTGGGCATAAGGATGCGCATTCTATTCACGAGTGATTGCCGCACATATGGAGAAAAGCGCAAACACTTCAAACGAACCCGTGTTCGATACCTACCTAAGCACATCCAAAGCACCAACTGGATCGACATCTTCAACGACGTTTTTCTCTGTGTTATTATTCAAGAACCCCAGACGATCGTCATCCGAGACTCTTCCTTGGCAGGAAGCATGCGACAGTACTTTGATATGCTTTGGGGGATAAGCCATGAATAAACTGCACAAAACTATATAAACTTCTAGTCCTCGATAAAAGACATGGGCTTTTTAGACTTCCTCCGTAAGAAAACCCCTTCCACTGAAACAGTGGCCTTCTCGAATCTTGAACCCTTTCTTCGGCAGTATGTGGAACGAAAGAATCTGGGTGAAAAACTCCAGCTGTACAATCAACGATTTGAGGAACTCCAAATTCAACTTAAAGGTGCCCTTGAAACCCTACAGAATGGTGCGCTTCCAGCCATCTCTGAGGAAGAGGTACGTATTGTCCAAGAAAACCGCGAACACTACCTAGAACGGATCCAGTTTTTTCTTGCCAACCTACATCCCCCCCAAACGGTTTCTGACCTCGGCTATTTCACCAGCAAAACCTCCCAAGATTACGATGAACTCCTTCGAAGCTTAGAACAAAATAAATATGTCTTGGAACAATACCTTCCTAAAATCCTTGCCCCGACTACTACCGCTCTTAAGGCCTTATCCGAACATAACCTGACCTTCCTTACCCAACTGCGAAGCGAACATCTCGAAGAGGTTCACGAGATCCAAGCCCAAATTGGCGAATACAAAAAAGACCAAGAAAAAAGACAAAAATTCCAGCAACAAAAGGCAGAAGAAGAAAGCCAACTTGCTCCACTCAAAGAGCGCGAAGAAAAGATTTTGCGTCGATTGGATGGATACAAAAAAACTCCTGCTTATGAAGACTACCAAACCCTTTTGCAGCAAAAACAACCCTTAGTGCATGAACTTCAAAAAGAAAGACAAGAACTCCAACAAGGTTTCTTACATCTGAGCTATGCACTACGCAAATACCACTATGAAGCGAAAGAAAGCCTGGTCCAACAGTACCTGGATGAAGCAAGTGAAGCCTTGCAGCAAGACCCTGAACTTAACATCGCACGCATCCTTTCTGAACTCCACACTCAACTTCAAAATCTGGATTTGAAAGAAGATAAGGAAGTTCAGGCCCTCAATACCTTACCTAGGCTTACTGCTGAATACTTTAGCCAAAAACGCGCGAAACTCCAAGAACTTGGCGATCAACTCAACCAGATCCAAGCCCAACTCGGCAACAGCATCACCGCTCTAAATGTCATGGAGCAAGAAAGCCTACTTTCTGAAACCAAAAGCCGCATGGTATACCTTCAAGAAAACATTCAAGAACTGGGCCATCAAATTGAAGAGCTGCATGAGGAAAACTATAAGAACAAGATCAAAGAACTCATCATCAACCTAGGAAATGTGGTGCTTCAAGATGAATAAACTCGTACAATTTTGCAGGAAATTCAGTACTATGGAAATCCCAGATGTTCTAAAAATCGGGCGAAGATACTACCAAGCCCCCAAAAAGCTCCTTGAGATTAAAGAAAAAGTCACTTCACGTGATGTATACTCCATTGGCGTACCCCTTGGAGAAGAAAAAAATGATTTTCAACCCAGCCCCGCCTTACTGGATCTGCTTGCCAAAAACAGCATAAAAAAGGCCTACATCAACAAAAAGGGAAGCTGGCTCTTTCTTTGCCGACGCGATATCTTTGAAGAAAGCATTGTATCGACTACTGTAAAAGAAGGCCTGGTGTTGGTACAGAACGAATACGACGAGAATTTAGGATTTGGCGAACTCAAACAAGTCCATGGCAGAGCTTTTATTAAAATCTTACTGGATCGCGGAGATTACTTGAGAAGAGAAAATTAATATATCCAACCAAGACCTTAACCGGATGGACTTAAACAAGCTGGTTAGAGACATCGCCCATCTTCATATTGGGAAAATGACCCGCGATACGGCCCTTCTACCTAAACTATGCGGCACCCTGTTGATCGTGGGGGGGGTCTTGTGTTGCTTTATTTATCTTAGAAATCTATTTAGTCTACCCTTTTAAAGTCAAAATAAGAGCCTTTATGAAAGCAATATTTTATATATCCTAATATTCTGATTAAGTGAATGGGTTTGTTCAATACGCCTGTAAAGCAACTTATCCTAACAAAAGAAGAAGAAGAAACACTAAAACAAGTCCATATGGAGATTTACCGGGAAGAACAAGAATTAGTCCAAGCTGAAAAGATTCTGGAAAATTTAGATTTAATGATACAACGAGCTAGTGTTCTAATCCAACAAGGTAATCTGTTAGCAAATGAGATTAACCAATTAGGCAAAGGCATTTCTGACGCCACTAGTGCAGGCCGAATAATTGGCGATCCATACAAACAAAGATACCTAGAAAAAAATCGTGCATGCTCAGTTATAACTCAGGAGTTGCAAGGTATCCTTGACATCATCGGACAATTTGCCGATCGTTTTATCGCCAGTGAAAATACGCAAAAGACTATCTTGAGCAAGCTTTCTATAGAAGCAATCGTCATGAGAAATGCGTTAACTAAGTTAAATGCTACTTTGAACTCTTCCAGTCTCACTATAAATACTGGCTTTCAAACTACCAGCTATGTAAGCTAGGATTTTTCTGCTCCATTTGACCTCCAGTCCCTAAATGAGACTAATCTCGAAAGGCTCAAAATATAAAGAGGGTTCTGTACGAAGACAACACGCAATTCATTGACTAGCCCCACCCAAAACAGCCTAAACTTAAACAATCGCACAAATCTTTAAAAATAACCCTATATTTAGATCTTTATGGCCAAAAGCAAGAAATGGCTCTGCACGATCTGCGGATTTGTGTATGATCCCATTGCAGGGGACCCTGATGGTGGGATAAAACCTGGAACCGCCTTTGAAGACATCTCGGATGACTGGGTCTGCCCGGTGTGCGGCGCTAGCAAGAAAGACTTTGAATTGGTGGAGGAATAATGATGTCGGATTTTACTATTATTCATGACCAAGAGAACTGCATTGGATGTACTGCGTGTGAGCTTGCGGCACCTGAGAACTGGATCATGGAAGAAGAAGATACCGGTCTTAAATCCAAACCCAAAAAAACAACGTTTGATCAGAATGAATTCAAGATTAATATGGAAGCTGCTGAGGCGTGTCCTGTCAATGTGATTCACATTCAAAACAAAAAAAAGGAACGGATCATTTAATATGGACTTTGGAACCCTCGACTCTATGATCCAGCAAGAAGACCTTGCGGACGCCGACAAGAAAAAAATCCTACAGAGTAAACGCTGGAAAGAACACTCAAAAGAACATTTCGGTGCTGAACTGGTATCGGTTGAAAAAGAAGAGATCCTTGCTCCTGAAAAAAATTCTGAAAAGGGTACTACTGAAAAAGGTACTGAGACTACACCTCCTCCAGTGAATTCTCCTACCGTAGATGCCTGGTGGCTGCGTGATGAAGAAAAGAAGGCGCTTGAACCTCCTCGATCCCAACAGATACAATCGACACATGAAGCCCAACACGTTGCCTGGGAATGCAGCTGTGGCAAAGCCATGGAAAGTCCCAAAGAAAAAGAGGGCGGAGCGGGCTACAAGCTGCAAAAAGAGGATGAAGATTCTGGAGCTGACAATGCCTACAAGACTGGCAAGAGTGGAAATGAAATGTATGGCCGCACTGAACCTTCTGAATCTGCAGGGGGCGCTTACTTGGGCGGTGGAAACATGCAAGACCGACAAGACCAGATGTATGGAAGGCCCTCATGAAATTCCTTGTTAAAGCACCGCATGAAAAATTGCCCTTACCTCCAGGTCATGAACTTTTTGATCTAGGCATTTTCATGGAAGGCATCAGCGATGCAGAAGAACTTCGAAAGAAAATGGAGAAAGAAGACTTGGGTAAATACAAAGGAAAGACCGTGCAGATCCGCGGCTGCGGGGCTACTTGGGCTTACATGATTGTTTCTCATCAACTTGAAGGCATTGCCAAAAGCGTCTTGTTTAGATTGGGTGATGGAAAGACTGTGGAGATTTGGTAAACCAATGATATCTAAGATCCAACTCAAAGAAAAAATAAAAGAAATCGGTGGAAGAGCCTGGTTTCCGATCGAAGTTGCTAAAGTGAATGACCAAGTCGTACGAATGGCCCTCTTCAAAGGCAGTTATCACTGGCATACACACGGCGAAGATGAGTTTTTCTATGTCTTAAAGGGAGCCATCACCATTCAAGTCAAAGAACAACCTGATGTTGTTTTACAAGAAGGAGAAATCACCGTCGTTCCGAAAGGAGCCGAACACTGCCCGAAAAGTGACGTTGAATCGTATGTTCTGATGTTCGAACCCCAAGTTCTTAAGAGTGCTGGCAATGAATAACTCTGATTGATCTCACACCCTACGATTGATTTTAGCCGAAATCTTTATATAGCTAAAGTATATACTATGGCTATATGGTTACTGAGATGATTACGGTCAAACTGGAAAGGCAGTTCTTGCACCAAATAGATGATATTGTAAAAAAATCTGGATATCAGAACCGTACTGAGTTCATCCGGAATGCCTTACGAGAGAAAATTGATGAGACTAAGCTGAAACAAGCAATGATTGACATTGACCAATTCCGAGGCATCTTCAAGAAGAAAAAACAGACAACCGACAAGGAATTGCATGAAATTCGAGAAAAGGTCTTCTGGGAGATGCACAAAAAACTCAAATCAAAGTCTCAGGTTTAAATGGATTTGAAACACTAGATAACTTCTTAAAATGTTTATCTCGAGTTACCAAAATTGCATTTGAATCACGAGCCAAAATAGCATGTAATGCATCCTCAAATGGTACGTTTTTATCCTTAGCTAACCTTTGTGCCTCTGCATCTTGCGATATACTATAAGAAAACCCTTCCATTTCTATTTGTAGAGAATCTAGAATATGTAAAATAGAACTCAGCGAAAACCCCCTCTTAAATTCATTTAACAGGTGATCTGAAAGCATAATCTGATTGTTTTCCTTTTGAATTTTAGTTAATAACCTAGAAGCAAATTCTCCGAAAGGCTCACCTTTAGACCCTTTTCGATCTTCGAAAAAATCAATCCATATACATGTGTCTAGATAATATTTGACCATGCTCTGCGAGCTACAAAACCCTTTTTAACGACGCTCATCCGAATTCCGAAGCTTTTTCATAGATTCCGAAAATTTTCCATGAAACATAAATATCTTCCGGATTAAACGGAAACCTTTTAATAACCCTATCTCTTAAAACAAAAAATAATGGATCTTCTAACTCCCATTGAGATGAGTTTTCTTGTTAAAATAACCATTAGCCTCATCATCAGTTTCATCCTCGGCTGGGAACGAGAGGGCCGTGGAAAAGACGCTGGCACTAGCACCCACTTCTTTGTTATTGCGGGCGCCATGCTCTTCACCCTTCTTTCTGTTTATATGGATCCTAATGAACCCGCCCGTATTGCCGCTAATGTCGTTGTGGGTGTTGGCTTTCTAGGAGCGGGCATTATTTTACACAAAAAAGCAGGGCATATCACCAACCTTACCACCGCAGCTAGCATGTGGTTCAGTGCTGCACTAGGCATGGCCATTGGATTTGGATGGTACATTCCTGCCCTCATGGGTACCGTCTTTTCCTTACTTGTCACTCTCGTCCCACGCTTTCCTGCCTTCAAACAATAAACCTTTATAATCTTCCTTCCTTCAACCTCCTCTATGAAGACGTTTGAATACCTCGAACACACCGCTGACGCCAAGTTTAGAGCGTATGGCAAGAACCTAGATGAAGCCTTTTCTAATACAGCCTTAGCTTTTTTTAACCTTCTTATCGATACAAATACGATTAAACCCCTTGCCACTCAAAAAATAAACATCCAGACCAAAAACAAAGAAAGCCTGCTCTTTGACTTTGTTGATGAACTTGTTTACCTGCTCAGTGCTGAAGGATTCTTACTGCATCAGGTATCTGAATTGACTATCACTAAGAATAATGAAGGGTACGGACTGAGTGCCACCCTTCTTGGCGACGACCACAAAAAGTATGATACCCATGGAGATATCAAAGCGGCGACGTACAGTGATATGCTCATTGAAGAAAAACCTGAAGAGGTTATGATTCAGATGGTTGTGGATGTGTAAAAACTTCCAAAAACACAAAACATAAATACCCCCAGTCTTAAAGATTAATTATGTTACCACCACCCATTCATTCTCTTGCTGTGATTGTGAGTGCCATTGTTGGCATGATCATTGGTGGCGCGTGGTATTCACCTGCTTTATTCGGGAATGATTGGATGAAGCTTTCAGGGATTACACCCCAACGAGCCAAAGCAGCTCAGAAAAAGGGCATGGGCAAAAGTTACGCCCTTACATTCCTAGGCACCATTATTATGGCCTTTATTCTTAGTGCCATTGTCAAATGGGTCGATGCACAAACCTTTGGCCAAGGAGCAGCTGTTGCCTTCTGGCTCTGGATCGGCCTTATCCTACCTGTTCACCTAAACTCTGTTCTCTGGGAAGGCAAAAGCTGGAAGTTGTACTGGATCAATGTGATGTACTACTTGGTTACCCTAATTATTATGGGCGGAATTTTAGCTTCGTGGGGTTAACTAGATCACGATTATTTCTTTCACTTTACGCTCCGGCAACAGTTTAGACCAAGCTTGTAAACGATGTAGGGACTGTTCTATAGTCTCTTCTGAACACTTGTAACGATGACATAGGCTTAGCTTACTCACTTTTGTACCGCTCTTATTCAAAAAAACTAAGAGTGCCAAATCAAGCTTTATTCGACTCCTTGCTTTAGATGAAGACCTAACTGTAACCACAACATGAGGTCGCTTGGCCCACACCCCTAACCGATCTTGACAACGAACTGAAATTCGTCGGATAGAACCTGGAGCAGCATATAACTGTTTACATACTGCTATTGTCTGTCTTAGTTGCTCTAACTTATTTTTAGCATGCGAGCTTTCATCCCAAACCACATATTTTCCGCCCTTATTGTTCAACAAAGCCCGCAATAAGATAAACGGCTTTGGACCTACTGCTTCAAACGAAAATGACCAATCGAACAATCCTACTTTATCTGGATAGAGTGAATAATCCACACACGCATACTTGACTAGGTTTTTATGCTTCACCTGTTTCTTTACGTATTGCACTAATTCTCTAGATACATCTGAATAAACCACTTTAACCCCTGCTTTTGCTAAAGCCAAAGTCCAATTCGCCTTAAAAGCAGCCAAACACAAGATTTTTTCTCCTGTTCTGAATCCTAACTTGCTCAATAAACCCTTTGAATCTGGAGAGGTACGCTGCTGCGGATAATAATCCAAATACCATCGACTATCCCAGAAGCTCTTACGAAGCCCCCAAGGCTTTGAATCCTTTAGTAGTTTGGGCAAAGAAAGAATATGAAATTTCATCCTTACTTAATCCATTTTAACTATAAAACTTTTTCGAAACCACAACAACCTTTTTAAAGCAATTCTCTTTCTTTCTACATCA
>JBBSWA010000068.1:0-18887 GCA_038046485.1 Nanobdellota archaeon
GTCTTGAAGGTAGGTGCGTAGCTGTTCGTTGCTGATGCGCTGGACTCTTACTTGTTGGTTGTTTACAGGGTCGGTGAAGAAGGCGGCATGATTTCGTACCCAGAAGACTTCCGGATCGTTATAGACCAACGAGGCCATGCTAAAAGCAGGGATCAGGAGAAGCATGAGGGCAAGAAGGGCTAGGATGCGCATACGTCTTTTAAATTCTTGGAGTTTAAAAAGCTGACGATCTTCTAGGGTGAATCATAATCCTGTCGGATGACCTCTTTTATTTCTGCACTGAGTGCTTGGTTGAGCTGGATGGCGTTCTTGCTTTTTTTGGCGTAAACAACAAATGACCTTTTCATTAAGCTATAAATCGCTTTTTTGGCCTCTCCGTAAAGATGGGTGGGGAATCCAGATTTCATGATTTTCTCGAGTCGGATGTGTTTAGCGCCATATACGTTTCGGGAGTGCATGGCTTTGAGTATCGCAATTTCAAAGTCATTGAGGGACTCCATGTGTCTGGTTGAATCTTCTCCTTATAATCTTCTGTGTGTGGATGTCCAGTGTCTTGTGTAATCTTCCAGGTTCTCTGATTAGACAACAAAAAATAGCTTTTATAAGATATTTTATAGCTTATATTGGTTATAAATAGAAAGAGTTAAATAGGGCTTTACATTACCCTACGTATGGCCAGTTTACAAGAAGAAATGGGAAAATCTGTTTTTCTAGAGACTTTTGGGGACAGCCCGAGTAATAGAATCTTGGATTTCTTAATCGTTTTTGATAAGTTCGATTACTCCATGACAGACCTGGCTGAGAAGGCAGGCGTTGGTTATTCCACGTTGAAAATCTTGATAAAAGAGCTCATTAAAAAGGGTTTATTAGTCCAGACCAGGGTTAGTGGTAAGTCAAAGATGTACCGGTTCAATAAGGACGGTCTTCTCGCCCAAAAGTTTGCCAGCTTTTACTGGAGCATAACAAATGAAGCGGTGGATAAGGAAAAGCTGAAAGTGATAGTGACCCATTAGGTTCGTTTTTTATTTCAGTCAAACTTTATTCGGATTCCATAGCCATCATACAAGGTTTGCACGAATCGGATTACGTCGTCTGGCGTACGCATTCCGCTTGTGTTGCCTCGGTTCAGAAATCCATTAAATGGCAGTTTTTCTTTGAGGCGTGGTAGTTTAGGGTCTTTTCCCCGACTGCCTGATTCTGTCCATTGAGCTGTGTATATGGGTTGTTTATCTCCAGTCTTATCTGTTGTTAGTAAAACCTGTAATTCGAATGCTTCATCATTTCCACTGGCACTTGCTTTCGCAGGTACAATGGCATTATAAATGGGTGTTTCATCAGACCTGGGGTCAGTATCATCAGAATAACGTGGTCCTTCAGGCTTTAACTTTTGAAGAACAAGTCGGAGTATTTCCAATTCTCGTGTAGGTAGCGGAATCGGGGTAGGTTCAGGGGGGAGTGTTGGTGCAGGTGTGGGTGTCGCTGGCTTGGTCGCCTGAGGTTGGGTTCTACTAGAAACTTCTTTGGTAACAGTAGCAGGTGGGCTGGAAGAACGCTTTCCCGTAAGCCAACTCCAAAGACCCATATTCTTTTCTAGATTCCGGATCTTTAAATAGCTGACGGTCTTCAGCCTGAGTTTGTATCTTTATAAGTGATTATTTGTATTTAAGTTAGAAAAAAGCTTAGTCCAGGATGAATTGAATCATGATTCTTTTCTCAGTTAGCTGTTCAGGTTGAGTTTCTAGTGCTTGAGCAGCGTGGCTTAAGAAGTCTTCTTTGCCTGCATCGCCTAGGTCAACTAAGTTAAGAGAGTAGGGTGCTGCACATTCTACACACAAGGCCAATAGTTCTGCAAAATATTTATTAGCATTTGTCTTCTTTACTTGATTGATTCCCCCTTTAATGGTTTTTGTCGTCATGGTTTTTCTCTTTTATTCGTTAGAAATCATAATTCGAACACGCTTCCCTACTAATTCTCTTTTATGGTCTTGCAAGGCTTGTTTCATAAGGGATTCCCATTTATTTCTGTCTTTGTCTTTAGGATAATAGTCCTCTTGAAGGTGCAGCCTACCCAGAATGTCTTGCATAAGTTCGCCTGGGAGTCCGAGTGGAATGACATCTCCTTTTTCAGATGTTGTGATCAGCGCAATCCTAAACCTTTCTTCTCCATGTTGGGCTTCTTTTTTTTGAACGTCTAATTGTATAACATATCCATTTTGTTCATTTGCGATCAGGTCATGGACAGTTCCTACGTATTCAACATTCTCAGCCATATGTAGCTCTTTCCCAGAGTGTCTTTTTATATTTTGTTATTCGTAAGAGAGAACTCCACCTTATAGGGCAGCTTTTTTTTCAGCGAATAAAATAATATCTATATAGAAAATAATTAAACCAGTTCCACAAACTTTAAATACAACTCAGACATCCGTTGATCTAAGTTCAACAGATTAAGATCAAATTAATCATAGCAATCTATATAAAACAGACAAATTCCACGATCTCATAGAAAGCTTAAAAAGTGGAATTTGACGTGCCAAGAACCAGTGGTTCTTGAGCACACATAAAAACCCAGGTGATCGCATGAAAGTAATTCCCTTAAAAGAAAGAGTCTTGGTCAAGCCCAAGGTAGGCGAGGAAAAAACAGCCGGGGGTATTTACTTGCCGGAAAACACCCAGGAAAAAATCAATGAGGGTGAAGTCATTGAAGTCGGCGAAAACTGCCCAGTAAAAAAGGGCGATAAAATTCTCTTTGAATCATATGCAGGTAATGAAGTGAAGATTGGGGGCGTAAAGCACCTCATTCTCAACGCAAAGGACATCATTGCAAAGGTTGAATAGGTGAATGAATATGGCAAAACAAATCATTTTTGACGAAGTTGCACGACAACACATCATGCGTGGCATCAATAAATTAGCAGACACTGTCAAGGTCACCTTAGGCCCAAGAGGCCGTACCGTCGTCTTAGACAGGGGTTTTGGCAGTCCTACGATCATCAATGATGGCGTTACCATCGCAAAAGAAATAGACTTGGAAAATCCATTTGAAAACATGGGCGCTCAATTGGTTAAAGAAGTTGCGAGTAAAACGCAAGACGTGGCAGGAGACGGTACCACAACCGCCACAGTTCTTACACAGGCCATGTGCAGGGAGGGCTTGAAAAACATCACAGCCGGCGCCAATCCAGTGGATGTAAAAAAAGGAATGGAAAAGGCAGTGCAAAAAGTGGTTGAATTCATCAAAAGCAAAAGTCAAGAAGTCAAAACAAAGGAAAAGATTGTTCAAGTTGCCACCATCTCAGCTAACAACGATGAAGAAGTTGGAAAACTGATTGCAGATGCCATGGAAAAAGTAGGTCATGGTGGCGTCATCACAGTCGAAGAAGCAAGGACCATGGAAACCTCGTTAGAAGTGGTGGAAGGCATGCAGTTTGACCGTGGTTACTTATCCGCTTATATGGTAACCGATCCGGAAAAAATGGAAGCTGTATTAGAAGATGCATATGTCCTAATTTTTGATAAAAAAATAACTGGAATGAAGGATCTCATCCCTGTTTTGGAAGCCGCCGCCCAAGAACACAAACCCTTGTTGATTGTGTGCGAAGACTTGGAAGGTGAAGCCCTGGCCACCATCGTCCTTAACCTATTGCGAGGCACCATCAAAGTCGTTGCTATCAAAGCGCCCGGTTTTGGGGATGAGCAAAAGGAAATACTAGAAGACCTTGCTGTTATCACAGGTGGTAAAGTCATCAGCGAAGACAAAGGCATGAAGCTGGAAACTACAAAGCCAATCGATCTAGGGCGTGCCAAACGAATCAAAGTAGACAAGGAAAAAACAGTCATCGTTGAAGGGGCAGGGGATAAAGCAAAGATTAAAACCAGAATTGCTCAAATCGAAAACATGATTAAATCATCAGATTCTGACTCAGAAAAAGAAGACTTGCAGAAGCGTCTCGCTAAGTTAAGCGGGGGCGTGGCCGTCATCAATGTCGGTGCCGCTACTGAAACCGAGATGAAAGAGAAAAAATCAAGAGTCGATGATGCCTTGCACGCAACCCGTGCTGCCGTGGAAGAAGGAGTCGTTCCAGGTGGTGGAGTTACCCTTTTAAGGGCCATTGCAGAGTTGGAAAAATTAAAACTACAAGGTGAGGAACAAATCGGCGTGGAAATCGTCAAGAAAGCAATTGAGGAACCCATCCGGCAAATCGTGAAGAACGCTGGAAAAGACGGCTCCGTCATTGTCAACAAGCTCTTGCAGGAAAAAGATCTGAACATCGGTTACAACGCAAAAACACACACATTCGAGGACATGTTCAAGGCTGGTGTCTTGGACCCGACGAAAGTCGTGCGTTCCGCTTTGCAGAACGCCGCAAGTATTTCGGCTATGATCTTAACAACTGAAGCCATGGTCACAGACATCAAGGATAAGAAGAACAAGGATGAACCCGACATGGGTGGCATGCCAGGCATGGGTGGAATGGGTCCTGTGATGATGTAATAGCGAATCTCATAAATATAAGAATAGAGAGATTCGCTAGTCTAGTAAATTGCATAAATTTTAAAATTTTTGTGCAATTTGCTATAACGGTAAAGAACACTCATCCTGGCGAGCATAATAAAAATTTTCGAAGAAAATTTTGTTCTGAACTTATTTGTTATCTCTTTTGGAATGTGTTTGATTGAATGTACTAATATATTCTTTCTCAAGTTGGAAGAGAAGCATTTTCAATCTTTGAATGACCACTTCTAAAGCTATGCCTTCATTGATATGTGCACTAACATATTCTGTCTTATCCTCGTCTCCGACAGATTTAATACCAAAGCCAAATTCAATCATCCTTTCCACCTTTCGATCGCCATCCCAATAACTCAAAAATCCACTCTCCATCCTTCATTTTTTCGAGTTCTTCTTGTACTTTTTTACTGACTTTTAATTTCTTATCTTCTTTCATGAATCCTGGTAAGACCTGTTTCTTTATATGTTTTACGAAGGAGAATCCGGAAGAATTTCGGCTATAAAGGAAAAATAATGGTCTTTATGAAACCGTTTTAGGTTATGCAGTGATCCTGTAAAATGAACGATAGTGCGGCTGTGAATGGACACTAACCCTCATTCTTTCAAATATCCCTTAAATTCGAATAGCCAGTCAAAAGGCTCCGTGAATCGTATGTAAAAGCCATTTGGATCCTCGATTCTGAAGTCTTTTACACCCCACCGCCTGTCCGATAATTCATCTATTACCTTAACTTTGTTTTTTATGTTATTCCAATATTTTTTTATATTTTTGACCGGAATAATAATTTCTACATCATAACCCTTTTTCATTTCTGGCCATTGTCTGAAATATGCTTTTGTAGCATAGCGACCGACATCTCCTACATAGTATCTGCCAGCATCCCCCCAGAAATTTAGTATTGCATTTTCTTTTCTCACAACCAAATAATTTCCAGGGTTATCAAGAATTATTTGAAAGCCTATGCTTTTATAAAATTGTCTAATAGGATTAAAATCTTTGACGTGTAATTCTATAGAAGTTGCAGATTTTATTATATTGACAATTTCTTTCATCTCTCCTTGTTTTAAGGGGACTTTTTTCATCTTTAATACACATTCATCAGTTTTCTCATCAAGGTACTGAGCGCAATCGAGAATATAATATAAACTCCAATCCACCCAGGGTGCCAGCCGAATAAGGAGAAGCTTCCAAAGGGCTCGAGTTCTTTATTGTGGGTGATGAACTTCTGAATCGGCCCGTTCTTAATCACACCGAGGGGGTTTTCGTAGTTTCTCTCGTTGCTGATGAGGACCCTTCGTTCAGCAGTATGGGTTTCTTGAGTCACGGTAAGTTTGTAGTCTCCTTTACTGCCTTGCAGCGTCCAGGTGGCTTGTTCACCTTGTATGGTTTTTTTCGCTTCAGAAACTGTAAGTTCGGGGATGCTCTCCAATGAGATCTCCTTTCCTTCGAGTCCTTGAGTATAAACACTCACATTAAAAGGAACATTCGGAAGTAAGGGTTCGTAAGCATAGTGGGCACTGAGCCACCCAAAGATCAGGAGCAAAGGAAGCATGGTGTATAACATGGGCTTAAATGAGTGTTTCATGTATTCCATGTTCACAGCCATGGCCTTTTGCTGGACTTCCATGGCTTTTTTGGGATCGCCCTTCAATTCCTTGAGCTTTTTCTGGTGCATCTTGGTTTCGTCTTTGAGGCGTTTCATTTCAGACTGGTTCGTAGTGTATTTGTAGACCAATGTGGTAATCAAAGTCAGAATGAAGCTAATAATAAGAATGCTAAGCCATGCTGGCCAGGGTAGGACAAAGCCGAATGCGGCGTTAAGAATGGATTCAAAAACCATACCTTGTAGGGTCTGGACGGGGTTTATAAATTTTCTCTAGCGAGGGGCTTTGTAGAAAATGGTGGTAGTGGCATACGGTCAAAGTCTATGTAATGTAAAGTTCAAGCTGACAAGGGGGTTGCCCCATCCGGGGAATGTCCGCTTTTAAAGAAATCTTCCAAGACTTTGAAGCCACTACCTAAGCGAAGCGAAGAGATTTTCTACTAAGCCCTAGCGAGGTAGTATCAAAGAATCGCCTTCTTGAATGCCGTATCTTTGTGCCATTCCAGCGTTGATTTCTAAGGCATACTGGGCTGGTTTCCTACTAATATATCCAGGACAGGGTTCTTCCAGGCATAACCCCATAGTTTGTATATCCACAACCCGCTCATTCTGATCAATAAAAAGAATATCCAATGGGATTAGAGTGTCTTTCATCCAGAATGTAAGAACCTGTTCGCGGTCAAAAACAAACAGCATACCTTGATCTTCAGCTAAGTAACTTCGGTTCATGAGTCCCTTTTCACGTAAGGCGGGTGTGTCGACGATTTCAATTTTAAATAGGTAATCATGGTTTGAAAAATGAATAACCAGTTGGGGCAAAGAAGTGCAACCCAAGAGCAAGAGTAAGAGCAGTATTTTTTGCATGAAAGGAGTAATAAAAAGTTATTTAAATGAATATGGATACCCTATAATATGGATAAAAAAGTAGCTTATATCGTGGTTTTGTTGCTTTTAGTTTCCATGGTCTCTGCAGAGGGTTATTTCAGTTATGTGAAGCATTGGAAAGCCCAGCGTCCGAACCATTTTGCAGCTGCAGGGGGTTATCAGGGTTCGATTAAGGTGGGAAATCAGGTCATGTGTGGCATGCAGGGTCAAGCGTGTTGCAAGCTCTCCACCGGGCGTCTGGCGTGCTTAAAAGTCCCCAATCATATCGTGGATTGCATGCCCAATGGTATGTGTCACAAGATCAAGTAAGAGGGATAGTTTAGCTTAAAGCTAAGAAAACCTTTATAAATACCATTTTTCTCCTTCGTCGTATGAAAGGAACAGCTTCTCAAGGACAGCACGGAAGAAACAAGGTTCACATCATTTGCCGCCGTTGTGGCAGACATGCGTATCATTCGACAAGACAGGTCTGTGCCAGTTGTGGGTATGGCAAGAGCGCAAAGATGAGAAGTTATTCTTGGCAGAATCATTGATACGATGAAATTTTCTCTTAAAACCGCCCGTTCTTTTGGTTGGGAAGGTTTGAAAGGTTGGGCGTATAATTCTAAGGAAGATTTTGAGAACGCAAGTGCGGCGTATTTCGAAGTAACGAAAGGGCATGGCAAGGTAAAAACTCGAAAATCAGATAGGGTTTACTACGTTGTTGATGGTCATGGCGAGTTCATAATCGACGGCAAAATCGTTCAGGTAGAAAAAACAGACGTAGTAATCGTTCCTAAAAACACCCCGTATGATTATAAAGCATTGAGTGGAGCAATGAAGCTGTTCTTGGTTCATTGCCCAGCATATGATGCTGAGTTTGAGGAAAAATTAGAATAAGATTTTTTTGTCTTAGCTCAGTCCATATACTCTTTCCTGTGATGATAGGAGAGCTGCTATCGCTACAGGGACTCGAGGAGTCAGTCTTAAGCCCGGACCGTACTCTCTTACCAATTCTATTGTTCTTTGTGCTTCAGATACCTCTTCTTCTGGCAACAGTCTTAGTTCTAGGTATAGCCCTATAAAAAAAGCATCCACGTCTGTTCTGGCAAGTCTTAACCTGGGAGGGATTCTAGCTATTTCTGGTAATTGGTCTTCTAGTTTTTTTGCTATATAATCAAATCTGCCTTGTTCTGCTGCTGCTTCCAGTACTGTGCCAGTGTCTGCAAAGCGCCCAGCATATGCCCCTAAGAGTTGTCTGGTTCTACTCATTCTTGCTTCTTTTTGTTCGTCTGATGGCAATTTCTCTTTTATAAATCCAACTCCTTCAGTGATCATTTCTAACGTTGTAACTCGCTCGGGTTGATATGTGCCATCTGCAGGAATACATGGCAAAAGGTATATTACGGAGCCATCCGGTTGCGGAAATGCAGGCTTCACTAGGCGAGTATAAGGCATACATAAAGAACTGATATTTTATTTATAAACATATGCCAAAAGATTTTTCGGCATTTCAGCGCATCTTCATGAAGAGTGGGTTGTTGATGGATTTAAGTCATAGGTTTGTTCGTCTTAATGTAGTTACTTCTGTATCTCGCTCCATTTCCAAGGTCTTTTATCAATGAGGTGTTCGCACTTCAGCGTCGGGTCAAGCATGACTTTAAAGCCTGCTTTCCAGGCGTCAAACCCAAACCAGGCATCATCAAAGCCTCCTTCCCCATCTTTTGTTTTTTTGTACCTAAACTCAACCTTTTCAAGCACCGAACGGTGGATCAACAGGCATCCAAGACCAGTATAAGCAACAGGTATGGGTTTTTTGCTTTTCAACTCCTCGGTTGTAGGAAACCTCAATTTATCCCATTTTTTTTCTTTTTCAAAGCATTGCGCAACAGGTAACATCTTAACTTGGTTCTTCTCATCTGGCTGTCGGGTGTAATAGAGTCCGGCTACAATCTTTTCTTTGTGCTTCAGCAATCGCTCAATGGCACCTTGAGGTACAACAACATCCATTTCAACGCTAAAGAACCATTCGTACTTCTGGTCCAAAACCATCTTTCGCAGGACATTCCTGCTCTGCACAATCCGTTCCTTCGCGCTTTCATGCCAAGGTGCTTTAAGAGCAGTAAACCCTTTGAGTTGGAGTTGATGCAAGAATTCATTGTTTTTGGAGTTGTCAGCAAGGACAATCTCATAAGGAGGGGCGTGAAGGTTGCGCACGGAGTGTGCATAGTCTTCCAAGCAGTACTCATACAAGTCGCATGTAGGGCATCCGACGAGGATTTTGCTGGTCATTTTGTAAATGGGTCGCACGAATATTTATAAAGCCAACGTTTTTTTTTATGAAGCTTTAAATACTGATTAAAAGTAGCAATTGGATGGTCAAACGTAAACCAGTTGCACCGCTCGGTGCGAGTTTGGTAGTGATATCCTCGTTGTTCTACGCGAGTTATGGTATTTGGACGACACTGATGGGCAATTTCTTTGGCGGCTATACGGCTTCGGCTTTGCGGAGCATACTCGTGTTGGTGTTATTTGTACCCTTCGCTTTTCAACGTAAAAAATTTGAGCCAATTCATTGGAAGTACAATTGGCACTATTTGGCTGGTTTGCTAGCAGTATCTTTTTTTATTTGGGGTCTGCTCTACTATGCCATCTTACATGCGGGGATAGGTCTCAGTCTGGGTGTTAACTATACGATGATTGTGATCGGTTCATTATTTTTAGGGTGGCTATTTGCAAGAGAGAGGATTACTCGCGAGAAGGTGATATCTGTATTAATCGGCATTGGAGGTTTAACACTGATTTTTAGATCAAGTGTGGGCCAGGTAGGGTGGATGCCCCTTATTGCCGTAGTTGTAAGTGGGCTGGCTAGTTCAGTCTATAACATGATAGCGAAGAAGATGCCCTACAATGCTACACAATCGAACGTGCTCATATGGACGGCTTCTGTAATTGCCAATACGATTATGGCTTTTGCTATGAAGGAAGCATATCCTGCTGTTGGCTGGCATATGGAGTGGATATATCTAGTTATTTTTGCAGTTGCTTCCGTTTTTGCCTCATGGACATTCGTAAGAGGAGTGCAACTTATCGAAGTAGGAACGGCGGGAATTCTAGGTTTGCTCGAGATTGTATTTGGCGTGGTCTTTGGTGTGTTTTTCTTTAGCGAGCGACCAGGCTTAGTTGTGCTATTCGGTATGGGTATGCTCATAATTGCGGTTGCTATTCCTTATATCAGAGAATATAATCCTAAGAAGGGTACATTGGACAAGCGGTGAATATCAGGTAGTGTATGGCTCAGGCAGGAAAAAATAGGATTTTGCAGGTCGTAAAACTTCGTTTTTCGACCAACCAGACAATGCCACTGGACACGACGACATGAGATATATAAATAAATTCTTAGTTTTAAGAGAAAGAGGCAACGTAAAACTCTTAACAAAAATCTTTTCCTTTCCAAGGTCGGAATAGGATCCTAAAGCTTTTTTGTGAGTTCTGCAGAAGGCCCCATTCCTTGGGAGAGCCCCAGGTTTTAGTAAGAGTATAAAACTTGGAGGTGGTTGAAATGAATATTGGTAAAATCCATAAAATACAACTTGACGAAGTAACTGCTTATTTGGCAGGGGTTATTGCAGGTGACGGACATATTTCAAAGGGTACAAAGTCTAAGGTTGATTTTTCTAAAGATTATAGGATTGTCATTGATGGGATAAATAGAGAATATTTGAAACATGTATGTGCCCTAATTAAAGAAGTTATAAAAACAAAAAGCTTAGTAAAAACAAAGAAACCTGCCTTTGAAAGAAAACAAGAGTTGTTTTCTTTTCAATTTAGAAATAAGAGTTTCTATTACTTTCTTACTAAAGATTTAGGCATTCCCGCTGGAAAAAAGTGCTTTTCGGTGAGTATTCCGAGTCAAATTTTTACTTCGTTGGACTTACAAAAAGCCTTCTTAGCAGGGTTATTTGATACTGATGGCGGTATCCGGGGTAGTTCTATAGGCTTTACTTCAGCTAGCGAGAAACTCTTGGACGGCACAAGCCAAATTTTGTATAATCTAGGAATAAGCCATAAAAGAGAGGTTTGGCTCAATAAGAAGTATAGTCAGCGCTATTACGGCTTAAAAATTGCCCCTCAAGACATCGATAAGCTTTTAAAGAATCTGCCAGTTAGAAATATGGAGAAGCTTAATAGCATTATCCATTATGCGGGTGTGCCGGAGCGGTCAAACGGGGCAGTCCTTTTGAGGGTCCAAGCTTAGGCTGCTCTATTAAGCGCAGAAGATACCTGTTAGCTTAGTGCTTACTCAGGTTCAAATCCTGACACCCGCACTTACGAAGTAAGGGCGGGTCCAGAAATGCGTAGCATTTCTGTGTACCCGCATTTTTCTACGAGACCTCAAAAACGTTAAAGCATTTTTGTTCGCCAAGAGTTTATTTTTTTA
Source organism: Nanobdellota archaeon (assembly GCA_038046485.1). GTDB lineage: Archaea > Nanobdellota > Nanobdellia > Woesearchaeales > SM23-78 > JBBSWA01. The sequence continues at coordinate 11,420 of JBBSWA010000068.1, forward strand.
GATGTACCTCGTCAATTGCAAATAATAGAAACAAGATAAAAAAATAAAGAATAAACCTATGCACTACATCCAGTCGCATCGGTTAGTTGTTGCAAGGTTTGAACGCCGGGTTGTTTGATGCTTCCAATCACCCAAGTGGGGAAGGTAGAGACGCCTTTCTGTGCGCATTCTTTCTTGACAACATTGGGATTACCTAGGTAGCTGCAGTCAATATAGTTGAGGTAGCTGCTTGCATCGCCAAAGAGTTTAAGTTGTTTTTGGGTTTGCACATCGGTTTTAATGCCGTAGAGCGTAGCCTTCTTGGCTAGGCATAAAGCAAATGCATTCAAACTAGGAGCCTCAGCTTTAGCTTCTGTTACAACTTTGCTGGGGACTGGAGTTGCTTGCACTTGAACAGCCGGTTGACTTGTGGGCTCACTGGTTTGATTGGTGAGCAAGTTCTCAATGTGGCTTTGTTTGCGTAGTTGAGCAACGTAGTCGCGCAAGGCATCTCGTTGTTTCTTGTTTTTGAGCAGCGTTGTAATGTCCGCTTTGACATCTACAATTTTTGGTATGCGCTCAGGCAACTTGGCTAGGGTTTGAATAATATGGTAGCCAAATTGAGTTTTGACAATGCTAATCTGGTTGACGGCTTGTTTGTCTCCGGCTGCTTTGAATTCCGGTACAAATTGAGTGTCAGCCGAGTAGGTGTATTCGCCGCAGGTCTTGAGGCTGCCTTTATCCACTGAGTACTTTTGGACGAGCTCACAAAAGTTGCTGCTATCTGGCTTGATCATGTCTCGAATCTTTTGGGCTTGTTCTTCAGTTTCTTTTTGGCTCATGTTTCCAAAGGCAATCAAGATGTGTCGTACCTTGGTGCTGGGGGGTACCTTATAGTCTTGGATGTTCGTATTGTAATAATCTAAGACTTCTTTGTCAGTTACAGTGAGGTCTTTCGAGAATTTTTGTTCAAGCAGGGCTTGTAGGGTGAGTTGTTTTCGGAATAATTCCATAACTTCTGGTTGGCTAATGCCTTGTCGTTGGAGGCTTTCTTCAAAGACTCGTCTGTCAATCTTGCTTTCTTGTAGGAAGCTTTCGAGTTTTTTTTGCACGTCTTCGTCACTGATTTGAATGCCCATTTGCTTGGCATTTTGTAAGAGAAGAGATTCATCGATCATCTGACCAAGGACTTGTTCTTTGGTGAGAAGCGATCGGAACTGTTCAGGTAATTTACCGTATTGAGCATCCAACTGGCTTTGTAGGATGGTTTGATCATTGACTTTAGCTACGGGTGTGTCTTGAACCGTAGCTTGTTCAGGGCTGCTGGGTTGGGACTTATAGAACAAAAGTCCAAGCAGTACGATGGCAAGAATGACGACGCCACCGACGATGAATTGAAGTGTTTTTGTTTCTTCTTTGCGAATTGCCTCTTTTTTGTGTTTTGCCAAATCGATCACCTAGTTGTTCAACACCTCTTTTTAAAGGGTTAGACGGTCTTAGCCATACGCTAAGCCTTCTTTATCCTTGTGATCTAGGGTTGTTATTTAAAGGTTTTGGATTCTACATCCACAATCTCAGACGAAGTGCGGTCAGTTTTTGATTATAATAAGCCTTTTCAAAGGGAGAGCGTAAAACTTAAATAGGTGTAATTGTTTACAAGGGCTATGAACAAGATGGGTTTGTTTGTTTTGTTTGTTTTGTTGAGCTCTTCCTTAGTTATGGCAGGAGTTTCTTGGTCTTCTTCAGGTATTTCCCATGCTAGAACCCCTTGGGGGTCGATTAATTCAGGTACTTCAAGAGGGCCTTCTTCCAATAGTTCTAGTTCAACAACAAATAAGGGTAGTTCCATTTCTTATGCAGGCAATTCATGCAAACTCAATAAAACTGGTAAAAGCATTGCTTTTAAAGGTAAAATGTCCTGTGCAATTCTCACCCAAGATATGTTTACAAATGAGTGGTCTTGCCTCCAAGATAAAAAAACAGTTCAGTGCAAGGGCTCTAAATGCCCGTATAGTCAGTGTGGAATCATTGGCAGATAGAGTAAACATTTTTATTCTAGCGCCTGTTTAGAGTATGTATGAAGGTTTTGTTTATTTGCAATCAGAACGAAAACAGAAGCAAAACAGCCGAAAGGCTTTTCTCGAGCCAATTTGAGACAAAGTCCGCAGGTCTTTATAATGAAAAACCCGTTACTGCAAAAGAGCTTTTGTGGGCAGATGTGGTTGTGGTGATGGAAGACATTCAACGTTCTGAATTGGGCAAACGCTTTCCTAAGGAGTATCTGCAAAAGAAAATTGTTTCGCTCAATGTTCCAGATATTTATAAAGAGGGCCAACCTGCTTTAAAAGAAACGTTAGTTAAGAAAGTAAAAGAATTATTTTAGCCAGTTTTGAAACTGCCTTTTGGCTTCATCTTTAGAATGAAAAACCTTAGTCTCTGCTACGAAGAGGTAAGGGATTCGCCGGGTTACTTTATAGGTGATGTGATCATTTTTGTATTCAGCAATGGACACTTCCCATTTCTTGATAATGTGTTTTTTGACGCTGTAAGGCATCCTGTAGAAGTTAGGGGGTGGTTAATATGTACTTCGCACCGTATTCCGGAAATAATCCGTTAAATCTGGAAGATAAACGTAGAATTAGGATTTTATTCGCCATTCCTGGAGCATCTCTTCTTCGACAAAGTGCAGTTTTCCAGGAACAATTAGACAATGTAGGGGTTCTCCGAATTCTTCTTTCATAAGTTGCCCAGCTTCTCCATATTGAATCACAGGAGTTGAGCTTCCAAGTCTCGCGCACCCAACGACTGTAGTCGTTGTTCTGAAAATACCCTTTTTCTCTTTTTCCTCAATTTTCAATAGGATTTCGATCGCCTCATTTACCGTCATGTATCTCTTTTGTTCCGATTTAATATCTAGCAGAATCAGAGTATGCCATCCTTGCTCTTGATTTTTAGCCAAAACCTCATAAGCGGTTTTACTTTCATAGCCTGGTTCGTGGTAGGGCAGTGATGTAACAGGCCCATATTTGTATAGTTCCAACCCCACAATCCCTACAGCAGTCAATACAGAAGCATTGGAAATGGTTTTGGCACGCACCCCCATCTTTTTCGCATCCAGTAACAAGCTGGCGTGGGTCGTGGCGGAGAAAGCATCTCCAATAACAAGCAAGGCTACATTGCTGGTTTTGGCCGGCTCTAATATTTTATTCGACTCTTTTTCAACCAGGTTTCGGTCAGCTTCAAGGATCTTCTTGCCATAGAGTTTTTCCAACGTTTCTCGGCTGCAACTCAGCTTGCTGGTATACGTTTCCAAGAACACAGTCTGGCACTTCTTCACCGTTTCCAGTCCACGGATTGTAATGTCTTTCTCGTCCCACAGTCCAAGCCCGATAAGGTAGAGAGTCACACTCTTCGGATATAGCATACATTTAAAAATAGCTTTGTTTTTCCAAAAAATAATGGATGTTACTGATCCCACCGCAATTACAGGTCAAGTTCAACAGTTGGAAGCAATGGCTCATGGTCTAGCTCAAACATATAGAGCAGATTTGGAGTCAGCGTTGGGAACACCATTCCAAGTTAACAACCTTACGAATTATGATTGGGCTTCTTCTCCAGAAGATCATTTCTACCCAGTACGATATGATAACACATTGTATGGAGCCATATTCCCTATATCCAAACAAGCTCTTATCGGATCGCAATTTGTAGCAGATGAAGATCTAGTATTCGAAAAGGCTCGTACACTCCTTGAACAAAGAGGATATGCAGTGTATCACGAATTTATGGTCGAATCTCATGCACCATTAGTTGAGCTTGCTAGAGAAAGACGGCAAAAAACTACTGCTGAAGTTAGAGTATAATACTCAATCTTTTTTTCTAAGTTAAGACTTTATTTCCGTCTCCTCCGTAATCCTTCCGGTTTTTCTTAGAAAAACTTTATATAGAATTCCGTATCAACTCATTTTTATGGTAAAACACGGCATTTCCTGGAGGAACGGCGTAAGCGTTATCTTAATCATGGGAGGATTCTACTTGCTCATGATCGATCGCCCTGTCGCTGGGTTTTTGTTTATAGCTGCAGGTTTTGGTTTCCTAATGTGGGAATAAAATGAAGACGGTTGAAATAGATAAAAATAAGCTAGACTTACTCTATAGGAAGAGCTTGCAGAATCAAAATGCTATCCTATTATTAGCAACCAGCGGAGCTTTCGCCTTTGTGGGAACATTCATCTGGAGTCCATCTAATATCAGATTGGGGCTTGGTCTTATACTTATGATTTGGTTTCTATGTTGGGTCTGGTACAAGAAGACAAATAGCGAGATGAATTTGATTCTAGAAAAACTGGAGAGTTTGAAGTAATCACCTCTTCCGTTTGCCGCCTTTCCCTTCAGCGTGTTGCATAACCAGCAGGTCTTCCGTTGTCAGCTTCTTTCGCTGTTTAATCTTTTCATTGACTTCAGCTTCTTTTTCTTTCAAGGTCTTGCGTTCTTCTTCTTTGAAGTCATCTTGGACTTTGACATTGTTGGAGTCAAGTTGCTCGCGGATTTTTTTCAATTCGTCCAACTTCTGCTTGAGTTCATCATTCTTTGTTTGATACTCTGTTTTGAGTTTCATAAATTCTTCGTGCGCCGCCTTTTCCTGGGCGCGCATCTCGTCAATCTCTTTGGAGTTGCCCACAAGAACTTCATGATGGCCTTGGCTCTCTCCAGCCATGAGTCTCATTTTTTGGTGGTATTCATTCGCTTCTCTCTTCAAACGATCAATTTCTTTGCTTTTTTCACGAATTTGTCTAGAAAGGTCGTGCACGTTTTTCATGACACCTACTTTTTTCTTGAGGTCTTTGATTTTCTTTACGATTTTTTGTTCTTTGTCAAAAGAAGTGGGCTCGGTCTCGAGTTTATACTCAAGTTCCTTGATCTGTTCATGAATGTTTCCGCCGCCTTTGTTGTCCCGTCCTCTACGTCCTCTCTCTTCGGTGTTTAAAGCTTGAGTGTTGCTTGCCATGAGTCGTTGGTGTTCTTCCTTTAGGGCTTTGATGGCAGCGACCTCATTGTTGATTTGGGTGTTGAGTTTGTTGCGGTTTTCTTTGAGGTCTCTTACTTGAGTAGTTAAGGTATTGCGATTGGACTTCGATTTGCTTAGGGTTTGAATGTGGTTGGTAATGCCTTGGTTGATGGTCACTTTTTTTTGGTAGAAGGATTCTTTAACCTTGTTGAGCTTAGCGAGTTCTATCTTTAGCTGGTCGACTTCTTCTCTAGCTTGTTTAAGCTGTTCGAGCAATGCAGGTACGTTGTTCGTCATGATTTCCACTTGGTTTATACAGAGGAAAAAGAGAAAGCCACAGAAAGGTTTCCTTTCTGGGCCCCAACGCGAAAGCGTTGAGGGAAAAAGGAAAAAATAACTAAACTCTAGCCATGTATTGGATTGATCCGTTTAAACGGTATTTATCCAAATAAGGCGCCGAGTCCAGCTACAGCTTCTTCTTCTTTCTTTTTAGCTTCTTCTTCTGCTTTTTTCTCAGCAGCTTTATCGGCTCCTGCGTGTCCAGCTCCGGCAGCAGCAACAGGTGCGGCGGCTACGGGTGCGACAGCGGCGCTTTTGATGGCTTCATCAATATTGACGCCTTCTAAGGATGCGACAAGCGCTTTGATTCGATTTTCGTCCGGCTTAGCGCCGGCTGCTGCTAAAACTTTCTTGACGGTGTCTTCAGTTACTTTTTGTCCAGCCTTGTGTAGGAGCAAGGCGCTGTATACATATTCCATCTGGTTCCCTCCTATAGGTTTAATTAGGTATATTTGCTTTCAACGCATTCATTTCGCGTTCAGCCTTGGCGAGGATATCGCCTGTTGTATCGGATGTGAGTATGTCTTCGCTGATGCTCAAGGCGCGTGCTTCACGTACAGCCTTGGCTACAAGTAATTCAATTGTGTCCTTAACGGTGTAACCGGCGTAGACGGCTAAGTTGATGCCTTCACTGCAAGCCGTTTGGATTTGTTTCATAAAGACGGTTTCGTCAATGTCGAGCACATCCTTAGTCATGATCTCTCCCTTTTCATAGACGGCAACCAAGTCTAGGCCGATTTCCATGGGTTGAAGACCAAGTCGCAATAAGATGCTGGATAAGCCTGGGCTGATGATGTCGCCTTCTTTAGCAACCAGGCTGTCTTTTTTGATGGCGACTTTTCCGCCTTCAACGCCTGCTGCAATCTTATTTTGGCTAAGTTCTCCAATAATAGGACCAGGTGCAAAAGGAGTGGGGCCGGCAGGAATGATAATATCATTAGGTGCTTGTTGGCCTGCCTTGATGGGGGCTTTACTTTTATTTTTCTTTAGAATTTTGAAGAGTTTGAATGGGTTTTCTTTGCTAAACAGTAAGGCAGGCATGCCTTTGAAGTAAGGAATGAGTTTGGCGTAGTCGCCTCCAATGGTTTCAAGGGTGCGATGAAGTAGGCTCTTCTTGGTCATCTGAATAAGAACCGTTCCTCGAAGTTGCTTGCGCATGCTCGCAAGTTGCCGTGCAGGCAGGTTTTGCATGTTGACAACGCCGATGATGGGGTATTCTTTGATGAGTTTTACAAAAGTACTAACAGCTTCGATCTTTTTCTTGGCCGGTTGGGTGACATACTTTTGTGCAGAGTTGTTTTGTTCCATATTACACCTTGATGGGTTTACTCATCGTGAGTTTTATGTAAACATTTCGAATATTGTTTTCAGCTTTGGGTAAAACTTGGGCGAGTTGTTCGTAGACGGTTTTGATGTTATCTACAAGTTCTTCTTCTTTGAGGGTTTCTTTGCCAACGCGGGCATGGATGAATGGGCCTTTCTTGCTGCTGATCTTGATGGTCTTTTGCAGGCGATCATAAGTAGGTTTGAGGTTTCCTTTAGGGGGTACAATGCAGCCTGCTTTTGGGTTGGGCATTTTTCCTTTGGGTCCAAAGAATCGTCCAAATTTGGCGGCAATCTGGTTCATGATATTGGCCTGGGCGATGAAGTAGTCATATTTCCTTGCGAGTTTTCGAGTGGTTCGCTTGTCATATTTAGAATAATCGTCAGGTAAGATTGTTTCATCCATGGTTTTTTTGGCTTCTTCCATAAGTTCAGGGCCGACAAGGGCACAGATCTTTTGTTTCTCACCAAGGCCATGAGGAAGGGCTACAAACAATTCAACTTGTTCTTCTGGATTTTTCCAGTTAAGGTCTTTAAGAGTGATGATAAGATCTACAGATTGAGTAAACTTGCGTTTAGGAGCCTCTGCTTTGAGTTTTTTGATGGCTTCTGCGAGTGCTTGTGTTTCCATAAAGTCCCTCCTGCGCAAGGCAGTGTATGCGGGTTAATCTCTGGAAACGAGAACGGTTTTTAAAGCTTTCCCCTTGTTGGAGGGAAGTTCAGAACGCTAGTTCTGTAGCTTTGGATTCGTTTTTTAGAATCCAAAGTTCAGAACGCTAGTTCTGTAGCTTTGGATTCGTTTTTTAGAATCCAAAGTTC
>JBBSWA010000068.1:18987-27244 GCA_038046485.1 Nanobdellota archaeon
AGAACGCTAGTTCTGTAGGTTTGCTTTCGACAGCAGGAGAAAGCGAACCTCAAAAACGGAGTTTTTGTAGCTTTGGATTCGTTTTTTAGAATCCAAAGTTCAGAACGCTAGTTCTGTAGGTTTGCTTTCGACAGCAGGAGAAAGCGAACCTCAAAATCGAAGATTTTGTAGTTTTGGCTTTAACCCTCACCTTTTTAAAGAACGCTCGGTGCTAAGAAGCATGGCAGATAGAACATTATATGAAACCCAAATTGGAGGAGTGACGATTAGAGCATTCCAAGGTGAGAGCTTCCCGAGCATTGTAGCTCTTGCACCAAGAGAAGAAATCCTTTTCCGGTATGACTTGTCTTCAAGACTCAAACCTCATCGTCATGATCTACCATTTGACATGTATAGGCACGATGCAGTATATAAATCCGTAGATGCAGCCATCGCGGCCTGCGAAGAGGATCTACGAGCCATGACACTCACCGTTCCTCGACCAGAAGTCGTTCCTAACGCAACTCGGCGCATAGACATTCCAATGAACGTGCCCGAAAGTGAGATAAGAAGTTTAGTAGATTCTATCAGAGACGCCTTGAGTTAGTATGTTTCAAGTGTCTTCTGTCGTTCTTTCGAGATATATTGAAACAAGGTCGTGCGGATGCCTTCTTTAGCTACCACAACACTAACCCCGGTCTTTTTTTGCAGTTCTCGCGCTAAGTCAATCGGAGCGATCAACTTGCGTAGTTTGGATCCAATGTGGTTTAAGAAAACAACTTGAGGTTGGACGAGTTCAATGAACTTTTGGGTGTCTTGCGTATTCAAATGTCCTTTCTCATCGATGTTCATGGGGTTTTTGCAGTTCAAGATTAAAATAGTAGTCCCCAAATGCGCCTCCACTACTTTCTTGGTCAGGGAAGTGTCTCCCACATAACTAATCGTCTGATACGGTGTTTGGATGCGATAGCCAACTCCCCCATCCGGGTGCTCGACCGGAGTTGCTTTGATCTCAGTCGTGATAAACCGAGCGGTTTCTCCTGGTTTTAGGCTGTGGTGGTTTTTGACGTGGCTGCGGAAGTAGTTGGGTAAGTAGTGGGGTTTTTTAGGAGCTTTGGAAAATAAACTCTTAGGTCCATACAAGTGGCCTTCTTTTTGAGTGCATCCTTGAGTAAGGCCATAGATGAAAAGGCTGGCGTCATGAATGTGGTGCAGGTGGTTGTGCGTGAGTAAAATGTGTTGAACTTCTTGAGGTTGGATCTGGTATTCAAGAGCCCGATGATAGCTTCCAGGTCCTGGGTCGATGAGGAAGTATTGTTTGTGAATCTGTAACAACAGGCCATAAGCCCCGTTGTTCTCAGCTAGAAGGGTATAGTCGCCGTCGACGCCCAAAAACAGCAAGTAGTCGTCCATGTACCATTCTTGGGTAGAGAGTATTATAAAGATTGTGGATGCAGAGTGGGTTTTAGAAAAATCTATCCTCTAGCTTCAACCGTCAATTGGATTCCAGTCAGTCCTTTAAACTGGCTCAAAATCTCATGGACCATTTCGTAGCGGTTCTCGTCTCTTGGGATGCGTCCAGTCCCTTTTAGAACAGCCACGTTTTCAAGAATGTCAATTTCAAGGCCAAGTTGAAGGCTGGATGTTCCCCCAAACTTCTTTTCAGATACCAATAAAGGCCAGCATTTAAGGGTTTTATCATCCGCTTTTTGTACGTGATGAGGTACAAGGATCTCTTTTCCAGAAGCAATCTCGATGGAGTTCCAGTTGCATTCATAGCCGGCATGTGTTAAGGCAGATGCTCTAGACAATAAGGCATTGTAGAGTTCTCGAATCGGATATTGGGCAGAAGTATAGTGTAAATCCTCTGGTTTGACGTCTTTTCGGTGGACAGGTTTAGGTGCCTCGCCATTGGGGGCGGGTTTGCCGTTCTTTTTACTCTTTTCTGTCATTTTTAGCTTTCTTTAGAAGTGTCCTTATAAAAAGTTGTATAATCACTCTGGAATGGAGACGGTTAGACAAAGCCATAAACGATTACGTCTATCACAAAGAAGGTTAATAGGAGAGTGTACCATAATGGGTAGGCGGATATGAAATAGGCCAAGAAGAATGTTTTCATCGCTTTCTTTTTTTCTGGAGGTAAAAGAGATCTAAATAGGAAATGATAACTAAGGAAGCCAAACAGTAGTCCATAGAGGAGGAGTAAGAGGATGGTTAGGCCGATTCCAGCTGGGCAGCGGCTGGCCCAGAATGGGAAGTAGCAGTAGGTTTTTTCAAGTACATGTTGATAGGGGTCAATTGTGTGTGGGTTATCAAATAAGCTAAGGACAAAAAGAGGTAATTGGGTGAGGAGGTTAGCAAGGACAGCAGCAAGGATCGCTCTTGTGTTGATGGGCACTTTTAGACAAAAATGAAGATCTATTTAACACTTTTGTAAAAATTCTACTAGGTCATGATAAGTCATGTTTCTCGGTTCCTGCAATCGTTGATGTTCCGCAGTATGCCCCCGTATTTTTGTCGTAGGTAGGATTCACTGCGCAGCGTCGTAATCTGATAATTTTTTCCGTTGTAGATGGCGCGAACAAGGCCACAAGGGTCTGTAGTAGTTGCAATGTCAGTCATATATCCTCGAGGGATGTAAAGAGTAAATTCAGCACCTCGACTTCTTCCAGGAGTGAGGAAGCCTCCTTCGGTGTAGTACATCTGGTTTTGGATGGGGTCGCCATTGCTATCCAAGAATCCGAGTTGAATTTGCCCATCTTTTGGGATCATATAATAGAGGTCTCCCGCATCAGCTAAAAATTTGCGCAGGATGTTGTCGTTCATCTCTCCGGGTGTGGTACTCGCACTTCCCGTACGTACATAAGAAGATTGTTTGGTGATCGTTTGAGAAGGAGATTTAGTCGAAGTGCTTGTTGTTGTTCGAGGAATAGGTAGGGTAGGACTTGTTTTTCCTGTTTCTTGTTGATAAGTACGGTCGACCTTTTCCCGTAGTTTGTCAATGGTTTTTTCTGCATCACTGGTTTTGGGTTGGAAGAGTTGGTTTTCGGGGATTTCAATTTTTTGGGCGTCTTGTTCCCAAGTGCTGGTTCCTAAGTAGACTTTGAAGATGATGATGAGGGCAAGCAATCCAATAATGACTAGGGCGGCTACGCTGGTGATGCTTTTCCAGTCCCATTCCAGGCGTACAATCCATTTTTTGAGGTGGGGAAGTGCTGCTTGCCATTTTCCTTTTCGTAGGTTTTCTTCGGCTTTTTTAGGTTCTTGGGGGGCCATGGCTTCGAGCATTTTTTCGATTTCATCTGGTTTGATGGCTTCAAAGCTTAAGTCAGTTAGTTTAGGAGAAGCAGGAGAGGGTTGTTCGGTTTTTTCAGGCGTTGGTTTGACTGGTATTTTGAGCAGGGCTTTTTCTCGTTTCTGGCTTTCTTCGCGGTGCAGCCTTCCAGGTACTTTGAGCAATTTTTTAGGACGTCTCTTTATTTCTTTAGGGAGGTGTACGCCCTTGAGCCGTAGTTTCTTAAGCTTGTTCTTTTTTGTCATAAGACAGTAGAACCCCGTTCAAATTAAAAAGCTTGAGTTTTTAGGTGGGATTTCGGCTTTTACGGACGTAGTCTGAAATGTCAGAAAAGTTTTCGGTTTTCGTCGGAGCGTTCATTTAAAGGGTTCAGAAATTTCATAGCAGATGGAGAAACGGTATTACTTCGACACCTCGATTTGGCTGGATTTTCTTGAGAATCGAAATGAGCCAAATAGGAATAAAGGAGAACAAATCAAGATGTTATTAGAAAAATGTGGGTTAGAGAAAACAAAAGTAGTGTACTCTAATATTATCATTCAAGAGCTGCATGAAAATGGCCATCCTACTTATCTGTTAAGAGAACCATTTTTTGCTCTGCGCTTTATCTTGTTCTTTGTAAGAGCTTCGGCTAAGCAGGTACGAAGAGCAAAGGATCTTTCTGCTAAGCGTCAACTTCCATGGGCCGATGCGGTTCATGCCTTAATTGCAAGAGATTTAAGCGCCATTTTGGTAAGTCGAGACAAACATTTCGAACAATTGAGGGATATTGTACAATCTAAAAGGCCAGAAGACCTTATTTGAATTTTTTCTCCCATTCTTTAGCTAATTTCTCTCGTACTGCATGGAGCTCTTCGTCCGTCGTTTTTCGTTTGAAAATGCCTTTGAGCTGATGGAGGGCTTTGAGCATCTCTTCTTTTTCGGTATTGGATAATTCGTGTCGTATCGCGTCCCGTATAAACTCCGTCCGTGTACTATAGCGATGTTTCTTCAAATTTTCATCAATATCTTTCAGCAAACCTTTGTCCAGTTTCAAACTGATCGCCTCGAGCATGGTAATACTTAGTATATACTAAGTATTATTTAAAGGTTTCGCTTCAAAACATTAAATAGTAACTAAATAGTGACAAAAAACGAAATATTTATAAACTGGTTTTGGCTTATATTCTCTATGGATAGCCCAGGAGTAGCAGAAACAAATATGCCTGTTCATCCAATAGAAACGTATCTGGTTAAGCTATTGGACCCCAGTCTTCATCCGGAAATCATCTTGCACAGGGGGCATAATACAACAATCCTTGTCAGAGAAGGGGATAGAAAAAGCGTAATAAAGCTTCCCAATCCCGGCATAAGCAATGGTCAAGCTAATTATTTGCTTTGGGAAAATTACCCTCATGTCAGATCGAGGTTACCAAAAGAAGTCGCTATCCTAAGGCGCTTAGAAGGTCTAGATCATGTTGTAGGTGCAGAGAGGGTTTATAGTGGATTTTCATATAGAAACGCTGAAAGACACGCTGTAAAAAATGGCTCTGTTCCGAATCAAAGTGCATTGTCATTATCTAGAATTCCAGCAAATATTTTAATCGGATTAACGGATGTTTTAACATTAGGAGCCCTAAGTATTTATGATTTCCATATCGATCGGATAACGGGCATTAAGAAAGAATTTGTGGATGGTGAAACGTTAGGGCAGATTTTATACGGTAAAAATCCTTATCGGTGGAATCTTGCAGAAGCAAGAAGGCTTCCCTGGATTAAAACACCAGGCGGGCAGTGGCATCATTTTAATGGCACGAGCTTTGTAGAGACAAATGATGTACCTCCTGTGATATTAAGGAATAGTGAACGTCAATCTCAGGCAAGTAGCTTTAATGAAGAGGGATGGTGTTCAGCTTCGCAGCAATACCCGTATAGTCCTTTAAGTCCAGACATGTTTCCGTGGGAGTATAAGGATGGGGCAGTATATCATCAAGGTCAAAAGATCATGACTGGAGAAGAGATTAAAGATCAATTAAGGCCAGTTTTAGGAGAAATCCATAAAAGGGGGGTGGTAGGAATAGATATAAGGCCTCCAAATGTTTTAATCTCTAAGGAGGGTAAAGCGTACTTCTTTGATTTTGATAGAGCTTACCTAAAAGGAGGACAGAATCGTGATTTACTAATAAAATGTGATGGAAAGGATCTTGAAGATTTAATTCATCCAAGGTTGTGCAGATCGCAGCTTTTTATGAATCTTTTTGAACTTCAATAAGTGTTGCTGTCTAAGATATAAAGCGTAACAGCTATTTTCAACAACCTTTAAAACCTCTTCTTCATTCTCTAAGTCCGTGCTAGCCTGGGTGGCTCGTTCTCACCTGTTACCGCAAGCGAACGTTAGGCGGGGGCGAAGCCTAAGGGGCGGTTGCCTCATGCAACCCGTCTCGGCTGGACCGTCGATCCTCTGTCCTCTTTGGCTTGATGATGGCGAACCGGGTCAGGCCTTGACCGGAGCAGCCCTAAGCAATTACTCAGGCGCTAAGAGGGTTGCGGAGGGGAGGAAGAGTCGAGATCAAACGAGTTGTGTAAGTGTGGATCCACCCTTGGGCGTGCACGCTTTTTATTTATCGAGAAGGAATCATTCGCTTATGGAGATTGATAGCAATCCATGATTCGTTCAACAAGAGTATCTGGTTTTCCGAAGTCTGGATTTTGGTCAGGAGGTATGCCCTCTTTTAACACGCTCGGGGTTTCTATTAAATAACATTCTGGAATGTCTTGTCTGTTTCGCACGTAAGACACAGTTCGATATCTTTTTCCCATCTGTTTTTCTCTTTGTACAGCTTCTGTACCGAAAGTTTCCATGACCAGTTCTCGAAGCTTCTCTTGGCCCCCAATACGACGGCCTACCGTTGCAGAAACATAAATAATAGTTTGTCCCCAGAATCGCTCCACATTGCATCTTCGAGTTCGTACAGCCTGTATGCTGTTGAGGTCCATTTAGAAGAGGTTTCATGGCAGCTTAAATACGTTTTTACTCTCTTCCAATCATGTCCGCAGTACCTGCGCCAAGAATAGCGAGTATACTGGTCACAGCCACTTGTTTATACAAGAGTCCAAAGTTATGAAGTTCGACCAGGTTAAACAAGAACAGCACAATGAGTATAACCACAATACACGTGACATAAATCACCGTTACCCGTACGGGCAAGAACTTCATGAGTTTGATTTCACGTACATCTCGAAAGCCAGTTTTATAGATGAAGAGAAAGCCAATGACATAGGATAAGATGTAAAGGGTCGTAGCTCGGGTGTAATCAATGTTTTCGGCAATGTGGGTGGTTTCGATGAAAGCAAAGTGGGCCACAACGCCTACGAACGCACCAATCAATCCTTTGGTGATGTCACGCATCGTTACTTTTTGAAGGGGTTTGTCGGTAAGTTTCTTTTCAATGTCCATGGTCATTTCTTCAATGTGCTGTTGTTCTTCGAGGAGTTTTTGTTCGTCAGCTTCAATCTTGTTTTCCTGGGTTAGAATGTCTTTTTCTTCTTGTTCAATGCGTTCTTCTTCCATCTCGAGTTTATTCTCTTTCTCGCGTATGTTTTTGAGCGCTTTTCGAGCCATAACTTATTTTCAGCTAGAGTGGTTTTTAATGCTTTCGCAGGGATATAATTTATTTCGGTTTATTCGGAAACCTTACGGTTTTTTGAGGACAATCTTTATATAAAACAAGTACTTCTGAAAATGCATGTTAGTCGAATACATCGAACAGGCCATGTCTAAGGCGAAGTATGAGCGGATGAAGGACCAAGAGCCTTATTATGGAGAGATTCTAGCATGTAAAGGGGTGTGGGCAAAGGGGAAAACGCTGGCAGAGTGCAAGGAACATCTTCGACAGGTTTTGGAAGATTGGCTTTTTGTTCGGATCCGTAAAGGTCTATCAATTCCTTCTATGAATGGCAAGTCCATCCGTCCTTTGGTGAAGGTGCAGTATGACAAAGCTCAAGCCGGCCAAACATCAAAAATCCACTGTTTAGGGATATAATTGAGTGGATTTTTGACTGTGCTCAAGAATTGCTATGCATTATTTCTAGGCGATTCTTGACATGGCGTGAACTAGTTTCTAAGTTAAAGGATTTTGGCTTCGATGGCCCATTTTCAGGTGGGAAGCACCTATTCATGACAAAAGGTGATTTAGTCCTTACGATTCCAAACCCACATCGGGACGACATCAGTCCAGATCTTATTTCAAGACTTCTAAAGCAGGCTGGTATTTCGCGAGAGGAATGGGTGAAGAAGTAGATATCTAGTCGGAGGATTAAGTTTATAATCTCCTCATTATTTCGTTTTACCATGCCCAACACCATTCCTGTTCCAGGACCTTCTAGAAATCTATGGACCTTAGACGAATCGTTGTATGTAGATGAGGCGGTTCGTTTCGTCGCCGCTCAAGGAATAAGAGGCGAAGGGGCTATTGTTAAACATGATCATGGTGAGGAAAATCTAGTCGAGCTGGTTTACCTAGCAGAAGGAGCAGTGTATGGGGGGTTGGAAGATTCTCGCATTGTTAAAGCCGGACGCTCAGCGGCCATCCCCATCGGTGTCACCCATGGCAATTTAGATTTACCTTCACATGGGCAGTGGTTATCCGTTAAGGTTCATGGTTCGGCACGTTATCTGAGACCGATATCGTTGTCAATTAGCGATGATTGTGTCGCACACATGTTTGACTTGGGCGAGAAGCGTCTTAGTATATCTTTTGCAGACGAGTATAGCTTGCTGTCGAGTTTACTTGAGGCTACCAAAATAGGCCCAAGGCGGCGAACAGCATTTAACTCATTTCATTTACCATTGATTGATACGGGGAATGTGCCTTCAACCTACAAATCTTCTGAAGAGCGTCCAGAACGTGCGCGTTATTTGGGCATTGAGTGGACAGTAGCTTCACCATTGTATAAGTCCAAAATTACTTTACACTTCTAGAGTATATAGGTTGTTTTTAAAGT
>JBBSWA010000069.1:0-2720 GCA_038046485.1 Nanobdellota archaeon
ACCACGCAATCGCCTAGCTGGATACCCTACCCTTTAGGGTGGGGAGGAGGTCATTCGCTTTGTCTTTGTCCGCGGGAGCAGCAACCGCAATTTCCCAGGTTTCTCCTTTTGATAGAATCTCCGTCTTTTTCGCACCGGGTTTGACGTGTACAGATAGTATGCTAGTCATGGAGCACCTGCCGTAATGCCGCATTAACATAAAGAAGTGCCCAGTTTCGCATGAGGAGCGCAGAAGGCCTATGCTCGATATTGTCGTGTTGGTAAGCATATGCTTCTCCGGAGGCATTGCATTGATATGCTAATATCTTTTCCGGAGATAATAAAGTCCATGCCGGCAAGTAAGCAGTTTCTTCTCCAGTGAAATGAAGATTCCCAGTATTGCGCCCAATGCTCAGGTGCTGAACAAACCCGTTTTCATCAGCGAGGGTTTTCACATTAAACGTAAAAGGAGGTGGAGTGAGGAAAGGAAACTCGGGATCAGATCTTGGGCTTTTTTTTCCCAGGAATACCTCTTCGATCCATGTTCTCTCTTCTCCAGAAGGTAATCCAGAAGCGTAGGCTGTGAGTTCTATCTTCCATTCTTGTTCTGCTTGGGGAAAGGCCTCTTGGGCTAATGTTGGAGATAATGCATGAGGTGGCTTTAACAACAAAGGATGGATGGGAACAAAAAAAGACGTAAGATGGCGAACAGGAATCTCGTCTTTGGTGAGGAGGAGGTCATCAAGTTTCATAAGGGGAGATATTCCGCTTGTTTTTATATGGATTATGGGCCATTCACGACAACCCTTTTAAACCTTCCTTTACTACGAAGAGCCATGGAAATCACGTTTTTAGGCACCTCTTGCATGGTGCCCACCAAGGAACGCAATGTTTCAGCTATTTTCTTAGATCATAAAGGAGAGGGCATTCTAATCGATTGTGGAGAAGGCACTCAAAGGCAGATGAACATCGCAGGGATCAACCGAGTTAAAGTAAAGAAAGTGCTCATCAGTCATTGGCATGGGGATCACGTAGCAGGCCTCATTGGTTTGTTGCAAACCATTGGAAATGTGGAGAAGGAAGATAAGTCAATCCAGATCTTTGGTCCGGTAGGATCCAAGGAAAAAATGGATCACATGATGAAATGCACGTATTTTTATCAGAAGTTTGACATTCAAGTGCACGAGTTGAATCCGAAAGGAGTTGAGCGCTTCTTTGAAGGTGAAGATTACTATCTAGAATGTACTTGGTTAGAGCACAGTGTTCCTTGCCTGGGATTCTCTTTTGTGGAAAAGGACAGAAGAAGGATGGACATGGATAAAGCAGGTACATTGGGTTTGAAATCAGGGCCTTTGCTGGGTAAGTTGCAGGATGGAATGAGCGTTGAACTAAAGGGAAAGACGATCAATCCAGAAGAGGTGAGTTATGCAGTAAAAGGAAAAAAGATTACCATTATTTGGGATACCATATTCACGCAATCTTGCTTAGAGTTGGCAAAGGGTGCAGACCTCTTAATTTGCGAATCTTCCTACACAGCAGACTTAAAGGAAAAAGCAGAAGAGTACAAGCACTTAACAACTGAGCAGGCAGGTCTCATCGCAACCAATGCCAATGTAAAAGAACTCATCATCACACACTTCTCTCAAAGGTATAAGACCACAGAAGTTATGGAGGAAGAAATCAAAACCTTCTTCCAGAACAGCCGTTGTGCCTTTGACTTTATGAAGGTGAGGGTTTAATTATTGATCCACTTGCCACTAGACACTTTGGCGCAGATTATATAAAGAAGGGCTCGTACCTCTTTATAAATGAAAAATAAGAATAAACTCGTTGTTTTTCAGGACAAGAAAATTAGGCGTATCTGGTACAATAATGAATGGTATTTCTCAATAGTAGACGTAGTAGAAGTCTTAGCAGAAAGCACAAATCCCACAGATTATCTTAAAAAACTACGTAAAAGAGATGAGACGCTTGGGAGCTACATAGGGACAAACTGTCCCCAGGTAGAAATGCTAACTGAAACAGGCAAACAAAGAAAGACCTTAGCTGGAAACACTAAACAACTCTTCAGAATCATACAATCCATTCCCTCTCCAAGAGCTGAGCCATTCAAGCAGTGGCTAGCCCAAGTCGGATATGAACGAATTGAAGAAATTGAAAATCCTGAGATAGGGCAAGACAGAATCAAAGAGTATTATGAACTCAAAGGATATCCCAAGGAATGGATAGACAAAAGAATTCGCGGAATCGCAATAAGACAAGAATTGACAGACGAGTGGAAAAATAGGGATATCAAAACAGAGCAAGAATTTGCAATACTCACAAACGAGATTTCAAAAGCAACATTTGGAAAAACAGTCGGAGAATACAAAGAATTCAAAAAACTACAAAAGAAAAACCAAAACTTAAGAGACCACATGACTGACTGGGAACTTATCTTAACAATGTTCGGAGAAAAAGCCACAACAGACATTACAAAAGAAACGAATTCACAGGGATTTGAAGAATGTAAGGAATCCGCAAACAAAGGAGGAAATATTGCAAAAAGAGCAAGAGAAGACTTAGAGAAAAACTTAGGGCGAAGCATTATTTCCAAAGAAAATTTTCTGCCAAAAGCGAAAGAGAAGAAGGGATTAAATTAATCACAATTAAACTCTGGTCAGTTAATTTATAAATGTACAAAAATATGCTGTGTTGCATAATTCGGGCAACCCTTTGGGTTGGGGGGATGTTTAGGCTGT
>JBBSWA010000070.1:0-7919 GCA_038046485.1 Nanobdellota archaeon
TGTCTTACGACTTTCTACAGAGCCCTGACCAAAACGATTATATAGTTCGAAAATCAGCTTTTGATTATGAAGGGTCAAGTGTTTTTCTGCGTGTTTTTAGTGGCAATTTCCTTGGTTTCAGCTCAAGATCTCACCGATTACAATAGTTTATGGCTAAGAGTGAACTTAAGCAATACCTTACAGATCACGCACAAAGGGGAAGATTACTCAGTCCAAGACGTCACATCCATCTTGGCTTGGTATCCCAGGGAAACTCCATTCACTCAAATTCAATTCATAACAACCGATCCGAAGGCAGATTTCATGAGTGATGGCTTACGGTTTAAGTGGGAGTATCCAGCAAGGGATAACTTGTCGCTTTCATGGGTGAGCCAAATGAACAATTCTCGAATCTTTAAGCCGGTATATGAAAAAGTGCCCTTTCCTTTACTGCACTTAGATGCAAATTTAGGAGATTACCTGTTGTCACAGGAAATCATTGATATGAGTTCGGACATTTCAAACCTGGCCATGAGTCTTTCAGAAGGGGAAGATGATATGTACAAAGTGGTGTTTAAAATAGCCGAGTGGGTCCGCCTGCATGTAACCTACAACCTAACCACGCTTACTGCAGATGCCTCTCAAAAAGCTTCATGGGTATTGCAGAATAGAGAAGGGGTCTGTGATGAGATTACAAGTCTATTCATTGCTCTGGTACGCTCATTAGGTATTCCAGCAAAGTTTGTCTCAGGTCTTTCGTACACCAATTTGCCCGACTTGGAAAAGAGTTGGGGTCCGCATGGTTGGGCAGAGGTGTACATCCCAAATTATGGCTGGGTACCCTTTGATGTAACCTATGGGGAATATGGTTGGCTCGATGCAGGCCATATTAAACTCGATGACTCGCTTGATGCAAAGAAGAGCACACTCACCTATACAATACGGGGGAATAAGGTAAGCCTGGTTTCGAAAGGAGTAGGATGGGACGTAGAAGTGATAGAAAAAGGACGCCTATCTCAAGATGTCTTGGACTTGGAATTAAGGCCGTATGCAGAAAAAACAGCACCCGGTTCATACAATTTAATGATCTTAGGAGTGGAGAATCTAAATAACTTCTATGTGGCCAGTAAGTTCCATGTGTACAAGACAGAAGGGCTTGAGGTATTTGGAGAGCGGGATCGAATGGAACTCTTTAAGCCTCGAGAGACAAAGAAGTTGTATTGGATGGTAAAAGTGGATGACCATCTCAAGTCCGATTATGAATATACCTTTCCTTTCCGAGTGGATTCAACTTGGGGTGGGGCAAGGAACAGCGGCTTTACAGCAAAACCAGGAGAAACAAGTCTTCCAGATGGATTATTCGCTTCCTTGGTCCAAGTGGAAGAAGAGATGGGGAAAAAGCCGTATTCTAAAATTGTTGACTTTGTGTGCAATCCAGATAAAGAAAAAGCGCGTCTGGGAGAGACCATTACCGTGTATTGCAATCTTTCCAATCATGGGGATGAAGTGCTTAAGAGTGTTCGCCTATGCTTGGAAGAAGAGTGTCAATTGATCAACGTGGGTGCAGGCTCCATGGAAAGTATTACTTTTGTGAAATCATTTGATTCAAGCCTCTCAAGTGTGCTCGTAATTCAGGCAGAGAACACAAACATTTCCAAAGCAGCGTATGTACGAGTAAAAGTCATTGCCGAGCCGCGCCTGAACATTACAATATTGTCTGTTCCAAAAGTCATGGAATTTGAAGAGGAAAACACCTTAAAGTTTATGTTGGAAAAAGAAACGCACGAGATCCCAAAGAACATGACCCTCACCGTCTCGTACAAGTTTGGGGAGAGCAAATGGACGATGGATGAACTCTCCCAGCCCTTCGAATTTGATTTGAAAATCTATGGTTCTAAGTTGGATTTTGAAAATGGCTTCCAGATCAAAGCTGAATTCAAGGATGATTTTGGCGAAGCGCACCAAGCTGAAAAAAAATTCAAGATCAAGCTTGTCAACTTAAACATCCCCCAAACCATCCAAGTTTATGCCGCTGAATTCGCGTTCTTCCTCGACCGGGTGGTTAAGAAGATATTCTGATCTATCAAGAATGACCTTTCGCAGAAATCTTTCATCGATCTAGAAACTCCCCAACTATTTTATTTATTTCATCAATGATTTTTGGATGAAACCGGTAGTCATGATCAGAATCGACTTCATAGAGCTGTTTAGGGTCGGCTGACTTGTCATAAGTATCCCGAACGGATTCGGGTGTGATGTCCTCATCTTTCTTACCCAAAATATAAAGCTTGGGTTTAGTGCACTTGGAGAGAGCATCGAGCATGTTGTACTGAGAAGCATCCTCAAAGTAGCTGGACGGAAGCTCAAACCTTTTCTCGCCGCCTGAAGGCGCATCCCTTATGAATATTTCAACACCGCTTTTTTTTGCTTTTTCATTCATTTTGCTCGGTGTGGGACGCGACATGACTGTGATAATATGAATCACATGGTCGTTCCGTGTGCCGGCAAGCATCGCCATACTTCCTCCTCTGCTGTGCCCCATGAGTATGGTCGGTCTGCTGCCAAACTGTATGATAAGTTCGTTTATGGCTTTTAAGTAATTGGTCATGGTGTATAACTCAATACCACCCGGGCTTTCCCAGGTACCGGGAGGATCGAAAGAGAGCGCCAAGAAACCTTTACTTGCGAGGTATTCAACATGGCTTCGCATATGCGGATCATCTTTCGTGTCAAATCTTCCAGGGAGCACCAACGCAAGCTTGTCTGCGTTCGGATTCCCCTGCATATACATGGCCAATTTAAAACTCGGTATCTTTAGAATTTGCATAATTGATCCTCATTTGCTCTTTTAACCATTCTTTTTAGAAGTTTAAATTCAACGCACAAACCTAACACCTTCCATGTCTTTAAAGCCTTGATCGCCCGTAAGGAAGGGGATGCGATTGTATCTAGCAAGCATATAGCCAACACAGTCAATATAAGACAAACGCTTTGTTTTGAAAAAGGCTTTAAGCTGGCTGGCTTTTTTAATGATATCATCGGAAGGCTCAACCACATAAGGAAGAAATCGATCATAGTACGCTTCGGCAACTATTTTTCCTTTTCGAAGGAGTAGGCCATAGTAGAGTTCCATAAGGTTAAGGCGGGTGGTAAGAATAGTCACCTCCTTTCTGTAAGGGTCATAGTTTTTATTACCTCGAATAAGCTCAAAAAAAGCATACGTATCGAAGAAATAAGGAGCTACGGTTCCCATCCTTTTCTCACCAGGTCTTTAAATTTTTGACCAGACATTTTGGTTTTGAGGGTGCCAAACACATCACTTAAGTCAGCAGGTTTGATCAGTTCGAGGAGTATCTTGTCATTAGGTTTGATCTTTTTCTCTCGAAGGAATTCCTTAGGTAATACGACCCCACAAGAATTCCCCCATTTGCGTACAGTCAGTTCTACAGCCATAGAATAAGTTATACATTAGTTATACTTAAAGCTTTCGGCTGATTTTCCGGACGAATTACGAAAAAGTCGAATATTAACGCTTTTCGCCGAAATCAAGAGGGAATATATTTAAGTTAGTTAAAAATATCCATAGGTATGCTAAAGTACTTTATGCTAATCTTAATCTTAGCTTCCTCATTAGTTATTGCAAGCAAACTCGACGATTCATGTCTAAAGGCCCTTCCCTGTGATCCAGCTAATAAGAATAATAGAATGTGTGCTCTAATAGATCTTGAAATCGTATCTGATAATCCAATATATGCAGTAGGAGACGCATTTTATTACAATCTAACACTAAAAAACACAGGTGTAGATGTTATTAATACAACAATAAATGTCACTTCCGATCCTAGAGATATGCTCGAATCAGACGCAAATGGTAAAACATTCTCTATAAATTTAGAGAAAGGACAATCTGAAAGCTACCCCTTATCACAGAAGGATAAAGGTGAAGAAAAAAGAATGTACACATTTAAGCATCTCGGAGAACATAGCTTACTAATAACTGTAGATCAAGCAAGAAGGATACAATTTGTCGAATGTAAAACATTCCAAGGAGAACCCAAAAGAAAGATAAGTACGGATTTTTACTTGAAAACATTCGGAGTGGCGGCTTCTGATCAGGAAAGAAAATGGTCTAGAGCAGATACTTTAGCGCTTTGGGGGATAATAATCGCGATAGCCATCCCAATCATTTCAACAATAACAAGTTGGATACGTAAAAGACACGCACGGGTTCACCATTCTAAAGCAGGTAGAAGATCGAAAAAGAAAAGGAGCTAACCCAACAACCTTTATAAACCTGTCAAGAACCACCTTATAGGAGGCAAAATGAAGCGAAGCTTATCCCATCTATCAGATAAGGTGGTTCTTGAGCATGCCAGAAATGCTAAACATTTCTGAGCATTATAAACCTTCTCGTCGATATGGAGCATGAAAAGATCGTTCCCGATACGAGCATCATCATAGAGGGTCTGCTCTCTCAAAAAATAAAAACCAAAGAGCTCCATCCCAAGTTTGTCCTCATCCATGAAGCCGTAGTCGCAGAACTCGAAAGCCAGGCCAACAAAGGTAGAGAAACCGGCTTGAAGGGTTTGGAAGAGATCAAGGCCATTCGAAGTCTGGCAAAAGAGCACAAGTTTGAAGTCCAATTCAAGGGCTCCCGTCCGGGTGATTTCGAGATCCGTTATGCCAAATCTGGTGAAATCGACTCCATCATCCGAGAGTTAGCAGTTCAAGAGCAAGCAACATTATTCACAGCGGATAAGGTTCAAGCAACAGTTGCAGAGTCCAAAGGAATCTCAGTCATCTTGTACGAATTCACAGCATCTGAAAAGCCCTTCATCCTAGTCAAGTACTTTACAGAGGACACCATGAGTGTTCATCTAAAGGAAGGCTGCGTTCCAAGAGCAAAGAAAGGAATGCCAGGCAATTGGGAATTTGTGAAAATAAGTAAAGATCTTTTATCAGCAGATGCATTGCGAGATATGGGAAAAGAAATCTTAGAAGAAGCTTCTCTACGAGACGATAGCTTTATTGAGGTCGAGCGCCGCAGTTCTTCCATTGTTCAAATTGCCAATTACCGCATTGTCATCACCCGTCCACCATTCTCGGATGGCTATGAAATTACAGCCGTGCGGCCCATCAAAAAATTATCCTTATCCGATTACAAATTGTCAGAAAAGTTAGCAGCGCGCATCGCCGAAAAAGCAGAAGGCATCTTAATTGCAGGGCCTCCTGGGCATGGGAAGAGCACTTTTTGCCAAGCCTTGGCTGAATTTTATCTTACCAAAAATAAGGTCATTAAAACCATCGAAACGCCCAGGGACTTAGTGTTAAGCGATGAGATCACCCAGTATTCGTTGAGCCATGGAGCCTCAAAAGAAATGCAAGACATCCTTCTTTTATCCCGTCCAGACTACACCTTGTTTGATGAAATGCGTAGTACCGAAGACTTTCGATTATATTCAGACTTACGCCTGAGTGGAGTCGGCATGGTGGGCGTAGTCCACGCAACGGCGTGCATCGATGCCATCCAGCGCTTCATCGGTCGAATTGAGCTCGGCGTCATTCCGCATGTCATGGACACAGTTATTTTCATCCAGAACGGGAAAATCGATAAGGTATTTAGTGTGGGTATGCAAGTAAAGGTCCCTGCAGGAATGACCGAAGCCGACCTCGCCCGTCCCGTAGTCGTCGTGCATGATTTTGAGTCAGGTAAACTGGAGTTCGAAGTCTATTCCTATGGGGAAGAAACCATTGTCATTCCTGTCAAAATAGACTCCATCAGCCCCGCAGCTCGCCTTGCCATAAAACCCATCACAGAGGCGTTTGTAAAATACTCCGATAAAGTCGAAGTGGAGATGGTCTCAGACAACAAATGCGTTGTATATGTAGAGCCATCAAAAAAGATGGAGATCATCGGCCCAAAGGGTGAGAACATTCAGCGCATCGAAGAAAAATTAGGGCTATCCATTGACGTGCGCGAACTCTCCGAAACAAAGAAGAAAAAGAGCAATAAAGACCCCATTCCCTATGAAGTAAAGCACAACAAGTCCAACATCACCTTCCACCTGGCAGCTGAATATACAAATAAAGATGTAGACATCATCGTGGACAATGATTACCTGCTCACAGCACATTCTTCTAAGAAAGCCGACCTCAAGATGACAAGCGAAAGCAGCATAGGCAAAATTCTTGTCTCAGCCTTGAAAAAAGGCAAGAAAGTGGAATTAAAGGTTTAGTTTAGTGTCAAGTCTTTGGTATACTCCTATATCTGCTGGAAACCTTTTTATACTTCTCGACGTTTATAAGGGCTATGCTCGACATTAACCTGATCCGCAAAAGCCCAGACTTGGTCAAGAAGAACTTGGAAAAGAAGTTTCAAAAAGACATGTTGCCTTGGGTGGATGATCTCATAGAAAAAGACAAGGAATTTGTCAAAACAAAATTCGAAGCCGAGCAGCTGAAAAAGCGCAAGAATGAATTGAGCGCCGAGATCAACAAGTTAAAGAAAGAGAAGAAAGATGCTGCAAAATTGTTAGACGAAGCAAAGAAGATCCCGCAGCAGCTCATTGAATTAGAAGCACAACAAAAAGAGTTGCAGGAAAAGATCAATTACCACCTAATGCGCCTACCTAATATATTACACGATTCCGTCCCGATTGGAAAAGACGACACGGAAAACGTTGAGATCAAGAAATGGGGTGCTCCGCGTGCCTTTGACTTTGAACCAAAGGGACATGGAGAGCTTTTAGAAGAGTTAGGTGTAGGTGATTTCAAGCGCAGCGCAAAAGTCGCAGGGGCAGGCTTCTATTACTTACGAGGTCCTTTTGCCTTGTTAAACCAGGCGTTGATCCGCTTTGCCCTTGACTTTCTCATAAAAAAAGGCTACACGTATGTCGAGCCTCCTTTAATGATGCATCGTAAAACATACGAGGGCGTCGTCGATTTAAAGGATTTCGAATCCGTCATGTACAAGGTGGAGAACGAAGATCTTTTCTTGATTGCAACATCCGAACACCCCTTAGTGGGACAATTCCAGGATGAATCCCTCAGTGAAGAGGATCTTCCAGTTAAGATGGCTGGGTACAGCATGTGTTTTCGAAAGGAAATCGGAGCGCATGGCGTGGACACAAAAGGTCTTTTCCGTACGCATCAATTCAACAAGGTAGAACAGATCATCTTATGCAAGCCTGAAGACTCATATAAATATTATGATGAGTTATTGGAAAACAGCGAAGCTCTCTTCAGGGCCTTGGAATTGCCTTACCGGATTTTAGAGATCTGTTCAGGGGATTGCAGCAGCATCAAGGCAAAAAGTGCCGATTTGGAAGTATGGATGCCCAAGCAAAAGGCGTATAAGGAACTAGGCTCACTCACCAACTGCACCGATTACCAGGCAAGGCGATTAGGCATTAAATGTATAGATAAAGAAGGCAATCGCAGAGTTCTTCACACCTTGAACAACACAGCCATTGCCACTTCAAGGGCCTTGGTCGCCATTGCCGAAAACTACCAAAACAAGGATGGCTCGATCACTATTCCTTCTGTTCTCGTCCCGTACATGAATGGAATTAAAAAGATCGAAAAGATCCGATCTTTCTAAATTTATTAAATAATGATCTAAAAAAGGTCAAAGCTCAACAAATTCCGTCTTAAGCTGTTTCATACTGGTAAGCGACTTTATTTTGACAACCCCTTTTCTGGAGATAACTCGTTTGATAAGTTCATAGTATTCATCTTGGTCTTTAGCCCGCAGTTTCAGGATCAATTCCCAGTCACCAGTGATGATGTCTACGCTTTCTATATTAGGGTGCCTCGCAAGCTCTTTCGCAATCCGTTCCGGGTCTCCATATTCATCTGGGCTTAGACTAATCAAGACATAGGTGCAAAATGCTGTGTTGCATAATTCGGGCAACCCTTTGGGTTGGGGGGATGTTTAGGCT
>JBBSWA010000071.1:0-23268 GCA_038046485.1 Nanobdellota archaeon
CTTAAAGTCTTAGAAATCAAAATCTTAAAAAGGAAGTAATTATGCAACACAGCAGATTTCAAGCACTTCTCCCCAGGTTTTATCCCCCCAATCCCCCCAGTTACGCTCGTGCAAGTCGTTGATGATTTCGAAGGGGATGTTGGTTTCTTTTGATGCGATCTCTGCTGTATGTTGGGTACGGAACATGGGAGAAGAATATATTTTTTGAATTTTGTACTGCTTCAAAATATGGGCTAGCTCATGAGCTTGTTGGACTCCTTTTTCAGTTAGGTCCGCTTTGCTTAGAACAGGACTCTTTGATCCTTTTAGGTTGTCGGTTGTTTCACCGTGACGAATGAACAGGATTTTCATGAAAAAAAGAATAAGTTAACCATTAAAAAGGTTACTCTATTTGTACCTCAATGCACACAGAAATTTCGCTTCTGGGCTTTTGTGCTACTCATATCGCAAAGCATCCACAGGCTTTAATTTAGAAGCTTGGATGGCTGGAAGCAAGACTGTAGCCTGTTTTCTTTGCTACCTCTTCTAAAGAAATGGAGTCCGGTTCTAAGTAGACGACTCCGAAAATCATAGATGACAATGGATCTAAACCTGATAGGCTTCCAATTGTTTGTACAAGCTCAATGAACTGTTGATCCACGTACCCCCCTCTTTTACAATGCTCAAGAAATCGACAGATTTCTTGGCATCCTCAGAAGCTATGCTTCTGGGGTGCGAAGAGCTTCGCTCTTCTGCATCCCAAAAATCCGATTGCCGGATTTTTGCGACTTTTACTATTTATTGAATTTCTGAAATTACTAGTATATAAAAGTATCTGTGAAAATGTAGGGGGTCTATGTTTTCCCTCTTTCTGAGGGAGATTCTTCAAAACGCTACAGGTAGTGTTTTTTAATATCTATAAACACTATAAGCGTTAAGTTTTTAAATAAACTGTTCTTCTCTTAGATATGCCGTCTTACGCGCGAGAATCTGCTGTATTAGAAGGAGTATTGCCTGGAACAAGCCAGGAAGCTGCTCGAGCCCTGCTTACAGCCCTAACCCTTGGAGTGTTAGGGGAAGATTCAAATTGGAGCGGGGATTCTGACCAGGGTCTGTATGGTTATGCATTGAAAGTGAAGCTTGAACATAGACTGAAACGAACCTTTGATGCTGCAGCTCCTGAATGGTACCCATTTCTCTATGGTCTTGATCACCATCATCTGATTCAAGGTAGTTCTCCCCACCGACGACATGGTGTTGAAGGACAAGGTAATCGACAATTGATCCCCACTGCACGAGGGGTTGCGCATGCCTTGGACTTGCAAAGAGCTGTCGCTCAAGGATATAAAGAAAGCCCATTGCGTGAACACTTGCAGGGTCTTACTCTTTTTTCTGAAGCTCGTCCTCTTGAATCTTCTCTTGAACGCTTGGCAAATTGCCTTTTGGATGTTGAACTCCCTTCCGATTATCATATCTCCCGAGGAAGAACGACAGCACCTGTTTATGATCCTAAAGATTTCCCGGAACTATCTGGAACGGCACTCACTCCAACTCGCACTTGTCAAGAATTTGTTGACACTCTTTTGATGACCTACTTTTTGCTTCAACTCGATCGACGACAACCTCGAAATTGGAATCAAGGAAAAGAAGCTTTGACCAATACTCTACGAGCTCACCATTCCAGTTTTTCAAGCATTGTTCGAAATGACTCTGAATTATATACAACTTTGAGAGCAGCTAAACATAAAGGGTATGTTGCGGCTTGTCGAGATGGAGAGGTTTTATCTAAAATTCCTGACGGATTTAGAGGGAGTGTTGTTTTAACACCTAAAGGAAGGCGATTTGCGCTTAAAGTGCTTGCATATACTCAAGTTCCTTTTGAAAAAAGTCCCTTTTATCAGTGGGTTTCTGTTGCGAGTCCTGTTTCTCTTCGAGAACCTTCTCTTTTAGGTGATGGAAATCAAACCCAAGTGATGTATACTTCTGTTCAAAATTTAATTAAGAACCATTGATTGATACTTAAAACTTTTAGAAAATTTTTTGTTTTAATATAATATTTGTTATTCAATATATTGCTTTTCAGATATATTTCTTTTACGATAAATAACTTGTTTGTTTTCCAATATATCGTTTTTTGACTTGCTTTTGTGTTAAAAACAACTTAACTATATAGAAAACATTATAGTTTGATGGTTTTGATTGAAAGTTTTAGTTAAATAATTGGTATTAATTATAAGAATATCTTAAAAGTTTTAGAATATTACTGGGGTTTATTTATAATCTTATTAATAAAAGGCACAAAATGTCCTTTGTATCGTTCTTGTAGTTCTTTTAATTTCCAATCCTTGCCAGTGATTCTATGTCGGCATAATGGAGAACCACACTTGCAAGACTCATCCATAACCCAGGTTTCATCAATGGACCAAGTTGAATAGTCAGCTGTAATTTCCTCACCTCTATCAATGTCTCTACGTGTAACAAGAGTCACCTCATCCATCAGCCAAACGTTTGGCTCGCAGGAATGATTTAGGTATTGGTCTGGAACATCCGGAGCATCTAATGGACTACCTAACCAATGGTTTTCATCGATACGAGACGCCGTATATTTTTTAACCAACCCTATCTCTTTTTCTGCATTTGTAAATATCTGGCCACCCCATATGACAACAACCTCATCTTTTTTGATGGGTGATTTGGCAAACATACCTAAACCTTTAGAAGAGGGGCGTACTTCTACCCTTGGATCTAACCAGGACTCTTTACGATATTCTTTCATTCTCATTAAATGAGAAATGGGTATTTATTGCTAACGGATTGAATAATAAAAATTTAAGGTAATGCTTAAATATTTTAGTTTATTTTATAGTTTTAAGAATCTAGTTATTTCCTAAAACTTTTAGATATATTTTTAGGACTATAAACTATCTAAAGGACTCTTTACTTTTCTTAATTGCTCTGAACTCACATGGGTGTAGATTTGGGTTGTTTGAAGATTGCTGTGCCCTAACAACTCCTGGATGATACGGATGTCAGTACCTGATTCTAATAGGTGGGTGGCAAAGCTATGACGAAGCTTGTGGGGGGTGACGATCTTTGTGATGTTGGTCTTTTCTGCGGTACGCTTCAATATTTCTTGAATGTTCCGAGTACTCATACAACCATTTTCGCCTGGAAAGAGAGGACCTGCCTGGAGCTTATGTTCCTTGATGTAAACCCCAAGTGTCTTAACCAGACTTTCAGATAAAATGAACATCCGGTCTTTAGAGCCCTTTCCCTTTCTCACCCAACCCATCCTTTTAGTGAGTTCTAGATCTTCTACTTTCATGTTGGCGAGTTCAGAAACCCTAAGGCCTGAAGCATATAAGAACTGGATGAGCAAGCGGCTCTTATTCGTTGGGGCTGCTTCAATTAAGATTTTGACTTCTTCCTTGGAAAGAACGGTTGGAAGCTTTCTAGGGATCTTGGGGGTTTTCAAGTCTGCAAGCATGGGGTTCTTTACGATCTCATGGAAGAAGAACTTTAATGCTGCCTTGACAACAGCTAGGCTTGCCGGGGCCATCTTTTTGTCTGCGATCAGGTCTGCTAGGTAATTTCGGATGTCTTCCACATCCATATCCTCAATGGACTTTTGGGTGCTTTTGAGGAAAGTGCTTACATGAAAAAGATAGGCTTTGACTGTTTTAGGGCTACTGCCTCTTAGCTTGAGGTCGGTTTCTAACTTTTTGAGGCCGCTGGTTGTTTCCATGCTTAAAACACGCACTTAATATACATTAGACGCATGTTTATATAAGAGTTTCGGTGGGGGTGGATTGGTTGAGCTTAAACCAAGCTCAAAAGGGCGTTGAATGGCCAGTTTAGGGGTAAGAGGTAGGTTCTGTGGTTGGAAAGAAGGCAGTTGTTGGTGGTCAAAAATTTGGGTAGATTTCGTGTGTTTTGTTTTTTAGAAATTTTTTTATTAACTCTTTTTCTGATGCTATTATTTTCTATATGGTATTATTTGTGCTAAAAACTTTAAGCAAATAGTGGAATTTTTGATTATTATAGGTGTCTAAAAGTTTTAGGCAAAGTGTGGAGTTTTTATTTCTAGCGATACTTATTAAAACTCGGATGATTTTCACATGGTATGGATTTAGAAAAAATTTTAGAATACTCTCCTAAGATTGTATTTGGTATTTCATCTGCTGTATTACTGACTTCTCAGGTTTGTATGATTGTTGGTCAATACCGCAAACACAAAGCTCATTTGGCTTATGTTGCTGAAAAAGAAAGGGAGATTCTTGCTGTTCGGGCGGAAGGTGAACAAGATAGGACTGAAGTAAATGATCGCCTCCGTTTGGCTGCTGCGGCAAAAGCTCTTGGTGATGAGTCTGGTGCTCGCATTCATAAGGCTGCTGCTAGAGTGATTTATGATCGGTGTAAGGCTCAAGTATTATCTGGTTTAACGTACTTTTCTTCAGACCAACCTAAAGATTAAAACTTTTAAGAAATACTTACAATTTTAGTTATTATTATTAATCTAAAATATTTAAGCAAAAATTAATAGTTTTATTTTTAATAAAAATAAGAAAAAATAAAATAATTATTTAATTTTAGGGGTTTTTCCAAACAGTTGATTTGCATTATATATCCCTGACTGATTTCGCACATAAGACACTAGCAATACTATAAATGCGAAATGTTCAGCCCAAGCTATATTTTTCCAATACGCCCCGAGATAAAACAATCCGATAACTACTGCTTCTAACATTGTTTTTTCACATGTTACAATTAAATCTAGGTTTTTCATTTTCTTTCCTCCTAATAACGCATAGAAACTATTAAGCAACTGGGGGTTAATCATTGCGGATTTCCTTCAGAAGACTTATTTTTTGAAAACAGGATATACTTAATAAAAATAGAAGCCCTATCTTTTTCTCTAAATGGGATCACTAAACAAAAGTTTACAATATCAAAAGAGTATCGAGAAATCTATTTTTTATTAAAGTATAATATACACGTCTTCAAAAACCCTTCGAAGTGTGTTCGCAAAGAAATGCGTAGTAGCTATTATCTCTTTACGTTATTATAATGGCCTGAAATACTTACTCTTTATAACTTTTTTCATTTCTTCAACTTCTGTTTCAACCCAGCAAAATACTTAGAAAATAAACCATAGAATAATCGGGCCTGGGACTTGCCATTCGAAGTCAATTGATAGACTTTCCGACGACCGAACTGTTCCATCTTGACGAGGCCTTTCTTCTTGAGGTTTTTCATAGCGGGGTAGATGGTGCCGGGCGTTAGCATATCGCCTCGACGAGCACCGATCTTCTTAGCGAGGTCTTCTCCAGTGAGCTTTTTTAAGCTTAATTCATGTAGGATCATGAAGGTCAAAAAGCCCTTGAGTTCGACGACAGGCCTCTTTTTTGAAGGGGCTCTTTTGGGTGATTTTTTCGCCATTTTCCCATTTTAGAAATAAGGGTTTATATATTTATTGGTTTTGCGATAATTAATTTATAAAACATTTTTATATATTGGATAAGAGATATTATGTCACCTTAATTCCACCGGCACGCTCGTGATAACCGCACTTGCCACAAGCAAACTCGGTTACTTCGGATTCATCGCTGATCCAGATGCCTTTTGAGACCAATTGGGCCTTTTCAAAGCCGCACTTCTTGCAGGTGTGATCATACGAAGCCATGGGATTGATGCCATCCTCCAATACGCCGATGAATGCTTTTTCCTTGAATTGTTCAGAAGTTTCCTTCTTATCGAGCATTTGAATGTGGCCACAAGGACAGATGGTACTTCCAATGCCTTTCTCAGGCTTTAAAATCGAACCACACGAGGCACAGAAGTTCATACTGGACAGGTGAGCACAAGGTTTTTTAATGGTTTTGTTTTCTAGCTATCATGCTCTTTCCCTGCACGGCTTGTGATGTTGGAGACCCTGCACGGTGTGGTAAAACCAATTGCCCTATTCTTGCGAAGTATTCCGGACGTACGATCAAAATTGAAGGCAAGGAAGAATTCCAAGGCACCACCCCCAATGTGTTTGTTGGAAGGTATGGCTATCCGCACATCCGTGCTGGTATTCTTAGTACTGAGCAATATGAACAGCACGATGCTCCAAGGGAATGGGCTGCGCAAAATTTCAACATTCCTAAGATTATCTCCTTGAGACAGGAAATGATCAATTCATCGTTTCATGTACATGTGAAGGGCTTTTCGCAACGTTTTTTGGAGATGAGCCAGGAAATTGGCATGGCTGTGAAACCGGTGGATATCGAAGTGAAATTGAACAAGAAACCTGTTTATCGCATCAACTATCAACAAGAAGCGGCCCCGCATGGCCCTACCTTAACTCTGGAGAAAGCTCAATTCCTAGAGAATCCTAAGATTCCTAGACCCATTGACTACGTTGTATCTGATACTGACCTCAAAGCAACTGAAGCGATTGGAAACCTTTACCAGAAAGGATTTGATGAACAGCAATTAACGAAACTGCTCAGCATAGGTACTTTAGGCGTCAAGATCGAGCGGAAACTCGTACCCACACGGTGGAGCATTACAGCTGTTGATGATATTATTGGTAAGCAGGTGATTGAAAACCTCCAAGATTACCCTGAAATGGGCTACCAAGCGTATTACGGGGGTTACCTAGGGAATTACTACCTGTTGCTTTTCTTTCCAGGACCTTGGAGTTATGAACTCTTTGAGATGAGTGCAGACGGCAACCCCCACCCTAAACTATGGACGGATTATGAGAGTGTCTTTGGAAGAAAGACTTACGCTTCCAGCACTGTTGGGGGCTATTATGCCTGTCGGCATGGCATCTTAGAAAAACTCGATCAGCTTCGACGAAAAGCATCTGTACTGGCCTTAAGATTTACCACGCCAGAATACACTGCTCCTTTAGGAGTATGGGTCTGTCGAGAAGCCACTCGAAAAGCTCTTAGCAAACAACCTTTGATGCTTTCAGGGAAAGAAGAGATGATTCAATACGCTATTCGTATGCTTGAGCATTATAAGATTGATCCCTCCCTTCTTAAACAAAGTAAACTCTTACAGGAGATGAATACTCAACAGCGCTTGGGCGCTGAGGTCGGAAGAACATCTTCCTCCCAACAACGACTGGATGCATTTTAAGAGAAAGGTTTAAATACCAGCAGAGCCGGATTTTTATTATGTATAACAAGAAAGGACAAACAGCCTTAGAATTTCTCATGACCTATGGCTGGGCCATTATTGTTGTCCTAGCTGCCATTGCAGCCCTTGCTTACTTTGGCATTCTCTCTCCGGATCGATTCCTACCTGATAAATGCACCATGTCACCTGGCTTTTATTGTGCCCAGTATAAAGTAGATGGCGTTAACAACAAATTCCAACTTCAACTTGAAAATAAATTTGGCGTTGGCGTTACTGGAGTGAGTATTAATGTGAGCGGTCGACAACCTCTTAGTTGCTCTTCTGTACAAGTCATCTCTGGTCCTCTTGAAAATGATGAAAGCACAGGTCTTCTTGACTATCCCTGTGCAGGTTTAAGCGGTCTTACCAAAGCCAAAGCAGAAATTACGGTTAATTATATCCGAGTCACTGAAACGGTTTCCCACCAAGTCCGAGGCACCATCATTGGTGGCGTTGAGAAATAATAATGACAAAACGCGGTCAAGGGGACTCTTCGTTCACGACCATTCTTTTTTTTGGTGTCTTTTTTATTAGCCTCATCGGCCTAGGGTACTATTTTTTTTATGACACTGGACGCTTTGGCAATGACAAATGTGTCTTCACTAAGGTGTTTAGCTGCAGAGAAGCCACTCTAGCTCCAGATGGCGTTCACCTTGAACTCATCAACATGTATGGCATGGACATCAAAGCCCTTAGCATTACAATTGAAACCCTTAACAAAAGTTCCATTTCTTGCACAGAAACCCAGCTTGTGGGGGATTTAGGAAACAGCGTTCCTACTGGAAAAAAGATCTTTTGCAAACCCTCCACACCTTATGAAGTAGGCGCGCTAATCGATGCGAAACTCAAAGGAAACTTTCAAGACCCTCTTCTTAGTTTTAATGATCGTACCGTACACGGTGAACTTAAACTACGCTTACGATCCAATGAATCTACTTGGTGGGATAAGGTTTTCTCCTAAACATTCAGGGTTTAAATCCAGCCGATAACTATATAAATCCAAACGGACGCCCTTTAAATATGGAACTGAACATCCTTGAGCACACCAAAAAGCGCCTGGTTTTTGAACTTAAAGGAGCAGACCATACTTTTTGCAACTTGCTTAAAAATGAGCTTTGGCAAGATAAAGACGTTAAAATCAGCACGTATGCCATCAACCATCCCTTAATCGGAAATCCCAAACTCATCATTGAAACCAAAGAAAATGAAACTGAAAAGGCCCTTACCAAAGCCCTTGATCGTCTTGAAGAGAAAAATAAAGAATTCTTAACCAGCTTTAAACGCGCACGATAGGTTAATTATCTCATCTTTTTAGCGGCCAAATCTACGTTCCCTTTCTCCATATTCTTCAATACAGGCAATTAGGTCTTCTTTTTCAAACTCAGGCCACATCTTATCCATAAATATGAGTTCAGCGTAGTTGCCCTGCCAAATCAAGAAATTGGATATTCGCTTCTCTCCCCCTGTGCGGATGATTAAATCTGGCTCATCAGGGGTATATAAGTTCTTTGCAAACAACTCTTCATTGATCTCGGAAGCCTTTAAGTTACCCTTTGCTACTTCTTTAGCAATCTTAAGAATCGCATCCATTACCTCTTCACGTCCTCCATAGGCCATTGCAAAATTGATCTTGTATTTTTTATTGTCCCTTGTTTTTTTCATTATTTCCTTCATCAAACTTTGAATATCCTTGGGAAACAAGTGGATTCTCCCAATAAACTGAATTTGCATGTCTTTTGCTAAACGGTCCTTCTTATCTATTTTTTCGAGTAACTCTTTAAAGCCTTCCTTGCAGACCTTCATCAGGTAATCAAACTCTTTCTTAGGACGATTCAAATTCTGAATGGAGAAGGCATAAAATGTAAGCTCTTCTACCCCTAATTCTTTAGCCCAAGAACACACTTTCATTACCTTTTCTTTGCCCCACTCATGGCCCTTCCAGGGCTTTAACATCAAGCGCTTTGCAAAACGCCGATTCCCATCCATAATCAGCCCAATGTGCTTAGGAACTGGGCTTGAAACCGGTTTTAGTACGCTCATAGTAAATGAGTTAAAAAACACCTATTTAAATATTCCTGTCTTTTAGAGAGATGGATGGCACTCACCACAAAAACGATTTCCCTCAGATTCAGATAGGTTTTCAGAAAATTCCCCACAGTTTTCACACAAACCATCTTTGCTGCTTAGGTTTATGGGTTTACGGCTTTCTTCTCTAAATTCAAACTTCTCTGCAATCAACTCAAACAATTGAGGTTCAATCTTTAGAATGTCCTTCATTGTGATAAAACCAGTTATCTTATTTTCTTCCATCACAGGTAAATGGCGCACATCATTTTCTCTCATCACGTTTAATGCATCCACAATATCCTTGTTAGGAGAAATCGTCACTCTGATTTTATCGGCAATTTCACTAATAGGCGTTTGCCGCACATCCAAGGCATTTACGATCGCTTTATGGATAATATCCTTTTCTGTAACCAGTGATTTTACTTTTCCTTTTACTTTAATGAGCAAGCTACCGATCCCGTGTTTTTTCATAAGGCACGCACACTCTTGAATGCTCATGAACTCCTCTGCAATCACGGGGCGAGTTGTCATGGCATCCACCACTTTATATCCTGTTTTCATGTGCCCCCCACCTTATTGAAGAAATTAATTCATCACCTTAAAAACAAGGAAACAAGAACGCTTTAAAAAACTTTTTAATTTAAGATAATGGTTTCATTTACTAATAATTGATTAAAACTTCTACATCTTTACCAAAAATGTCCTTTAACTTTTCAAATAAGCTCTCCTTGATAAACGCCTTTGGAGGAATGGCCACTTTTGCAAGATCCTTTTCCATCTCTTCTAGATTGCTTGTCCTTATATTTGCTAAGGAGCCTTCCGAAGTGATGTCAGCAAGCGAGATCTCTTTTTGCTCGCTATCCACATCATGAATGATGTACGCTAACTTATCCAATAATAGAATTTCTCCGTACTTATTCCCATGCTTTACCCTAATTTTTGCTCGCTCTAACTCTCTTCCGCGCTTACGCTGAACATACTCGACGAGGAAACGAATGAGTTCGGCGGATTTTTTTTGAACAATACTCAGGTCTGTTTTGGATAACTTCTTTGCATCATAATCTTTCTTTGCTGTTACAATGTCTTTTAGAATACGTAAGAACTTTTCTGGAATGAGTCCCTTACTCACCGCACCTTCTTCAAAGACTTTTACCAATTCACTTTCTGAAACTTTCTCAACTCCTTCCAGGCGCATGATATCCCGAATTAAGGTTACAATGCTTTCATAGGTGTGCAAAACAGATTCTTCTTCTTTTAAGCTCTCAATCTGAGAGAACAACTTCTTTAAACGCTTTAGGTAATCATCTGCATCGTTGATCAAGGTTTCCAATTCCGTTGCGGATAGTTCCTTTTTTGTTCCGTGTTCTAAATCCTTACGTACTTGGATGTTGCGCTCTAAAATCTTGATGTATTTATCTTCTAATAGTTTGGTCTTTTTTACAAACACTTCACGCATGATCTCTGGTGTTTCTTTGGGTGTAGGGGGTGGAATGCCATACAACATCAAGGCTGCTTGACTTGGTGTGATGATCGCCCAAAATGTATCTTCTAAACCCATTTCTTTGATCTTATACTTGATGCGCTGCAAGGTTTGATCGCCCGATTGCATGAATAAGTCAATGGACTCTGGACTGGGCTTGATGCGCCCCATCCTTAACAATTGCTTCCAAGGCATGAAGATTCCTCGGTCATACAAAGGAATGCCATCTCTTAAGAAGGTAAAAATAATCGGATTTGCTTCCTTGATGTACTCCCAGAAATCCGTTAAGATATACACTTGAATGTTCAACTTGTTCTCAATGCCGGTCATCTTACCTGCATCATACCCCATCCCAATGATGATGGCGCGAAGCTTATCCTTTAATTCTGCTCGAGTCATCTTCTTTACATCGGTGTCATCAATTACAATAAACACATCAATATCGGATTGCTTGGTTGCTCGGCCCTGCACCAATGAACCTGCTAATACATACGAAACAATATACTTTTCAAACTTCTTTAACACCATGTTTTTATGAATCTCTGAAATTTTAACTGCCGCCATCATCCCCTTATCATAAATTGGGGCAGAAAGAGCCATCATTTGCAGCCAATCGTATTTAGCATCGTAACACGACTGCCAAAGCTCGCTTAAGAGAAGGACTTCAATGAAGAGATTTTTATCGATTTCATCCGCCATACCCTGCATGATTGAAACCAGCTTGTCGCGCAACTCTAGCTTAGACATTTTTTGAGAATCCGAATCCTCGATTAAGATGAGCACATTCACCTTATCCTTTAATTTCTCTTCCTTACTAGGGGGAAGAAGACTCATGCCCATGATATACTCATCAAACTTCTTTAATGCCTTCTCCTTAAATGATTCCAGCTTGGTTTTAATTTCATCGAGCTTCTTCTTTGCATCTTCTGGCAAATGGTCTTGTAGAGCCTTTAAATCATCCATAGATGAGGCTTTCTTGGAAGATGCTTCGGGTTTAGAATCGGCTTTGGCAGCCATAGTTTCCTGTGAGGCCAAGAACGTTTATAAATGTTGTTATCGTAAATGTAGTGGATAATCGAGCATATACTCTCTTACTCGATCCCTTAATACTTCAGATTATCGTCTCGACTCTTTGGAACAAAGGCACCCTTGCCCAATCCCAAGCTTTGCATTACGGCATCCACATTGATGTCATTCCCTCGGAAGGTTTCTACACGGGACCGGGGATTATTCAATAACTCCACTAGTTTTTGAGTGGGAATGGTTCGGATTAGAACATTTTTCCCAACTGCCGGATCAAAGACGACTCGAATTCCAAGCGCCTTGGTTAATTTTTCCTTTAGTGTTTCATCTGCATAGCTAATGGGTGTTCGGTATGCGTTCACCTCATTTTGCACTAAGAAATACTGATTTTGATTTACAGACTTACGAATGGTTGCTAATTCATTTGCAGAATAGGGGGTGTAACTTTGAATTGACTTACGAGTATACTTCTGATTGATCTGATTTGTTAACCCATTGCGGTTTGCTAATACTCGTGTAAATCCTCCTTGAGTCCCTAAACTGCGATCTACTGTTGAACTTGATTCGGAATTCCCCAAGTAAGGGTTTAGGTAATATGCAGAAGTCATTGTGAGGATCATTAAGAATAAAACCAGGCAGACGATTAATTTCATTTTTGTTCCCCCCCTTCTTTTGAATCTTCTTTCAAGTAATACGTAGAACGCACACGATACCGCTCATTCTTTGACTCTGAAAAAACCGTTGTTAAAAAGCCTACAAGACCAACAGGGGTTCGATACTTTACTCCTGTTCCTCGAGCCGTATCCCAACTAAATTGTTTACCGGCCATTCCCACTACGGCCGAAGAGGTTGAAAAATCAGGGTTTTGTGTTTCACCTGCATACGTTTTTTCGCCTTTTTCAATTACGTTTAATCCTTGCAAGCGGCGAACATCGGATAACGAATAACCCTTTCCATTTTGCCTATTGACTACGGATTGTATGGTCTCCAGCTTTCCCTCATTTGCTTTTACAAACAAGGGACTTTTTGAAATCTCTTCCACATGATTTGTAGAATAAAACAGGGAAGGTGCGTTTGCTTGAATCCACCATATCGGCCTGTTTTGCCTAGTTGTGGGATCATAAAAGCTAATGGGTGTATCTGAGGCAGCTACTGCTACTATTTGTACTAACAGAATCAAGAGCATACAGCCCATCCACATTTTCATGATACACCTCTCCAATGTTGCCAAGTATTTATGTTTTATAAAGCTTTGCGTTCGACCTTATTTGGATTCTAGTTTATCTGTTTCCTTTAGAATCCTTCACTGGACAGAGACCGGCAAAGTATTTAAATGTACCTTGTCGTCATAAACTATCCTTTTACTCCAACCGATTCCTCTTTTTTATACTCCATGATCGAATTCATGCAAGAACCCCATCCGGATGAACTCACGATTAAGATACTCCATCCTCTTTTCAAAAACTGGTTCTTTACCACCTTTAAAGAATTTAGCCCCCCTCAGCGGTATGCAATCTATAATGTGCATAGCCGCATCAACACCTTGGTTAGCAGTCCTACAGGTTCTGGAAAGACCCTTTGTGCTTTTGGTGCGATCCTCAATGAACTGGTAGGCTTAGCTATTTCCGGGCATTTAGAAGATAAAACTTATTGTATTTACATCAGTCCCCTTAAAGCTCTTTCACGTGACATTGAAGTAAACCTCCAAGGACCTCTAGCTGCATTGGAAGAAGCGCATGGCAAGAAACTAGGCATTCGCGCTATGGTGCGCACAGGGGATACTACCGCCTCTGAAAAAAGCAAGATGCTCAAGCACCCTCCACACATTTTGATTACCACTCCCGAAAGCTTAGCGATTGTTCTTACTGCTCCTAAATTTAGAGAGAAATTGCGGGATGTACAATGGGTTATTGTAGACGAAATTCACAGCCTTGCGGGCAGCAAACGAGGCGCTCACCTTTCCTTAAGTTTGGAGCGTCTTCAACGAATGACTCCTTTTACGCGCATCGGCCTTTCTGCTACGGTAGCTCCCTTGGAAGAGGTTGCTCAATTCCTAGTTGGCCTTGAAGATCCCAGTCAAGACCAGTATCGTCCTTGTAAGATTGTGGATGTGCAATACCTCAAAAAACTCGACCTTAAAGTCTTAAGTCCTGTTGAAAACCTCGTTAAAAGCAGCCACCAATTGATTCACAGTGCTACGTATGAACTCATGGATGAACTCATCCAAAAACACCGCACTACCCTCATCTTTACCAACACGCGATCTGCGACTGAACGGGTGGTTCATCATCTCAAAGAACGATTTCCTAAGCATTACAAATACATTGGCGATGAAGAAGGACAGTCCACTAGCATGATTGGCGCTCACCATGGAAGCCTTAGCAAAGAATCGCGCGTTAACTTAGAAAATCGCCTCAAAGAAGGCAAACTGCGGGCAGTTGTTTGCAGCACCAGCCTTGAATTAGGAATTGACATTGGTTACATTGACTTGGTTATTTTACTTGGCAGTCCCAAATCTGTTGCCCGAGCTTTACAACGCATTGGAAGAAGCGGACACAAACTGCATGAAGAAGCCAAAGGACGCATCATTGTTACAGATCGGGATGACTTGGTTGAATGTGCCGTACTCCTCAAAGCGGCACTTGAAAAAAAGATTGATCGCATTGATATCCCTCAAAACTGTTTGGATGTTCTTGCCCAGCAGATGCTCGGCATTGCTATTGAAGAGCCGATTCATGTGGATGAACTCTATTCTCTTATCAAGAAGAGCTACACCTATCGAAAGCTTACTCGCAAAGACTATGATGAAATCATCCAATACCTTGCCGGAAGCTTTAGTGCTCTTGAAGATCGACATGTTTATGCCAAGATCTGGTACGATCCCCTAACCAAGATGCTGGGTAAGCGTGGCAAAATGACCCGCGTTATTTTCATGACCAATGTTGGAACGATTCCTGATGAAACCAGCGTCAAAGTAAAATTAGGAAATCAACTCATCGGATTCATTGCCGAGCCGTTCCTTGAGCGATTGAAACGTGGGGATGTTTTTGTCCTGGGTGGAGAAACCTATGAATTCCAATACGCCCAAGGTATGACCGCTAATGTCAAAGCAAGTGTCAATCGTTCTCCTACTGTTCCTAGCTGGTATAGCGAGATGCTGCCACTTAACTATGATCTTGCCCTTGAAATTCTAAAGTTTAGAGATCTCATGAAACATCACCTTGAAAGCTCCAATAAAGAAGAGACCGTGCAATTCATCCACAACCATTTATATGTCGACCATAACAGTGCGAATAGTATCTACGAATATTTCTATGCGCAATATCATTATGCTCAGATCAGCACCCCCAGCCAGATTGTCATTGAACACTATACGGAAGAGAGCCGCAAATACCTCATCTTTCATACCCTTTATGGACGTAGAGTCAATGATGTTCTTAGTCGAGCGATCGGTTTTGTTATTGGGAAAATCCAAAACCGCGATGCTGAAATCGGCATTACGGATAATGGATTTTATGTCCTCACCACCAAAGGTCTTCAAGCTTCGCGAGCCTTTGAACTGCTCAAAAGCGAGGATTTACCCAAACTCATGCAACACGCTCTTGAGAAGACGGAAGTTTTGAATCGCAGGTTTAGACATTGTGCGGCAAGAGCCCTTATGATCCTGCGTTCTTACTATGGGCACACCAAAAGTGTGGGAAGACAACAAATGAGCAGCCGACTTTTGATTAGTGCGGTGCGTCGTATCAGTGAGAGCTTTATCATCCTTCACGAAGCACGACGAGAAGTGCTTGAAGACTTGATGGACATCAAACACTCCCAGGAAATTCTTCGAGGTATTGAAATGGGCAGTATCCATCTCGAAGAAATACACACTGACCTACCTAGTCCCTTTGCCTTTAACATCATTGCCCTTGGTTATTCGGACATTATGAAAATGGAAGACAAACATGCCTTTTTACAACGTATGCATGATATGGTCCTTGCTAAAATAAGCCTCAAAGAAGGAAGAAGAACGATACATTAAAAAACCCTTCCTATTCTTAAGTTCGATATGAACAAGGTTTTTCTTACAAGTCTCTTGCTAGTTGTCTTGCTCATTGCAGCTTGTCAATCTTCAGATACTAGTTATCGACAAGTACGTTCTGTTCGTGGTTCAACACTTGGCGTGAACTCAGATACTCCTGTGGAAACTGGCGCCTCTTCTGAAGCTTCTTCTACTCTTTCTGATAATCCTCTTAAAGAACAGTTCCGTGCGTACCTACAAAATCCGCCTACTTCTAAAGTAAGCTATACCCTTCAAACTACGATCCAAGATAAGGATCAAACCCAACGTTTTTCTGGCACTCAAACTGTGGCCATCCGCGGTAAAGACTTTGTCCTTCAAACCACTATGGGAAGCGAGTCCATCACTACGGCGAACTATGTTCTAAATGGGGTTTACTATGCTTGTCAAACTGAGAAAGGTGAGTGGACATGCTATGTGCTGCCCAAATCTGAAGAAGATGCTTCTCCTCAAATTCAACAGTCCATCCAAGATGACCTTGAAAAACTAGATGTTCAAGATGCTGGGCAAAAAACCTTCTTAGACATGAATACCCAGTGCTTTAAGTTAAGTTTTCAAGACCCTCAAACACAAGAAAAGGGAGAAACCATTTATTGCTACGACAAAAATGGGGTTTTACTCTATAGCCACACTCAAACCAGTGCTTTTCAAAATACCCTTGAAGCTACAGCTTATGCACAGCCTACGGAAGTGGATTTCCAACTCCCTGTTGAAGCTAAATCTCTTCCTTTAGAAGAAGAGCCTCCTCAAGAGTAATTTTTTAATTCTTATTGCATCTAATATGACCCTTAGATTTGTTAAAATCTTATCTCATTTTTATCTAGGCTTAACCCTTATACCTGTTAAGATAAGCTCCTAAATTAACTTCATAAAGCCAAGAACAACAAGATAAAAATAACTAAAAAGAAGAATAAAAATATAAAGCCTAAATAGCTTTATTTAGGAAGGTTAGGTAAGATGCGGCAGACAATGGTTCCACACGTGGGACAATCGCCTTTCATCATTCTACGACCTTTTGCGTTTTTACTCTCTTTACCGTTCTTAATCTCTCTTTTTGCTTTACATTTCACACAATAGCCTTCCATGCATATCACCTATTGCGCCTAAAGCGCTATAAGCTCATTCTTGTAAGCCATCTTTATAAACTTATCTCTCATACAGTGAAAACACGCATTTAAAGCCGTATAAGTGCTTATAACAAGGGTTTAAGCTTGTATTTTATCCTTAAACCACAGCCTTAAAAATAGAGGTGATTTACTCTTTTTATGGTGGTTCCTAGCTTATCTGTCGACGATCTCAAGAAGAAACTGGATTCTAAAACTAAGATAAAAATTTTGGATGTACGAAACCCAGACGAACTTCAGTATGGGATGATTTTGAACTACACTCAGATCCCTTTACCTGAACTGGAGAAGCGCTATAAAGAACTGGATAAGAAGGAACGCTACGTGGTTTACTGCCGAACGGGTGGACGAAGCGGTCAAGCGTGTGAATTCTTAATCCAGAAAGGCTACAAGGCCAGTAACCTTGCGGGGGGGATTCTTGCTTGGAAGAAATACGATTCGAGCATACAGGAGTATTAGACCATGGAAGAAATCCTCCAAAAATACGAACGCCACATCTTTGTGTGCATCAATGAACGAGAAGAAGGAGATAGCTGCGGTAAACGAGGCAGTGAAGAGATTCTACGGCTTTTACGTGACCATATCAATTTAAATGGGCTTGTGGGGAAGTACAATGTGACCAAGACGAAATGCCTGGGACACTGTGCCTTTGGACCTACGATTGCGATCTATCCGGACGGGAAGATCCTGCGTAAGGTTACGATTGAAGATACGAAGAAGATTATTGAGGAATATTTATCTTAACTGATTTACTTCTGATATTTGCTGTTTTATAATGGATTCATTGTCTTTGCCAAAAGTGAACTCAGCCTCTAGCTTTTCTCCATTTAACACCCTAGGAAGCCAATGCTGATCATCCTGCCACATCCTCTCAAAGGGAATCTTTTCGTGGTGGAACCATTCTGGAGCCATTTCTTCTGTCTCTTCTGGGTTTCCTTCCCATTCTTTTAATACAAATACATGAACCTGCTGATTCCACTCCGGTTTTTGAGAGAAGAAAAACGATAGAGCCCCCCTTTTTTCCAGGTGCTTTTTAGAGCCTTTCACACCCGATTCTTCAAATAATTCTCGGAGTGCTGCATCCTCTAAACTTTCGTCGGGTTGGGGTTTACCACCAAATCCATTGAACTTACCCTCGCCAAAACCCCGCTTTTTCATGCCTAAAAGGACTTGCTTGCCTTTTACTAAGAAACATAAGGTGGCTTGCTTCATACCAGGTGTAGAATGCCCCCTCTATTTATGTTTTTCTTCGTTCGTCGAGAGAAAATTTATATACCTTTTCGAAGCGTTTACTTTTATGGAAAAGCTAAAAAAGAGTCAAAAACAGGCGCTCTCCTTTATCGTGAGATTACTTCGCTATAAGAAAATTCCTTTCCAGATTACAGGTGGCTTTGCTGCAAAAATATATGGGGCTGATCGTCTCTTGAAAGA
Source organism: Nanobdellota archaeon (assembly GCA_038046485.1). Lineage (GTDB taxonomy): Archaea > Nanobdellota > Nanobdellia > Woesearchaeales > SM23-78 > JBBSWA01. The sequence goes on from JBBSWA010000071.1 coordinate 18,341, forward strand.
CATCGATATTGACCTCCCCGATAAGGCTATTGATGTTTTAGCCCCTCTTGTTTCCAACTATATCACTGATGGGCCAAGACACTTTGTTGGATACGGATTTGATCTCTATCTGCTTGAGCTTCATTATCGGGGGTAACAGATTGACCTTTGCGGGCATGATCGCATGAAAGTTCTTGACCGAAAGAAAAAGAAATGGACTAAATATCCAGGTAGACTTTCTGAGGCGTGCTGGAAAAAAATAGACCGGTTTCTTCTTCCTGTTATTCTTCCTAAATACCTTATTTCTTATAAGAAATTGCTGCGCGGGAAACATCATCAAATCGATGTAGCTGCGCTAAAAAAGTGCCTTAAATAAAACTGTGGGAGACTTCCCATTCGTTACCGTGTTACCCTTTCAAACCATATTCTCTACTGAATTTTGTTTCGTTGGTTATTATTACATTCAATTGGCTTGTAAACTTAGATTTAAGTTCTTCAAATATGACTAAACGCTTCTCACTTAAAATTCTAATTTGCCCATTAATCTCTGATATTTTATCACTTGCCTCTTTTTTTGCTTGGGTTGGGGCATTCGCATTTTGTGTTATAGCATAAAACCGATCTGTTTCTCTTACTAACCTTATTTGCTCACTATCTATCGGCGTTAGGTTGGCTATCGCGAGATCGAGTATGGTTTGTAAAGAATTTAAGGACATACTTCTTCTTAGGATATAAGATTTAAATAACTTACTAAAAAAAGTGCGGGGGAAGGGATTTGAACCCTCGGACCCACTAAGGGACAGGATGACTTACGTCACAGGCTTACGCCTCAGCACTTAAGTGTCTTAAGTCCTGCGCATTTTGTCTGAAATCGGAGATTTCTGAACAAATCTCATCTTCGACTTCGATTGACCAGGCTCTGCCACCCCCGCATGTTAAAAACGGGTTTTGCCATCCTTAAAAATCTTTGCGTTTAGCAGTGAGGAATCGAGCAAAAACATATAAACTTAGAGTGGCTCGGAAAAGGTAATGACCTACAAACAAGCTATTCTCGTTCGAGCTGACTTGAAGCTACCCAAAGGGAAGATGGCTGCGCAAGTGGCGCATGCTGCCGTACAAGCAGTTGCGAACAGCTCCAAGGATAAAGTAGAAAGCTGGGGGCAGGCCGGTCAAGGAAAGATTGTCCTCAAAGTTAATGATCTTGCTGAGTTGAAATTGTATGAGAAGCGAGCCCGGGATGCAGGACTCATTACAGCATTGATTACCGATGCAGGCCATACGGTTGTTGAGCCCGGCACGATCACTTGCTTAGGCATTGGGCCAGATGCAGAAGGAAAACTCGATGCACTCCTTTCCAGATTGAAATTGGCTTAGTTCTGCACATAAGTTTTATAAACCATCTTGAGGTACATATCCTTATGGAAGAGAAAAACTTACTTGTGGAAGAACGCCTCAAGAAACTTGAAGAACTCAAAAAACGAGGTATTAATCCCTATCCCTATAATTATCATAAATCTCATCATGCCAGTGAGGTTCAATCTAAATATACCCACCTAAAAAATGAAGAAAAAACAGAGGACAACGTCTCTGTAGCTGGGCGCGTCTTGATTTTTCGGCGGATGGGAAAGGCTACCTTTGCAAGCCTTCAAGACCAAAGTGGCAAAATTCAACTCTACTTCCGAGAAGACCAAATGGGTCTTGACCAATACGAGGTTCTAAAACTTCTGGATGCTGGAGACTGGATTGGTGTTGAAGGAATCGTCTTAAAAACAAAAACAGGAGAAATTACTGTCTTTGCCAACAAACTCACGGTTCTCTGCAAGAGCATCTTACCCTTGCCTGAAAAATACCATGGTTTACAAGATAAAGAACTACGTTACCGACAACGCTATCTTGATCTCATTGTGAACCCTGAAGTTAAGGAACGCTTCATTAAACGCACCAAAATCATTGATTGTGTACGTCAGTTTCTCAATTCACACGGATTCCTAGAAGTTGAGACTCCTGTCTTGCAAGTTCTTTATGGTGGAACGAATGCAAAACCATTTACGACTCACATCAATGCCTACAATATGCCCATGTACTTGCGCGTAGCTCCCGAGCTTTACTTAAAGAGACTGGTTGTTGGTGGGTTTGAGAGGATATATGAAATTGCCCGCAATTTCAGAAATGAAGGTGTTGATCAGACTCATAACCCTGAATTCACAATGATTGAATGGTATGAAGCTTATGCAGACTACCATGTCATGATGGACCGTGCTGAAGATATGTACAGGTATATTGCCAACCATATTTATGGTGGAACAAAAATTCCTGTTCATGACAAAGAAGTTGATCTTGGACCTAAGTTCCCCCGCATTCGCATGGTGGATGCTCTTCAGCAGTATTTGGAGTTGGATGTAGAAAAAATGTCCGAGAAAGAACTTAAAAACTTTTGCGAAGAAAAAAAAATTGACACTCGAGGAAGTCCGAGTAAGGGAAATCTTATCTTCGAGGTTTTTGATAAACTCATTGGCCCCCAATTGGAAAGTCCCACATGGATTATTGATTACCCTAAAGAAGTTTCTCCCCTTAGCAAGGCCCACAGGGATGATCCTAGATATGTTGAGCGCTTTGAATGTTATGTTGGCGGTAAAGAGATTGGAGATGGTTGGAGTGAGATCACTGACCCTATTGCTCAGCGTGAGCGCTTTGAATCTGAACAAGCTGCCATGCGTTCAGGTAAAGAAGAAGCCCACCCCATGGATGAAGACTTTATTATTGCCTTAGAATATGGCATGCCCACGTTAGGAGGAATTGGCATTGGCATTGATCGGTTGGTTATGCTCTTTACTAATTGCTGGAGTATCCGAGACATTATCTTCTTCCCAACGATGAAACCCATTCAAGAGGACAAAGACGACCATAAAGCTTAAAAACAAGTACCCTTTTGGGAGGGATGTGAAGAAAATCGTTCTAGGACTAACTGAAAAAATCACTATTTTTGGGCATGATACTGAACAGCCTATCCTCGCTAAGATCGATACCGGAGCCTCTAAAAGCTCGATTGACCTCAATTTAGCCCTTAATCTTAAACTAGGACCCGTTATTGAAAGCCGTATCGTTAAAAGTGCACATGGCAACAAGTTGCGTCCGGTTGTGGATGCCGATATCAGTCTGGGAGGGAAAAAATTCAGAGCTAAATTCACCCTTGCTGACCGGGGTCATATGCGCTACAAAGTTCTTATCGGAGAAAACATTCTCAAATGCGGATACTTTATCGATCCATCCCTACGTCGCCCCAGAGGAGATCAAGAATGAAAGCCGCCCTCATTAGTCTTGGAAGTGAAAGCAGCAAATTGACGGCAGAAGCCATGAAAAAGTATTTCTCTCAAGTGGATCATCTAAGCCTAAAACACATCGAAGTTCATTTCTCTGGAAACAAAGCTGAAGTTCTCTATGAAGGAAAACCTCTTGCTGAGTATGATTGCATCTATGCAAAAGGAAGCTTTCGATATGCTAGTATTCTGCAAGCCCTTACCAGCCTTCGATACGAAAGGTGTTACATGCCTCTTCGTGAAGAAGCTTTCTCCATTGCACATGATAAGTTTCTCACTCAACTTGCTTTTGCGCGTAATCAAATTCCCATGCCTAAAACCTATCTTGCTGCGACGGTGGAGGCTGCCCGAGAAATCCTTAAAAATGTTACTTATCCGGTTATCATGAAATTTCCTCAAGGTACTCAAGGAAAGGGTGTTATGGTTGCAGACACCTTTGCTTCTGCGAGCAGCATTTTGGATGCTCTTACTGCACTTAAACAGCCCTTCATTATCCAAGAATTTATTGACACAGGAGATGAAAAATCCGGAGGCACTCATCTCAGAGGTTTGGTCATGGGAGATCGTGTAGCTGCATCGGTACGTTATCGCTCCGGGGGAAATGAAAAACGAAGCAATTGGCATTTAGGCGGAAAAGTTGAGCCCGTTATTCTAGATTCTGCGATCGAACAGTTGGCCATTAAGGCTTCCAAAGCTTCTGGGGCGGAGATCTCGGCAGTTGACATGCTTGAAAGCCATAAGGGTCCTTTTGTCATTGAAGTAAATATCAGCCCCGGTTTAGGGGGCATTAGCAAAGTTACCAAGACGGATTTATCCAATACGCTTGCTAAATTTTTATCTCAACGTACTCAAGAACGAATGGATCGTCTAAAACAAAAAGACACCCAAAGTCTTCTCAAAACCATTGATAGCAAGGCCCCTCAAGAATTCATCAGTAACCTTGACTTTCGAGGTGCACGTATTCTCTTACCTGAAGTCATTACCAAACTTACTCGATTTAGCCCTGAAGATGAATATGAAGTGAAAGTTCAAATGGGTAAGCTTGAAATCAAACGATTCAAACTATGAGTTTATTCTGCGTTTTATATTTTTGGTCTTAGTTAATTTTTATCCAGAAACCTATACCTTAACCTTATAACAAGTTCTTAATCTTTTCAATGTGCTGGGCCATTTCTTGACCCTTTTTGGTTAGGGTTAGTACTTTCAATCGGCCTTGTTTATCAAATGAAACAAGATTGGCCTTACTCATTTCTTGTAGAATCTTTACTACATGGCTGTATGTGCAATCTACTGTTTTTGCTAATGAAGAAGCATAGATGTCTGAAGTTTTATTGAGTAAATGAACCATCATCAAGGCGGGTTTTTCTCGAAAGAAGACGTTGAAAATCTTTTTTGTACGAACCACTTTATTTATATCCATGGTTTACCCCTCTCTAACCTATATCTTTTTTAATGTACTTTCTTTCCTTTATTTACGAAAGTATATATTAAGGTATTATAAACCTTTCGCTTCATGGTTTTTCTCGTCGATTAAACCTTACTCTTCTGCTTTTATAAAACTTTCCATTATCTTTCCAAGTGTTCAAGCCCGTAATTGGTTCACACTTTAAAAATCAGGCAAAATTCCTGCTT
>JBBSWA010000072.1:0-34436 GCA_038046485.1 Nanobdellota archaeon
CTGACGCTCAATTAGAAGCCTTTGATCTTCCCATCAAGCGCAGCCCTCCCGTCATGGAGTTCATGGGAGAAACCTACAACTCTGAAGTCAAGAAATGCTTGCGCATCTTCCCCCATGACAACGACACAGAAGGCTTCTTTGTGGCAAAGATAAAAAAGGTCTAAGTTCTCACCAATGCTTCAAAGTCTTGTGTAGTCAAGGTTTCTAAATTGACTAGTTTAAAGACCACAATTTGGTCATGGGGGGTGTCACATCCACTTCCGGTTTCCTAAGATTAGCTTTTCTTGCTCTTATTGAAGGTATTCTATTTATAAATTGAGAACTGCTCTTTGTGTAACATGAAGAAGTTCGACCTTAACATCGAGAAGGTGTTGGAAGACTGGGGAGTTCATCATGCCCTTCGAGAGGTCATTGCCAACGCCTTAGATGAGCAAGCACTGACAAATACTAAGGACATAGAGATTCTCAAAGAAAAGGCTGAAAAATGGCACATCCGGGACTTTGGTAGAGGCTTGAGACAAAACCACCTCACCCAAAATGAGGACAAGGAAAAGCAAGCTCATCCAGATCAGGTTATCGGCAAGTTCGGAGTCGGGCTTAAAGATGCTTTTGCCACTTTTGATCGGAACAAAGTCAAGGTGATCATCAAGTCCAAATACTGTGGTATTACGCTTGGCAAAGAGTCCAAGCATGGCTTCGAGAGTATCACGACATTACATGCGCTCATCGATGACTCTGCAGATTCAAAATTCGTAGGAACAGAATTCGTTTTTGAAGGGATTAAAGATGAGGATATGAATCTTGCGAAGGAATTCTTTCTCAAGTTCTCAGAAGAGAAATTGTTGGAGGCAACAGAATACGGTCAGGTTCTCGACAAAGGAAAATCAAAAATAGCGCGGATATATATCACAGGACTGCGAGTAGCCGAAGAAGAGAATTTTCTGTTCTCATATAACATCACATCGGTAACAAAAAGCATCAAAAAGGCGCTCAATCGAGAGCGTACAAATGTTGGGCGTACGGCATACGCAGGTCGCGTGAAAGATATTCTTCTGGAATGTAGGGAGAAGCGCGTTGCGGAGTTACTTGTAGACGACCTCAAAAAATTCGAGGCAGGGGAGTTGCATGACGAGCTTGACTGGATCGATGTGTCAGTCCATGCGTGTAAATTGCTTAACGCAACAGAAAAAGTTCTCTTTCTCACACCATCAGAACTCTTCGACGCTAAAGAGATGGTTGATAGAGCTAAAAAAGATGGTTACAAAATTGTTACTGTTCCAGATAATGTAAAGGAAAAAATTCACGGACTCAATGACCTCGAAGGCAAACCCATTCGAGACCTCAGTGAATATGCAAGCGAATGGAACAAAAGTTTTGAGTTCAAATTTGTTAAAGAAAAAAACCTTACAAAGCAGGAACATGAAGTGTTTGCAAGAACACAAGCCATTCTCGACCTCGTTGGTGGAAAACCCAAGAACGTCAAAGAAATTCTTATCTCAGAAACTATGCGAACGGAAGCGTACAGTTACCAAGAAGCAGCAGGGCTATGGGAGCCAGAAAATAATCGCATCATTATTAAGAGAGACCAACTCAAGAATTTGGACGGATATGCTGGTGTTTTGTTACATGAGGTGGCTCATGCCCGTAGCAACGCGAAAGATATATCATCGGAGTTTGAGGACGAGCTCACTATTCTGTTAGGCAAGATAGCTAAGAAATCACTATGATAAGATAATCATCCCATTTTAGAGATGATTCCCTTTCTTTACTGAGTCCTTTATTTCATCGTTGGCATTGCTTATTGTCTTGACGCCGCGATCTATACTGTCAGTCTTATCTTGTATTTGCTTGAGTAAATGCTGGTATTGTTCAACAATCTTTTTGTATGCCCCCACATCGCCTTTTTCAGCGATGAGTTCATATTCCTTCATGAGAATAAATAGATGTATGTATACAGTTTCAAAACCGCAAATCACGACATTATTGGATAACCCCTCATCAATAAGCTCTGGGAACATCTCAAGCACACCATCAGGAATAACCAGAACACATTTGTCAACAGTTTTCGATGTATTCTGATACTTTTTGATGTTGGTGATTTCTTTCTCTATTTTCACCACAATTTGCTTTCCTATCTTTTTCCTATCAGAATCTTCCTCAGCAGCATCAAATTCTTGAACGAGATTGTCAACTTCTGGGAGTTTCGCGTCAATAGGAATATATTTTCCATTGGATAATTTCCAAGCATACTCAACAGTTTTTCCATCTACCCGCAGGTTTTTCTCAACCCTATTAGATTGAAGAGCGGCTTTGAGAGTTTCCTTTAGTGCTTGTTCACCAACCTGTCCACGGCGTTTTGTTCCCTGAATAGTACGTTGAAAATCCGCTATGCTTTTGTGCATCACAGTGATCTGATCTGTATTCACCTTCAAAGTTTTTCCAGTGCCCTCTATAAACTGTTTCTGAGCTTCTTCATCTTTTTTCCTCAACTCATCCTCGTGTTTCTTGTCCAAGGCACGCTTCTCATCAATCAATTTCAGTTGACCTTTCAATTCAGCCAATTGCACTCCAATCTGGGTAGTATCCCCCAGAGCCGATCCTGATGGCGTTTGGAGTTTTTGGTAAATGATGTAGAGGAACACCCATACTCCAATGAACAAAATAACAGTCAGTGTATCCATATCACTTTTCAAAAGAGTATCGTATATTAAAAAGTTTGCTTTGTTGTAATAAAACAATAAAAGAAATAATTACTTCCTCGCCTTTTCCAATTTTCCAAACAACAAAGCATTCAAGGATTGATCATTGACTTTGATGACTTGCCATCGAACGCCAGGAATATCTCCTTTGGAACGTCCCATCTTTCCACCGATGCATTCAATCATGACTTCATCGTGTTCGTCCACCATCTTGGTGGCGCCATCTCCCGGTAAGAAGGCGGTGACTTGTTTTCCGTTCTTAACCAGTTGGACTCGCACGCATTTTCGCATGGCTGAGTTGGGTTGTTTGGCTTCTCGCTGTACTTTTTCTAGCACAATGCCTTTAGCTTGTGAAGCACCTTCTAAGGGGTCTGATTTGGCCTTTAAATTATTGGTTTTCTTAACGTACCATTTATACATCCATTTACTGCGTTTGCGTCTCGCACGTAAGCGTTTGGCTGAGTTGAGTCCGTTTGATTTTTTTCCCATGTTTTTTTGACCTTTATTTGACTTGAATCTTGGTGATGGGGTAATACTGTTTTACGGTTTCTTCGAGCCTTTTTAAGTTTTGTGCTCGGATCCCAATGATATACCCTTTGGTTTTGGCATCTTTGACCTTAATGAGGACTTCTCCGTTGTTTTCAGTGATTTCATCCACTTGCAACGGCTGCAAGAGGCTGCGAACAAAGCCAATCAAGGTGTCGGCATACTCTACGATTTGCACCTTCTTTTTAAGCATTTGCTCTAATTGACGAGGATTGTTCTTGTGCTTCCCCAACGCCTTTCCCATTTGGCCGGCATTGACAACGATGAGGAGGCGATCCGGAAATTGGAAGCAATCCTTGGTTTCAGCGCCGCTAACCTTCTCAAAGAGCGCACGCATTTGAATGAGTTGAGTGTCATACTTAATAGCCATGGTTTACCGAAGTTGACCCAAAAGATTGATGGAGAAGGGCTTTTTGCATAGGGTTCCAAGTTCATTGTTGGGAACTTCTAAGGGTATAAGCTCTGTTTTGGCGATTTGGGCTTGTCGCTCGATGTTTTGTTTTAAAAGAGGAGGGCAGTTTTCGGTTACATAAACCTTAGCTAGTTTTCCTAATTTAAGTGCCTTGAGCGTTTTTTGGGTGCCAATCGTTGCTTTTTTGCTGTTGATGAGTTGGGTAAAATCAATCATTTCGCTTCCTCCGTTTCTTTTTCAATCTTAGGGCCTTTTCCGATTTTGGTGACGAGGCCAGGTAGGCCTGTTCCAACAGGCACCGGCTGGTTTAGCATGACGTTTTCAATCACGGAGTTCAGTTCATCGACCTCTCCGATGAGTGTAGCGTTAATGATATGCTTAATGGGTGTTTCGAAGCTAGCCCTGGCAAGTACAGATGGTTTTTCTTTGACGACTCCGTATCGGGTAATGCCTAGAACTTCACCGCTCATGGTCATGGTGTCGGCAACAAGCAAGATATGTCGAATGTCAATATCAATGCCTTGGGTGTCGATGACTTTTAAGATTTCATTGATGATGGATTGTCGTGCAACTTCAATACCAAAGGTTTTTTCCATCTCAAAGATATTGTTGCTGATCGTCTTGGTGGGGTCCACAAAAGGTAATTTGAGGATTTCTTTAAGATTGGTTCCAGCAGTAATGATCAAGTATTCTTCACCGCGCTTGACAGGAAGGACTTGTCGAACGCCCTTAATCCCATGCACATAGACGTCCTTGATTTTCTCTTTGAGTTTGTACAATTGGTTGAGGTCTTGTTCACCGCTTACCGTAACACCCAAGGTGCCTTCTTTATTGAGTTTGAAGTTAAATCCTTTGACTGTTTTTTTAAAGCCATTCACAATACCCTCTTCTTTGAGTTTGAGGTCTTCTAGTTTTTTCTTATTCAGTTCAATGGTCATTTCAGCGTCTACGATGTTGATGCTGATTTCCTTGATGAGTTCTTTGAACTGAGTTTCCTTGAGGCCTTCAGCTATTTTTTTGATGTCTTGTCCTTCAGAATAGGGTTTTACAAGGTGAACTTCCATCATCTCGCTGCTAATGGTTTTTCGTCCGTCAAGAACTTCAATAAGTCTAGGAAGGCCTGTAGTCACGTTCATTTCAGATACGCCGGCAAAGTGGAAGGTGTTTAAGGTCATTTGTGTTCCGGGTTCACCAATACTCTCGGCCGTGATCATACCCACGCTTTCGCCCGGCTCAACCAAGATTTTTAAGTATTCTTGATACACGGCTTCAATGCACTTTTTGACTTTGGCTTCTGCGCAGCCGCTAGGAAGGGCTTCTTTGAGTTCATCCAGGATTTTCTGGGGGATCTTATTTTGGTATTCTTCGAATATTTTCATGAAGTCTCACCTAGGGTTTCTTGGATGACACGTTTGACATTGAGTTTGCCGGCTTCGCTCTTGCTGACATCAACGCCGTCTTCTCCATAATGGAATTGGACGATCTTTTTGCTGGCGTCTCGTACAGTGAAGTCGTATTCGACTTTTAAATCTTGCATGGCATTGCTGAGTCTTCGGTATAAATAACCAGATTTAGGTGTACGCAAGGCAGTATCCATGAGGCTGTCTCGCCCAGTCATGCTCATAAAGAACATTTCGTGGGGTTGGAATCCCTTTTTGAATCCATTGCGAATAAAGCCATGTGCAGCGGGAGAGAGGTCATTTCGTTTAAAGCTACTGAGTGTTCGTTCAGCATATCCCTTGTCGATGCGTCGTCCGCGTAGAGCTTGTTGTCCTACGCAGGCGGCCATTTGAGCGAGTTGGATGATATTACCTCTTGCACCGCTTTCGACCATAATGCTCATGTGGGCTTGATGGTCAATTCGCTCTCGGACAATGCGTCCCGTGTCGTTTCGTGCTTTGTTGAGTCGTTCAAGGATTCGTAATTCAAGGGTTTCTTCAAGGCTTCGCCCAGGAATCAATTCTAATCCGCTTTGTTTGTATTGGGCAACGAGGGTTAAAACATCCTTTTCGGCTTCAATGATGAGGTTTTCGATTTCTTGTTTGGATTCAGGGCTTAAGTCAATGTCAGATAGTTTAGCAGTAAATCCGTATCGGCTGTTCACTTCAGCTCCTAGATTGGTGATGATGCCTAGGATTTTAGCCGTAATGTTTTTGCCGTATTTTTGGTGGATGTTTCTTAAGAGTAAACCGCTGCCTGCTCCGAGGTTAGCGCTATCGAGTACGCCGGAAATCAGCCTTCCCTTTTCAATGCGTACATTATCCTCGGGGTCGGTGCTTCCCTTTTTATAGCTCTTGCTGTAGCCAATGAAATTGAAGTCTTCAGGAAGGATGCAGGAGAAAAGGTCTTTGCCATTGAGGAAGTCTCCGGAAGGAAGCTTGCTAAAGTCCATAACTCCAACGGCGGCAAGTAAGTCAATCGCTTCGCTGCGAGGTAGGGTCATATATTTGGTGAGTAGGTAGTTTCCGGAAATTCCGTCTTGCAGGCAGGCAATGATATTCAATCCGTATCTAGGACTAATGATCTGGGTTTGTACTTCCATGAGTAATTCGGCTTCAGCTCGGGATTCTTCGGTCTGAAGAACGTGGAGGTTCATTTCATCTCCATCGAAGTCTGCGTTGTAAGGTTCACAAACCGTGGGGTTTAATCGTAAGGTCAATCCAGGTAATACCTTTACGCGATGGCACATCATGCTCATTCGGTGCAGGGAGGGTTGTCGGTTGAATAAGGCAATGTCTCCATCCATTAAGTGGCGTTCAACAACAAAGCCAGGCTGAATTTCTTCGAGGAGTTGTTCCTTCGTTTCATCGGTAACCTTCTTGCGTCGTCCATCTGGTCGTATAATATAGTTAGAGCCTGGGTATTCTTTGGCGCCGCGTTTGATGAATTCTTTTAAGTAGTCCATATTCCATTCAGTGACTCGTTCAGGAACCGTGAGCTTCATGGCAATCACTTTAGGTACGCCGACTTCATTGATCTCAAGTTTAGGGTCTGGACTGATGACGGCTCGTGCACTAAAGTTGGTTCTTTTACCGGCGAGGTTATGTCTTATGCGACCCTCTTTGCTTTTGATGCGTGCAGTAAGGGTTTTCAAGGGCTGTCCACTTCGATGTCTTGCCGGAGGGAGTTGAGGAACTTCATTGTCAAAGAACGTGGTGATGTGGTATTGCAACAGGTCCCATAGGTCTTCAATGATGATTTCAGGAGCACCTGCGTTGATGTTTTCAAAGAGTCGTTGATTGATGCGTACAATGTCCCCTAGTTTGTGGGTTAAGTCATCTTCACTGCGCTCTCCGCTTTCTAAGGTGATGGAGGGTCGCATGGTAACGGGGGGAATGGGAAGAACAGTAAGGATCATCCATTCAGGTCGTGCAAATTTAGGATTTAAACCAAAGATCACGCAATCATCGTCACTGACTTTTTCAAGGCGGGTTCGAACCTCAATGGGGGATAAGCGCTTGTCTTCTTCCATGTAGGTGCTGGGTTTTTCAATCTTAATCTTAAGTTGTTTTGCCATACAGTAAGGACATTTATTGATGGTTCGCAGGCTGGTGATGATCTCTTGGATCTTTTCTCGTCGTTCTTCAGCATCCTTTTCTTTTTCGTATCGTATGAGGGTTTCAGAGTGTCGGTCGATCTCTTTTTTGGTGAGTAAGATGCGGCAGCATTGTCTGCAGGTACCCCGCAGTAGATCAAGAACAACTTTGACAAATTTAATATGCACAATAGGTCTTGCAAGTTCAATGTATCCAAAGTGGCCGATGCATTCTTTGAGTTTGCTGTTGCAGGTCTTACATTTGAGGCCGGGGTCAATAACACCGAGGCGTACGTCCATGAGGCCTCCATCAACAGGATAGCCTTCCTTGTCATACAATTCTGGAGTTACAATCTTGGCGCTAGCCATGTCTTTGATGAACTTGGGGCTCATAATGCCAAACGTGATTTTTCCGACGTATTTTTGGACGTATTCTTCCATGTTAGTATTTCCCCTTGAGTTGGAGTCTTGGATAGACAGTCAAGGACTTGAGTTCATCCAGCATGAGTTTGAAGGCATAGCTGATTTCAACATTGTTAATGGTTACATTTTCGCCGCAGATGGGGCAGTAGCTTCGATTATTGCGCATATCATAAATGGCGATGAGTCCGCAGTTTTCACAGACCGGTACAATGGTCTTGTCAGAGTCGAATCGTTCTTTTAAGACGAGGCTAGCTCCGTGGGCAATGAAGGTGTCTTTTTCCATTTCTCCAAGTCGCAATCCTCCTTCTTTGGCTCTTCCTTCCGTAGGTTGCCTTGTTAATAATTGGATGGGTCCTCGTGCGCGACTGTGGAGTTTGTTTTGGACCATGTGTTTGAGTTTGAGGTAGTACATATTTCCGATGTAGATGGTGGCATTGAAGGGTTCGCCCGTAACGCCATTGTACATCATCTCAGTACCATTTTCTCGGAAGCCGTTTTGCAGTAATTCAAGGCGTAGGTCTTTTTCAAGTTCAGAGTCGAAAATCGTTCCATCGACGTATCGTCCGCTTAAGGCGCCGACTTTGCCGCCTAAGGATTCAATTAAATGGGATACAGTCATTCGCGTAGGAATACCGTGGGGGTTGAATAAAATGTCCGGTCGAACTCCAGTAACCGTAAATGGGATATCGGCTTCAGGCAGAATGAGGCTAATAACTCCCTTCTGTCCATGTCGTGAAGTAAACTTGTCGCCAATTTCAGGAATGCGTTGGTCTCGTAGGCGTACTTGGATGAGTTTGTTGCCTTCTTCATTTTCGGTTAAGCAAACAAAGTCAACAATGCCTTGTTCGCCGTGTTTGAGTCCCATGGAGCTTTCACGTCGGCTGCTCGTGGAAAGATTGTATTCATCTAATGCAGATAGGAATCGTGGGGGGCTTGTTTTTCCAATGATGACATCTCCTTCAGCAACTTGGGCTTCAGGGTAAATGATTCCATCGGGTTCTAAGAAGCGGTATTCATGTTCTGTTTTGTAGCCTTTGACGTCTTTGTCAGGAACGCAGATTTCATCAATGAGTCCGCCTGAGTAACGTAATTCTTCGCTGATTAAGGGTCTAAAATAAGTGCTTCGAGCAAGACCTCGTTGGACACTGCCTTGGTTGATGACAATGGCATCTTCCATATTGTATCCTTGATTGCTTAAGATGGCAACAACCACGTTTTGACCAATGGGATGTTTGTCAATTTCAAGGATGTCATTTAAGACAGAGGCAACAATGGGTTTTTGAGGGTAATGCAGCAAATTGACATCCATGTCCATGCGGCAGTAGAAGTTGGCAGCGTAGAAGCCAATGGCATGTTTTTGGTTTTTAGCGCCTTGGTTGAGTCGTACGCCGTGGTTATAATTTCCAAAAGGTACTAATCCGGTTGTGGCGCCGACAATATCAAAAGGAGCAACTTCAAGGTGAGTGTGTTCTGAACTTAAGTCTTGTTCTTGCAGGGCAACCAAGGCATTTTCTTCTTCGCTTGCATCCAGGTATTCAAGAAGTCCTTGTTGGAGTAGATCTTGCCAGCTCATCTGGTTTTTTTCAAGGTCTTTAAGATGTTTTTCATTGAGGAGCGTTTGTCCATCTTTGACGATGAGTAAGGGGCGGATGCATCGTCCTTTGCTGGTTTCGATGTAGATGCTGTTTGTTTTGATGTCGTGGCGTACATTGATGGTGTAAGGTACCTTTTGGCTTTGTCTTCCTTTGACCACACTTTCAACTAGTTTGACAGGGTCTTTGGTGGTTCCAACAAAGTGGTTGTCGAGGAATACATCAGCCATAGTTTCACATCTTAGTTTCTAATCCATTTTTTTTGAGGAATGAGATGATTTCAGCTTCATTGACAGGCCCGCTGGTGCTACCGAGTAAAGCAAGGTTTTTACGTAGACCAATAGGGGTACCTTCAGGAGTTTCAGAGGGGCAGAGTCGGCCAAGATGGGTGCTGTGTAAGGCTCGCGCTTCGAAGTTTTCTTGGCTGGTGCTAAGTGGGCTAATGACTCGTTGAAGATGGCTTAGGGTTTGTAGATAGTTCAAGCGTTCAATGCGTTGGCTAATTCCTTTTCGTCCGCCGACCCAGGAGCCTGTCGCCATACTGCTGTAGATTCGTTGAGTGAGTAATTTTTCTCGAATGATCACTTTAATGGTGGGGAACTTGCCGCGTTTGACAATGCGCTGGAAGTTATATAATAGGTCTCCAATCAGAACCTTGAGATTGACTCGGAACAGATCGGCAAGTAAATCGCCCGATAATTTCAAGCGCTTATTCATGTAGTGGTCTTTGTCGTCTTCCTTGAGGAAGCCGGTCATGACCAAGATGTATTTTTTGAGCATCTTGCACAGGTTGTAGGCCTTTGCCATGCGATCTTGTTTGGTGCAACCAATGTGGGGTAAGAGGTATTTATCGAGGATTTCGGTGATGCGTTCAAGTCGGATGTCTCGTGCTTGGGTAATGCCCACGCGTTTGGCAACATAATCCATGGCATCTTCATTGTTTTTAATGTCAATGAACTCATAGAGGTTAATGATAACTTCACTGTTTTCTTGAAGGTCGATGGCATTCACAATTTCTTCATCTTTGGTCAAGCCAAGAGCTTTAATGATGGAGATGAGGGGAATGCGTTTGACTCGTGTGAAGGTTAAGTAGAAAAGTCCATCTTTTAGTTTTTCAACTTGATGGGGGATTTTATAGCTGCCCTTTTCGCTAAAGAGTTTTCCCACATACGGACTAACTCCTAAAGAAGCCTTTTCAACAAGGAATTTGTTGCTGGCTAGATCTTCAACAGTAACCAAAGCCTTTTCAGTGCCATTGATGATGAAGTATCCTCCAGGGTCATCCGGGTCTTCTCCCTTTTTGATGAGTTCATCGGGTTTAATGCCATTGAGATGGCAGTATTTACTGTGGAGCATGATGGGTAAGTTTCCAATTTGAGTTTTGAAGTTTTCTCGCTGAACGCCATTGATGTGGCTGCTCACTTCAATAAAGATGGGAGAAGAATAACTCAATTTTCGTAGCCTAGCTTCAGCAGGGTAGATGAGGCGTTTGCTGCCATCGGCTTCAGTAATTTCAGGTTTGGTAAGCCAGATTTTGTCCAGGCGAATTTTGAATTCATCGACGTTACTGGGGATGATGGTGGGTTCAATCTCACGGTTTTCTTCGATGATCTGTTGAAGTTCATGTTCAACAAAGTGATCAAACGAGGCAACATTGGCTTTTACAAGAGAGTTTTCTTGGAAGTATTTTTGGATGAGAACCCTTCCCATTTTATTCATCGATGACACCCCGGTAAAAGACGCTGTTGCCAGCTGTGGGGCTCTTGCGCATAATCTTGACGACATCACCCTCTTGAAGTTCTAGGTGACGAATGGCAGGGTCTTCTTTTTTGATTTTAGGAAGTTCTCGTAGCGTGACATGGTACTGTTCAAGAAGTTCACCTTTTTCTTTGTCCGAAAGTTTGATATGTTCAGGTACGAGGATGTGGATGAGTTGGTCGTTTTTGGTCATTTTGGTCCTCTAGTTTAAATGAGCCGGACGGGATTCGAACCCGTGACCACTCGATTAAAAGTCGAGTGCTCTACTTCCCTTCCTTGGAGCGTTGGTTCGGAAACCAAAGTTCAAGACGCTAGTCTTGGAATCCAGGCTGAGCTACCGGCCCATGGGTGATTAGGCGCCCTGGCCGGGACTTTCATTCTTTCGTTTCGAAAGTAAGGTTTGTGAGCCCGTGAGTCTCTACAGACTTCGTGGCCGAAAAACCATGGGCGAAGCGAAGGTTTTTCGAACCCGGGTCGAAGCCTTTCTGCACATAAAGCGCGACAGGGCTTCATGCTAGGCCGCTACACTACCAGGGCATGCATGTCTTGCACGAGGTTATACGTCTCTCTAGCGGTCGTATTTTAGTGCTAGAAGAGAGTATGACGGGGGCGAAGACACGGCATAGATTCAAGGTTACCCGGATCTCTTTATAAGCCTTGTGGTTTTTTATCATACCTTCTGTAGTTTATTTAAGAAGTTTTATGATCCTCAAATCCTTGATTGCCAAGTCTTCTCAGCATAACTTTGATCTCACTAATCACGTTGCTCTGTGTTTTTTTGTCAGACATCCGTATAAATTTAATGAGCAAATCTTTAAGTTGTTCAGGTTTAAGAAATTTAACCTTATATCCATTGGTAATGAAGTAGAATCGATACGATTTATATTTGAGTTCTTTAAGTACGATGCTTCCGACGTGACAGAGGGCTTTTCCCTTTTTAGGGTTGTTTTCCAGGGTTAAGAGAAGTTTGAAAACGTTGACGGAATCTTCTTTGAATTGCTTGTCAATCTCTTGCTCTAGTTCAGGGGTGAGGATTACACGCGCCATTTCTTTTTAGCTCTCTCAAGAGCGTCTTTTACTTCGCTCGTGTTTTCCTCGCTAAATAGAATATCTTGCAGTTGCCGTTCTTTAGCGCTTTTATACAGGTTTAGAACGATTTCGTCGTAGGATTGAGCTTTGGAGCCAAATTCCTTGATCTTATCTCGTGTTTCTTTTGAGATGGAAATGGTGGTATTCATAACTGTTATAATAGTTATAAGTATATATAAAACTTATGGTTTTAAGAGGGAGTAGGAAGGAGATTCTGAAGCAGGCCCAGTGTTAAAAGAAAAGAATCCCCCCACCCGGACTTTCATCTTTTTATTTTGAACCGGGAACCTATCGGTGACGGCTGATCGTAAGTCATCTTTACTCAGATATACTGAGTACATCATACGATGTCTACAGCCGATCGCTCTACCGTTGAGCTATGGAGGGATCTAGGGCTTTTGAGTCGATAATTGTTTATAAAACTTTGCACCCTTTAAGAGGGCAAAGTTCAGAATGTAGTTCTGTAACGTTGGCTTTGAAAACGCCGAATTCAACGTAAACTTCTAGCTTTTTAGGGTTAAGAGTCTTATCTTTATTAAGAACGCAAGATCTCCTGGTATATGCTACTTGGAGCTCAGCCACTTTACAATGGGCATCGCAATAACTTCATTGCATTCCTTAAACGTACAACTCAAAAGCAGCGCACGCAGAGACATTTAGTGGAATGCTTAGGGGGCTATTCTCCTCAAACACAAAGAGCGTTAAGAGCGGGTGAGCAAGTTCAGTTTCTCAACATTGGTGCTGGTGCTGGTGAAGAATTTATCCCATCATTGGTCCATTGGAATCAAGCAGACGGAAAGAGAAATATTTTTTCAACCATTCAGGAGCCCAATTTAGGCGTAGCTGTATTATTCTTTTTTAATTATGTAACGGAAGGGTTGGGCATCGATCAAGTACGTTTGGTAAAAAGCGGAAAGGATTCATTTAGCCATGCAGAGCCAGAATCCGTTGATATGGCTCTAGCTTCTCACGTATTTTATTATCTAAATGATTGGGAAACTTCGATAAAGAATCTATATGCTGCCTTAGTGCCTGGAGGTGTGGCATGCATTCCTTTAACATCAGAAGTAGGCAATCTGTACAAATTAAGAAAAAGGTTTTTCCCAGAAATTCACGGGAAAGATCCTGAGTCTGGAGAAGATCTGAGTCGATTGCTCGATCGCTTAGGGATCCCCCATCAAGATTCCTTATTGACCTCAGAGGTACGATTAACTGAATTGCTAGAGAGTGACAGAAAAAAAGAGCAGGGGCTCGATGCATTGTATTCTTTCTTTTTAAGAGCGGATTTTAATTCCCTTCCAAAAAGTGTGCAAAGAAGAGTAAAACAGCATATGCAGTCCACTGCACAAGGAGAGGAATGGAGTTTAACAGATAGGATTATTTGGGTTCAAAAGCCTGGCGTCTATCAAGGGTTAAGAGAAACTCCAGAGAGGGCAAGAAAAACAAAGGTTCGATTAAAAGACCTCGTAGCTTTTTTAGAACCTGCCTTAGACGATACACTAGGAAAAGACCTAGAGTTTTTACCTCCCGGAATTCGCAGAGCTTATACCAATATCTTAGCGTTAGATTGTGCTCTTGGATATCCTCCAACGAAGCTTCTCATTATGAAAGAGGAAAATGCCGAATACACAGATGATTATTTTCATCAATTTAAATTTCGAGAGGGGCAGGATCCGCAGGATATTGTTTTGTTAGATTTTGATGACCCCTTAACTCGTGGCCAGATAGAGTTTTTTCGCAGTGAGGATAAGTTTGCAAAAGTAGAGCCTTACTTGTGTTGGTACGATCATCAACCTTATCTAGAAGATGTGATTGATGAACATTACAGAAGGTTACCCTCTCATGAGCGAGAGGGAGTTTCTTGCGTCGATTTCCACCGGTTGATTCTAGGCATCTATCGAGAATTGGATCATGGTCGTATTTGTTCGTATTACGGCTGGACAGTGTTGGATAGCTGGTCGAGATCCCTTTATATCAATAGGGAATCACTGCGTACCCCAAGAGATAGAACTCCCCTTTCAGAAGCAGTGTTCAGGGAGTTTAACGCTAGATCTCCTCTGCTTGTTCCCACAGCGCATTAAAATAATTCTGGAAGGAGACGGCTACTTCAGGATCTTCAATCAAAATCCCCAGAGGATCCTTCGAAAGCACGAGCATTCCAACTTTGCCACCATAAATATTAACAGCGAGAGGAGTGTCAAATTCTTTAGAGCTGATTCTTACTTGTGTTTTGGGCATGCGGATCAATTCCTTAGCTCGTTTGAGGTCTTTTTTATTCACAATGATTCGGTCAGGAATTCTAGCTTTGACTCGTTTTTGGTGGAATAGGGAAAGCGACTTCTGAATGATCGCTAGCTGTTTTCCGGTCGTACTAAGGACGCAGTTGGGTTTTCCAGTCTTCACAACATCTTCTAAGATGGTAACAAGGCCTTTCTTGCCTTCAAACACAGTCACGCGCTGTTTATTCTTGGCTATTTTTTGGGTGAGTAAGAGTTGAGGTAGGATACGTTGGAATTCTTTCTTTTTTTCTTCGAGTTCATGCTGTTCTTTTTCAATGAGTGCAAAGAAGTGTTGTGGATTGGTGGGAGTAAAGTACCTTCGATTGTTTTTGTTGATGTACCCAACAAGACCTTTTTTGAGGAGGCGTTCAATGCTGTCATAAACATTGCGTCGGTGGATGCCTGTTTCAACCGTAAGTTGTCCGGCTCTGCCAGAACCCAGCTCAAGCAATTTGGTGTAGATCTTGATTTCGTTAGGAGTAAGGCCGAAGGATCGAAGAATGTTATCCATGGATTGAGGTGTCACGTCTTAGTTCTTAAATATTATGGTGATTAACTATCACCACGAAAGTTATTATGCCATTCTAGCGTTTCTAAAGAGTATGGATGAATACGCGGCTCGAGTGGCTAAATCCGCCCTGAAGTTGGAAGCGATCAAGTTAAACCCAAGCAATCTGTTTGTCTGGGCTTCAGGCTTTCAGATGCCAATCTATAATGACAATCGCTTGTTCATGAGCTCCGTGCAAGATCGGGGTCTTGTTTTAGATGCCTTAGAAGACCTGATTCAAAAAAACAGGATTGAGTTTGAGGTCGTAGCCGGCACATCGACAGCAGGCATTCCTTGGGCTGCTTGGTTAGCTCATCGTAGAGACTTGCCCATGGTTTATATTCGGGATAAACCAAAGGATCATGGTTTACGGAATCAGATTGAAGGCATTGCAGCCGATAAGGGGTTGGAAGGAAGGAAAACTGTAGTGATTGAGGACTTAATTTCTACAGGAGGAAGTTCAGTAAAGGCTGTAGAAGCCGTGAGAGAAGCCGGCGGAAATTGTGTAGATTGTGTTTCCATTTTCAATTACGGGTTTGATGAGGCCGCATCTCGCTTTGGCGCCCTTGCTCCTCCGTGTCAGGTTTCTTCGGTTCTGGATTATAAGACCTTAGTTGGGGTGGCGATTCGGATAGGGGGTGTAAGACCGCAAGACGCCGAAGTCTTAAGAGAATGGGATGCCGATCCATTTGGCTTTGGTGAGAAACGAGGCTTCCCGAAGATAGAGCGAATTAAATCATAACAAACTAAAGAATAGATGTGGAGGAATAAACATGGTATCTTTCAAAGAGCAATGGTTGGAAGCAGTGGAACGTAAGAATTCTGTTTTATGTGTGGGATTGGATCCGGCTGATTTCGAAATGAATCGTCCGGGTGAAACCTTAAAAGAAGGAGAGAATAAATTGACGTGGACATTGAAGTTGGTGGAAGCCGTCGCTCCTTATTGTGCAGCGGTAAAGCCCAACACGCAGTATTGGAAGGGGCCTTTGGATCGCTTGTATATGGTAGAAGTAGCCAAGCTTGCAGATTCATTAGGTCTGGTGCTCATTGAAGATGCTAAGTTGGCAGATATTGGGGATACAAATGAATCGGGAATTTTCCATCCTTCTCGTCAAAAGATTGATGCTGTGACGCTAGCTCCCTATGCAGGCAACATGAAACAAGCAGCAGATCAATGTAAGAAATGGGGTGTTGGTGGGATTACGATGTGTTTGATGAGTAATCCTGAGTATAAACGGGAGAAAAATAAATTAGTTCCTGTTTCAGGAGAAGAAGATACCTACGATTCAACAGATATACTCCGTCTGGAGGACGTTCCTTACGTGCGTCAGTTTGTTCAGTTGGCGCATGATGCAGCGTTATATGGCATTGAAGGATTAGTAATTGGAGCACCGAGCAAAAACAATCACATCCAGGAAGAAGAAATTGCTCTAGCACGAAGATATGGAGGGGTTGAGCGCATGGTATTGCTGCCAGGCGTTGGCAAGCAAGGTGGCGAAGCAGGAGCCATATGGAAGCATTTCGATCCATCATATGTGGTGGTAAACGTCGGACGAACAGTCATGTTCCCAGAAGACCAAGACCAAGCCACTGCCGCAAGGCATTATCAAACGATGTTAAATGAGCTGCGTAGAGCAGCTTAGTTTTTTATTCCAAGCAGCATTTTTTGTATTTGCTTCCCGATCCGCAAGGGCAAGGGTCGTTTCGCCCAATTTTTGGCTCTGAGCGAACAGGGACAGTTAGATCTCTGGGTTGAGTTCGAAGCAATCGTTCAACAGCAGGGTCTATAAAAACAGATTGAGGAACCGGGTTAGAAGTAGGTTTAGTCCATCGAGGGAATCCTTCCAATCCTTGGTCTTTGAGCCATTGGGCGATGATTTCATCATCTGTGGCGGGGTGGCGGAATACATCGCTTGCGCGATCAAGTAAATCCAGCATGGAGATTTTTTTCTGGGTGTTTCGAGAGTAAACTTCTAGGACAAGTTCTTTTATAATTACACTGATGGGTGCAAGGCGAATGGGGTCAAGCCCAAAGAGGGTGGAAGAAATGTAATCAAAGTTTTCGCAGGGTTTGAGTAGGTCGATCATACGGTTGATGATATTTTCTCCTGTGTTAGTTTCTAGATGTACCATGGTTGTCCAGTCCATGATATAGGCTTTCCCATTGACCACATACAGATTAGATAAGTGGGGTTGGAGATGCGCTCTGCGATGTTCATGTAAGTCACGAAGGCCTAGGATGAGAGGAGCGATTTTAACGGACATAAGATAATAATTAGCCATAAATGCTGTAGCATAATTGATTCCTCCTTCAGAAGATAAGGTTCCTACGGCTTGAGATAATTGATCATGCATTTCTTCAAAAGCTCTGGGCTTCTCAAGGCTTGGAACAGGTAAGACCAAGAATCCAAAAGGGCCTTCTTTATTGCCCATCTGAGGATATCTTCCGTAGGCTTCTACGTGAGGAACTACCATGTCTTCAAGATCCAAACTGGATACATCTGCAGTATTTTCAACTGTTGCTTGAAGTTCAGAGGCAACGAATGTGCCCAGAGCGCGATACTTGGGGCGGGTGGTTTCAATGGCAAATCCGCGAGCGCGGCTGGTGGACATAATCGTGCCGGATACGAGGTCTAAAAAATTTTCATGATTCGGGGGTTGAAAAGGATGATCGGCAATAAGGCCAAGGGGACCTTGAAATTGGATGGGTTTATATCCAATCCCCAGTACTTGAAGGGCTTCAAGAGAGATTCCTTTTTTTGTAATGGGTTGGTCTCGAGAGATGAGTAGGGATCTTCCTCCTTCAAATCGAACGGGGGTTTGGTTAGGATTCACTTCCCAGCTGCTCAGGGCAAGGATGCGTTCAATCTCAGAAGAGGTTAGCGTGGAAGTCAGGGGTACTTCAAGGCGCACTTCATAGCGTCCTTTCGTATAAGGATAAATTTGAACATCTTTTAGGAAAGGATTTAAAGACATACATCTTGGGTCGAAGCGGTATTTAAATACATTAGACTTTATTCCTTTCTTTTACTAAACACATGTACCGGGTTAGAATATGTTTTCTTCTCACGGCCTTTTTTCGTCTCGTACTTGATCTTGGTGGGGGGTAGGTGAATTCCTCCATACAATCTTAACTTACTCTTAATATGGTAAGTAATAAGGCGTTCTTCATAGGGATCCAATGAATCAATCTCCCAAATGATTAATGTATCTTTTTTCTCGGTGGTCATGGTTTTGTGCGGTGGCAATACTCCAGTCTGATTCTTGGTAAGATGGGCCATGGAGGGGATTTTGTCAATCACGCGTAGGTGGTGGAATGTTTTGCCGGTACGATTTACCACCAAGAGGCGAACTTTGAATTGGCTGCTCTCATCTTGCGCTTCATGTTTTGATAAGGATTCTCTTCCGAACTCAGTACGCCAGTGTTGTTGGTCTTGGGGAATCGCTTCTTTATGAGCGATAAGGGGGTTTCGAAAGAAGTAGTAAGCCAGAGTACTTAGAACAATTAGGATAGCAAGGTAGAGTAGGGGGCGGTAGTTTTGTTGAAGGGTAATGGTGAGTGTTTCTTCAGGCAAGAGGGTGTGTCGCCACTGCCAATTTCCATGAGCAGATAAAGGTGTAGGTTGTGAAGTGATGAACATCTTTAAGTAAAACGGATAGTGCAGGGTTTTGATGTAAATGTGGGGGGCATTGCCTTGATTCTGAAGAGTGAAGGTTTGTTCGGTTTTGAGAAAGCCCTTGCTCAAGGAAAACTGTTCATGAATGGAGTCATAGGTGCTGATATGGTAGAGTTTTTTGTTTTCAGCGATGGTTTGGTTTTGGTAGTTGAGTCGTGCAATAACAAAATGGGTGTCGGGTTTTTGTTTGGGGTTGAGTTGAAAAGTGTAGTGGATAGGTTTTACCTCATCAGGTAGAAGGGCAATGTTTTCTTCTTTGTAAAAGAGTTCACCGCTTACTTCAATGCGTAAGTTAGAATAATTCAGGGGGTTTTGGTTGCGTAGAGTCAGGTAGATGGAGAGAGGCTTGCGAGGATCTTGTTCTTGGGGGACATCCAGGCCTAAATTAATTTGGGGTTCGTACAGTCCTCCTTGGGTGGAGGGAAGAAGGTTGATGAGAAGTTTTTCTTTTTGGCTTTCATGGCTTTGTTGGGATTGAATGGTTAGAAGCAGGCGTTGGCTTCCAAGAGGAGCTCCACTGCGGGGTTGAAAAAGAAGGGTGGTGTGAAAGGTGGATTTGGGGGGTATTTGGGTAAAGGGGGGGTCTGCTGTAAGAATCCAATCCGAGCTAAGCGTGGTGAAGGTATAAGTGTCTTCTTGATTTTGGTCATTGTGTAGCGTAAGTTCATATCGAGCAACTTGGCCGGGAGTAATTTGGGTGGTGGTGGGAACAAGTTTAGCATAGAAGGCGTAGGTGTTAGGGAGGAGAAGGATGAGCAGAATAAATGTAAATAAGTGCTTCATTTGGGGTGTGTTGCACGTTTTATGGTATTTATAGCTTTGTGTTTTGAGTAGAAGAGAAAAGTGGGGCTGCCGTGATTCGAACACGGGACCACACGCACCCCAAGCGTGTATCATACCAAGCTAGACCACAGCCCCAGGTATATACCTTTAGGTCTTGCAGGGGGTTTTTATGGTTTTCGTATAAAAAAAGTCGTCTAGGGAGTCAAAAAGTTTTTATAGGAGTTTTTCGATGAATGGAGGTATGAGTGTTGCCATGGCTGAAGAAGGTTTGATGTATGAACAGGAAGAGTTAGGTTTGCTCAGTCATTTTTTTCAGAATGCTCGAACCTTTTGTCAGATCTTAGGCCAAGAAATGAGAGATCAAAAAATTCAAGAATATGGAGCGCTACTTGAGTCGCTCACGCATTCGCTAGATCATGCCTGGCCTTTGGTGGAATCTCTGGAGAAAAGAGGGAGTGCAGATTTGAAGGATATTCAAGTGTGTATCGAAAAGGTCAATACCTTTTTGGGGGTGGTGCGAACGCATAAGCTGTTAAGCCCCATGGATAAAAAAGAATTAACAGATGCAGTGGGGGGTTTGCAAAGGGATGTTGCAGATTTTGATCTCGAAGAAAATAAAGTACATCAGTTGGTGAGGGGGATTAAGGATCAGTTGAAAAAAGTAGTGAGTTTACTTTCAGAAAATGTAAAGGGGTTTACGGGTAAATCATTGGAGGCACTAAAAAGTTTGGTGGGAACCTTTGAAGAAAGTTTTGGTAAGCTAGTGGAGAAAAAAGGAATAGTAAAAGGACGCTTAGTGATTCAGCTTAAGAGTTTTTTAAGAGAAAAAGAAGCAGAAGCGGTTGGCTTGTTAGGAGATCAAAACACATTGCCAGGTTTTAGCTCACAATCTGACTAGTATGTTCGTGTTTTCTTACGTATAAGACATGGTCGGCGTACGATTGAAGTTTGGTTTCATGGCTGACCAGGATGGTTTGTTGAAGGTTGAGTTGTTGTAGTACATCGCGTACTTGATCTAGTTGTTCGCTGCTAAATCCATCTGTGGGTTCATCCAGGATAAGTAAGTCTTTGGTTTGAATCGTGCTAATGAAATCATTCACGACTTTATTGAGTGCAAGTCGGTAGGCAAGAGCCAAGCTTGTTTTTTCTCCTCCGCTTAGGTTATCAATGGTCGTCTCATAGCCATTTTGCTCAATGGTGGGGGTGAACTGTTCATCGAGGCGCACGCGTAAGTTTTCATCTTCAATGAGTTCTTCAAACCATTCAGTAAAGTAGCTGTTGAATTCATGGTAGATGCTGGTAAGGACATTCTTCTCGATGGTTTCAACGATGTTGAGGAATTGAGTCTGTAGCCAATGGTCGATCTCTTGGAGGTAGATATGTCTTTTCTGGATTTGCATAAGTTTTTGGTATCGTTCATTGGTGGTGGTGTTTTGCATCTTAAGTTGTTCAGCTTCATTTTGGGTTTTGGCGTACTGAATCTCGAGTTGTTGCACTTTCTGGCCTTGTTGTTCGAGTTGGGTGCGTAAAGCCTGGTATTGAGGTTCAATATTCAAGTAAGGTGCAAGCCTTTTGCCCAGTTCTTCTTGTTCGCCTTGGAGCAGGCTAAGTCGTTGGTGGCCAATTTGTTCTTCATTTTGAAGGCCATTCAATCGCTGTTTTTTCTCAGCTAAGTTTTGGAGTTTGACTTGGTTGACGGCTTGTTGATTCCTTTGCCCAAGGAGTTCTTGGAGTTTTTTTTGGTGTTCATCCAGTTTGGTTTGTAATTCTTTTTTTTGCTGTTGAGTCTGGTCCAAGTTTTGTTGGCTGTGCAGAATTTGGTTGCCTTGTTCTTGTACAATGTGGCCTTTGTGGTTCTCGTCCACATTCTGTAAACAAGTTGGACATTGAGCCAGTTGCTTTATTTTCTGCATCAAGTTTTGTGCTGCCTTTTGCAGGGTCACTTCTTGGGTTTCTTGTTGGATAAAAATATGCTGTGTTTGTTGGAGTTTTTGGATCTCACTTTGGGTTTGGGTGATGTATTGGTCTAAGGTTTCAGGAAGAGTGAGATTCAAAGGAGGTATTTCTTTTTGTAGGGTCTCAATTTGTAGCTTGAGTTGTTCGCGCTCTTGCATGCCTTTTTGCAGTTGTTCTTGGAGGTGTTGAACTTGGCTGTTGTTGAGGAGGTGTTTTTCTTTAAGTGCCCGGTAGTCTTGGAGTTGTTGTTCTTGGTTTTGATGTTGTCCTTGAAATTGGGAAAGCGTTTTACGCTGTACGGTAAGTTCTTGGGTTAGTTGCTGGTATCCTGCTTGTTTTTCTTTTAAGGCTTGATCTAGTTTTAGAAGCTCTTGTTCTACGGAAGGAAGTTCGACTAGTTGCGTGGCTAAAAGCTTGTCTTGGTTGCGTAGTTCGCGCATGTAGGTTAACGCATTTTCTTGAATGCGTTTGTACTTGTCAATGTTAAAGAGTTTGCGTAAGGTATCTAGGCGTTCATCCGTGCTTTCATAGAGGATGTGTTTCATCTCTTCTTGGGGGGTGTAAACAGTATAGCGGTAGATGAGGCTTTTGCTTTTGCTTAGGAGTTCATCCGGATAGCCAATGAGTTGTAAGACCTTTGCTTTTAATTCAGTGGCTGTGCCTTGAGTCTGTTCTCCATTGATGGTAAGGCTTCCCGCTTCTTGGTTGATGGTCGTTCCTTTTTTGAGGGTTCGTTGGATGGTGATGATCTGTTTGTTGAGTTCAAAACTGAGTTCAACTGAGCCCTCGCGTGTGCCATGGCGTAGTAAGGTTCCTCCGCTGGTTTGTCCGCGTAGTAGGCCGAAGATAGCAAATTCAATGGCGAGTAAAAGCGTCGTCTTTCCAGATCCAATGTCGCCAGCTAGAAGGGTGATTCCCTTTTCAAAGTTGACTTGGATTTCCGTGTAGCTGCGGATGTTTTTAAGCTTGAGTGAGCGTAGGATCATGTTTGTTGGAAAGGGTACCGGATTAAAAGCTTTTCCGCTCAAAAGCCATAGAAAGGCATAAATAAGTTTATAAATCATTTCCAGCTCCGAAGAAACATAGCCCCGTCGTCTAGCGGCCAAGGATAGCGGACTTTGGAGAGAACTTCATGTTCGCAAAGATATCCGTTGACCACGGTTCGAATCCGTGCGGGGCTATTATCATTTTCTTAAAAACATACGATTTCATCATATAATCTATAAGTATAACTATTCCAGAATAGAAACACTTATAATAGAATGCAGTTAAGGTTAATTAGGGGGATCGTTTGAAGAAAGATAGAAAAGAGCAAGAAGGACTTTATGAACTTGTTACGACGTTAAGTAAGGCGATTCCTAACGAGTCTGAAGCAAGTATCGTTATTGGGTTAGGTGTTCTAAGTGGATTAATCGATTTTAGTTCTACTTCAAAATCTACAGAAACTCTTGCATTTGAACAGGTGAAAGCGGTTTATAGAAAACTAGGTGAAGTAATTAAGTTAGTCTCAGAAACAGAAGAGGGAAAGTTTAATATCGCATATAGTACTTTGAATGGAGTAGTTGAAACCTCTTTAGGTCCTTCTTCAGAAAAAAGAGCTCGGGAAACTTCTTTAGAAGGGCAAAAGATAAAATGTTTACGTGAAAGTGTTTTATTATATCCTAAGATAAGTTGGACAATTGAGGATCATCGAAGGTCGTATTTAGATCTTCTAAAGAGGAGGGGGGGTGCTTTAATGCGGGATGTAAGCGAACGCGGGAGCCCCCATCAGAAGCGATCAATGTTATTTGCGGATTATAGGTCAATAGAAAATAATTTTGTCAATGGGAGGATCTTCTATGCCGGAAGCGAAATACCATAAAATTTGGATTCCCTTACCTGATGTATATGACTGGGGTGGGGTTAAGGCTTTTTATGAGCTAGAAAGAGACGAGCCTGGGCAAAGAAACCTTGTTCTGGTAGTTCGAAGTTATCTAGCTGAATTAAAAAGGAATGCAAGAGCAGATCCTCTAAATAAAGGGATGGAAGCAGTAGGTTTCTTAGATAAGAAGCTTACAGGATTTACTGCAAATGGGGATTTAGCAGTGTTGCCACATATGGAAGGATTAGATATAGGGTTATTTACTGGGCCTCGGGGTGTTGAGGAAGATGATTTAGTGTCTCTTGAAAAAAAAGTAAATAGATCTCTGCGTAGAGATCCTATTTTTATGACGGGGGATAGAACGATCAGTGCTTTGCTCAAATCTCGAGGAATAAAAGTGGAGGCTCCTCATTGGATGGGGGGCGAACGGGTTGTTGAAAAAGGAATTATTATTGGAAACAACGATTTATTGCAAGATTTAATGAGGGGTGGTGGATCGTTGGATCTAGAGAAAGCTAAAGAGTATATAGATTTTGAGTTAGGGCCGCATCAAGGACAGTTTATTAGATTCTTGGGTCCAAACCCAGTATACGCAAAGGTCACAGGCGATCTTGTCTTTGCCGAAAAACCGTTTAGCGGTCAAAGTGCTCTTAATTCGAAAGTAATTGATGTTAGAAACCCTCGAATAGAGGTGATTAAAAGAGAAAAGCTTCACATAGGTAGGCATTACCTGCCTGATGGTCGTGTTTTAGGTATAAAACCATTAGATTGGGAGCAGTATCTGGCTCTTCAAGAAGGATTATTAACCCCTAAAGTTTCTTCCATGGCTTTAGTTGGGAAGGCAGGAAGTGGGAAAACATTACTTGCATACGCTGCCGGGATCGATTTGGTTTTAGATTATGATGAAGAGAATCGGGTTAAGCGGGGGTTGCCACGGGATTTACCGGGGGGATTTTTCGATCAAATGGTGATATTTAAATCGACAAATCTGGTTGGGGGGGAAGAAAGAGATCTAGGATTTTTACCCGGAGGTCTTTCTGAAAAGTTAGGGCCTCATCTCGCAAGTTATGAAGATTGTCATGCAGAGACAGTACTGGATCGACATTTAACTTTTGAGGATCTATTCTGTCATCCACACTATCCGACAAGGGATTATAGCCAGAGAAGACCTGAATTAAAAAACCTAGTTATAAGCGGTGCAAGGTTACCTTCAGATCGAGCAGTAATAAAGTTGGTACATACAGCACATACAAGGGGGAGGTCTGTTCGAAGAACATTAATTATCGCCGATGAGGTTCAGAATTTAAAACCAAATGAAGTAAGAACCATCACGACTAGGTTAGGTCCAGAATCCAAAATTGTGTTTTTAGGGGACACAAGGCAGATTGATAACCCTTCATGTTCTCATGACATAAACGGGCTAACTTACGCAATTCAGCGCAGTCTGGGGAGGCCTTATTTTAGGTTAGTCAAATTAGACAAATGCTACAGAAATCAAGTGGCGGAAGATGCTGAAAGCTGGTAAAGCGTTTGTGTAAGAGTCTTCGTTTAGAAATTGAACTAACTCGCTTTTTACAATATCCTAAAAGTAAACAAAAAAAATAAAGAAAATAAACCTAGTTTAAGTCTAGATCTTTAAGGTCATCATCCGAGGTTGTTTTGTCGGAAGTGATTTCATCATCACTTACAGCTTCTGTTTTTTCAGCTGCTTGTTGTATCTTTTGGGTGATGGTTACCTTTTCTTGACTAGGTAAGGGCGATCCAGGAATGCCGGGTCGTACGTAAGCAGGTTGGGTAGTAATGAGCTTGCTTATGCCTGGATTGTAGTAACCAGTTGTTTCAGTTCGAGGCTTGTACCATTGCTTGATTACAGCCTGTGCAGGTCCGTATCCACCGTACATGTAGACTCCCCAGGTTCGTCCACCATAATCCTTTAGTTTATTGGTTTGTGCGACGCCTGCTTTAAAGCCACGTAGGTTGCTGGTAAAGTAGTTTCCGTATCGATTCCAGGGATAGAGAGTAGTCCAATCATATCCATTTGCAAAGGAGTAACCAGTAGTTCCTACAATAACAGGGTTTCCAAGGGGATTTACGAGTACGCCATTTTCGTCAATAAAGAGCTGATTCTGAGGAATCGTAACTTCTTCATTTCCCTGATTCTGAGGAAGCTGTCCATAAACAAGAACAGGCATGCCTTCTCGGATGCGGTTAACGTCTTGAGTGTTTAAGTATCGTGCTTGGGGGGTGGGTACTTTTACCATAGGGCTGCTGGTACTTCCCGGAAAGCCGATGTACATCTTATCTGCCATGCTAAACGGTAGGGCTAAGAATAGTGTCAATATTGTAGCTAAAATTATTTTTTTCATAGTCTCTAACCTCCAATCCTCACCCTTTTCAAGATGGGGTAACTTTTGGGGGGTTAAAAAGCTTTTCGTTTTGTAGGCTCGGTACAACTTGATCCAGATGGTTTAACCGAGGCTACATTCAGAAGGAACTTCTGTTTTTGAGCGAAGCCTTATTAAAGGAGTTTGCGTTTTTTCAGTGCATGAAGAAGAAAGTACTCATCATTGAGGATGATCCCAACATTGCTGAGGCAGAACGGCTCATTCTAGAAAAAGAGTTTGAAGTCTTTATGGCGCATGATGGATCGGCTGGGCTTAGCCTATGCAAAGAAATCATGCCCGATTTAATCATCTTGGATCTTATGTTGCCTAAGTTATCAGGGTTTGAAGTGTGTAAAATGTTAAGAGATGAGGGGTTTGATAAGAAGATCGTGATGGTTACCGCAAAAACTGAGCCAAGAAACGAAATTTTTGGGATGGATCTAGGGGCAGACGATTACATCATGAAGCCCTTTGAACCGCAGGAGCTGTTGCATGTGGTGCATCAGGTGTTAAAGCGTTAAGATGATCCTTGTCGACTCCATAGCGGTGTTTCACGCCTTCAATGCCTTTCTAAGTACCACAGCAGGGGAGTTGCTTAAACGCAGTGTAGAAGCCTTGTTCTTGGTGTTTATCACGTATATGAGTGTAAGTGAGTGGACTCGCAGTAAGAATGAGTCGATTAAGTTTTTATCGTGGGCCTTCGGTGTGCTTGCCTTTCAAAAATTGATCCTGTCTTTTTTCTTGGCACATGCTGTTTTTGGTTCGCTCTCGTTAAACCGCATTCAGGATCTGGTCGCAGTTTTGGATCAGTTTATGGAGATGTTGGCATTGATTTTGTTGGTAAATGCCTTTTTGTTTCCCTTGTTTAAGGATAAAGAGGTTACCTGGTTGCGGCGGGTGCGGGGGGAAGTGTTACTCTGTATTTTGAGTTTTTTAGTGGCAGAAGGGTGGTGGCTCTGGAGGGATTGGAAGAACCTGTCTGCTTATTTTCCAAGATCTTTACCATATGGGGGTTTATTATTAGTTAAAATCAGTTTATTGGTCTATGTAATCTATACGATTGCCGTACATAAGAAGGGGTTAGGAAAATATGCAAGAGATACCGCCTTAGCCTTTGGTGTATACCTCACCCGTCCAGTGGTTGAGCTCATCAATTTCGTCTTTTTTAGAAGTTTGAATACAGACTTGTTTGTTTTGGCGCATCCCTTTTTGCTCATTTCTGTTTTGCTCTTTGCGCGGGTGATGTACTTGAAGTTAGCCGATAAGGCTTGGCTCAAGGAGCGTCTTGCGCAAGAAAAAGAGCGTCACGCAGAGACCAAAGAATTAAGTAAGTTGAAGGATGAGTTTGTAAGTGTGGTGAGTCATGAGCTTCGTACTCCCTTAACCTCCATGAAACTTTACTTATCCTTATTATTGTCCAATCGTTTTGGAAAGCTCAAGGCTGAGCAAGTAAAACCTTTGAAGACCATTCAGCAGGAAAACGATCGCTTAGCCCGGTTAGTGGAGGATACCTTAACGCTTTCCAAGTTGGAGCAAAAAAGAGCAAAGCTTTTCCTGGAGCAAGTCGACTTGCGTGAAGTATGTGATCTAGATATGTATAAGCACCTTGCGCAGGAAAAAAGGCTTAAGTGGTTCGTTAAAATGCCCAAGCACTTCAAAGTAAGGGTGGATAAGGCAAAGTTCAGGCAGCTCTTCATCAATTTGGTGGGGAATGCCATTAAGTTTACCGATCATGGATCAGTGACAGTAGAAGCCGGAAAAGAAAAGAAGGGTTGGTTTTTTTCCGTATCAGACACCGGGCCAGGAATCGCAAAGGATAAGCTTCCTAAACTATTTGATAAGTTTTACCAGGCAGATGATCACATGACTCGTGAAAAAGGCGGAACAGGTTTAGGTCTTTCCATCGTAAAGCATATCGTGCAGTTGCATAAAGGAAAGATTTACGTGAAGTCAGGAGTAGGTCATGGCTCAACATTCAGAGTCGAAATGCCGAAATAAATAAATCATCTTAATAGTCAACTAATTTTTCTTCGCCTTTTCGAGCGTAATGGCCATAAATCCCATCCGGAGCAAATACAAGCGCAGCCGGTTCATTTTCTCCATACCGGGGGGTCATACCCACGTCAATATCAAATGCAAGACCATGGTAATTGTGTATGCGTGGATGTACACTGTGTCCAACGACTAAAAATTGGGCATCGAGTCCTTCAACCAGTCTTTGCATTTCAGTTTCATCCAATTCGTAAAACCTTCGTTCCCAGAAGATCGTACTGCCCCGGATGCTTTCGTCTGCGTATTTTTTTTGGCTGCCTCCGAATCTTTCGGTAGTGGTTTCTACATGGCGAATGTAGGCCCGTGCAGTATGTCGAATGGCACTGCTGGATACAATATCTTCGGGCATATCTGCATGCGTAAATAGGATCTTTCTTCCTAAAAAATGAGCTTTAAAGCAAGGTTGTAATTCTCGCATCCAATTGCCAATGTCTCCTCCTCTTTTCATTCTTCCAACATAGCCCTCAAAAGCTTCTTGTGGAGTTGAACCAAATTCTTTTAAAAAATCGACACCTCCATTAACTCCATGGCAGCTACCTTGGAATCTTCCTCGACTGATGTAATCGGCGAAAGCATTTTCAGCAGGCATGCCGTTTCTTAATCCCTGTGATATGTTTTTGGCATGATCATAATCAGCAAGAGCCATGAGTTCATGGTTTCCTGCAATTGGGTGTATTTGTCCAGGATTTTGTTCAGCCATCTGTTGGAGGGTTGCAATGATTTTAAGGGCTTGATTTCCTCGATCAATATAATCTCCTGTAAAAACAAAAGTCATACCTTCTTTAAGCCGAAGGGTATTTCGATCACTAAAAACTCTGCGCTCTCTTTGTAAACTATCTAGTAGAGCTTCTAGGGCAGGATAGTGCCCATGAAGGTCTCCAATTCCTATGAGGAGTCCGGGGGGTACAGGATTGCTGATAGTGACAGATTGTTCAGCAGGATCAAATGAAATCGCAGGGCTTGCCATGAAACGAAGAAATATTTTTCCCCTTATATAGTTGATGACTATACATATCTATCTTTAAGCTCTTCTTCGCTTTCTTTCCAATCCTTGTGCAAGTGTTCGCAAATCACAGTAGGATCGGCATAAAGGGTGAACCCTGCTTTCTGGGCATCATAGCAAAACATCATATCATCTTGAGCAACGCCGGAAGTAGGTTTTCGAAAACTGATTTTCTCGAGGACCGCTCGATGGATGAGGATGCATCCAAGGCCGCAGGCGTTAATGGGAAGGAGTTCTTTTCCTTTGAGTCGCTCGGGATGAGCGAGTACGAGTTTTCCTTGTTGTTCAATGTAGAGTAAAGCATAAGGTACCTTCTTGCCAGCATGCACTCCTTCTTTGTAATACACTCCAGTCACAATCTCTTTATGGTGATTAAGCAGTCGTTCAATCACATCTACAGGGGGTAGTAGGTCTTGTTCCAGGCTTAGAAAATAATCATATCCTTCATCCAGGATTTTTTGTCGTAGTACATTTCGGCTTGCAATGATGCGCTCTTTCGGATCCTCACACCAGCTACTTTTCTCGGCCCGTAGGCCGCTCTGTTGGATTTCGTCAAGGTACCTTTCATTTTTCGAGTTGTCGATCAGTAGAACTTCATAGTTCGAATACGTTAATTTTTTCACCCGTTCCACATACTCCTTGAGGCAGTAGGCCTTACCCCAATACGTGGGGCATCCGACGAGTATCTTAAGTTTTCCCATACAAGGGGGGTTTTACTTCAGAGTATTAATAGTTTTTGACCCTAAAATGCTCATTCTTTTGTTAAACCCTTTTTCCAGCCTTCTGAATGCATTTTTGAATTTTCAGCTCATTTTAGTACAAAGTATGATTTTTATAAGAATCCATACTTTTTTATAGTTCAAGCCTACGATTCAATCATGGAATACGTATCTGAGTTACACATGCACAGTCGCTTTAGCCGTGCTTGTTCAAAGGATCTGACGCTTAAAACCCTAGAAAAGTGGGCTAAAATTAAAGGAGTCTCTTTGCTCGGCACCAGTGATTTTACGCATCCAGAGTGGATTAAAGAGCTTAAGAGCGAATTAAAAGAGGATGAAGAGGGTATTTATCGCTCGGCCACAGGCTTTCCCTTCATGTTGACCTCTGAAGTCTCCTTAATGTACAGTCAAGGCGATAAAGGGCGTCGTGTTCACAACCTCATCTTTGCTCCCAGTTTTGAAGTCGTAGACCAAATCACTGAGTACCTCAAAAGTAAAGGTCGTATAGACTACGATGGCCGTCCCATCTTCAAAATTCCTTGCCCGGAATTCACTGAACACATGATGCAGATCGATAAGAACATCGAAGTCATTCCAGCCCATGCTTGGACGCCGTGGTTTGGTGTTTTCGGTTCTAAATCTGGATTTGACTCGTTAAAGGAAGCCTTCCAGGAACAAGTAAAGAACATTCATGCCATCGAAACAGGAATGTCTTCCAATCCAGCCATGAATTGGCGTCTCTCTCAATTAGACAACATTAGCCTGGTTAGTTTTTCCGACAGCCATAGTTTTTGGCCGTGGAGGATGGGTCGGGAAGCAACAATTTTCGATGTAAAAGATCTTTCCTACAAAGCCATCATTAACGCCATTCGTACCAAGAAAGGGCTTAAAGAAACCATTGAAGTGGATCCAGGATATGGCAAATACCATGTGGATGGTCACAGAAATTGTGGCGTTTCATTTGAACCCGAGGAATCCAAAAAACACAAGAATCTCTGCCCGAAGTGCAAGCGTCCGCTCACCATCGGCGTCTTGAATCGAGTCGAGCAATTAGCTGATCGTCCTCTAGGATACACACCTAAGGATGCCATTCCCTTCAAAACATTAATCCCTCTTACTGAGCTCATCGTAGCCGTTTCAGGTGGCGGCCTTGCTACCCAGAAAACCTGGGCAGAATATTACAACATCTTAAGAGTTGGGAAGTCCGAGTTGGACGTGTTGCTCAATGCCACAAAAGAGCAGTTGTTGATGGTGACCAAAGAAAAGATCGTGGAAGCCATTTTATTAAACCGTGAAGGCAAGCTTCAAGTAAAGCCTGGCTTTGATGGGGTGTATGGCGTTCCAGTCATTCCAGGAATCGAACCCCGACCGCAAGTAGGGGATGCGCCTAAACCTAAGGAGAAAAACATACTTAAGGGGGGAAAAATATCTCAGGAGAAAAAAGTAAAAACTCAGAAAGGGTTGGGCGAATACATATAGAAAAGTATATAAATAAGTTTAATCTTACTGGTCTTATGGACACAATCAAAGTATCTTCTCGTGGGCAAATCGTGATCCCAGAAGAGGTAAGAAAGGGATTAGGGATTAAGGAAGGAACTAAGTTAGTCTTAATTCAAAGAGGAAAAAGGGTTATTTTAGAGAAAGTTCAGGATTTCATGCAGGGGGTAGAGCAAGCAGAGAAAGAGCGTATTGGTTGGATGATGTTAGCAGAAAAAGGCATGGCTAAAATATGGGACAACCCTCAAGATGAAGAGGTTTGGAAGCAGTACTTATGAAACCTAAACAAAGAGACATCTTTTTAGTACCTTTTCCATTTTCAGATCTAAGCGATAAAAAAATACGCCCTGTTTTGGTCCTTTCCAATGATCGGTTTAATGAGACAAATCAAGATGTAGTGGTGTGTGGGATCACTTCGAATGTCACAAAGCAAGAATATACCCTTCTTATAACTTCAAAAGACCTAGAAGAGGGAACATTGCATGCAGCGAGTGCCGTAAAGGTGGAGAGTTTGTTAAAATTGAGTCAGGGTTTATTAATAAAAAAGATAGGTAAGCTTAAAAAAGAAAAACTTAGAGAAGGAATTCAGTTATTAGATGTTTTATTTAAGCCTACTTAGCATCCATCAGTTCATCGAGCATTTCCATGCGGCTTTCTTTTTCTTTGAATTCACGCAGGTGTTCTCGCAGTTCTTGTTTGAGCGCCGCGATATCTTTCCAGCCGTTGAGTTTTTCTTGGATCTTTTTCTCATCGAGTTCAATTTGCTTTGTTTTTAGCTTGATTTTTTCATCGGCAGAAATATCAGCCTGGGTGAGTAGGTTAGAAATGCTCATCTGCATCTTGCCCATCTCAGCAATGAGTTCTTCTTGTAACTTTTTCCTTTCTTCAATGAGGTTTTGAATGTCTTGGATGAGCTCTTTGAGGCTCACAATCTTTTCATCTTGGAAGGCATGGAATGCATCTTCCGTTTTCCCCACACTCTCAGGGGTTTTCTGGTAGGCATCACTCGGATTCATGGCATTTTGTCGGGTTCTTTAGCTTAAATAGGCTTCGGTTTATATAGATATTATCTATATAGAAGATAATCGAAGATAAAAAAAGTTCTTCTTGGTTTATGTTTTTTGTTTATTATTTTTATGGGGACGGCCCCGACGGGATGTTGACCTCTGTCTTCGTCTTCTATGTTGCAGGTCTTTCATCCCGTGCGGGGCGCGAACCTCCACTTTGTTGGATGGTGCATCCCTTACCCCTCCCTGTGGCAAGGCAAAGAATGCAACCAAGACAGTCGGGCGGACCGTGTTATCCAACTGAAATCGCTACTTACGTCGCGGAATCTCGCGCGTGCGAGTCTCCTTGCGAGCACGCACACCTAAACGTTTCCCATACAGTTCCGAGGCAGATGCTGCAGCTCGCAGTGCAGATCGGCTTGTCGGAAACTCCCCATTCTCGGAAAAAAGGCGTCCTCCTCCACGGGGAAAGGTGGTGCCAATGAGACTGTTACCTGCTCCCTTGCTGTCAACAACTGACCTACCAAGCTCCGAAGGGAGAACCGAGCCTGACGAGGTTGTTGTGTGTGTGTGTGCTTTCGGCTTTTTTTCTAATCCCCTCCTTCACGCAAATCCGCCAAAACGGTCCCGCCGGGGGGTGGGTTTCTCGTGGCGCAGCCGCTTTCTTTTTCGGCGCCAACTTGTCCCAGGCCCCCCTGCGGTTCAGTCCCCCGTCTCACCCACCGAAACCGAAACCCGGACTAAACCCTACGACGAGGAAAAGGGTTCGTCCGCGGAAACCGACGACGTCAGAGTCGAAGCGTCTTCGAGCTGGCGATGATGGACGCCATCTGCGTCTGGTCGCCGAGAAGCCGCTTCAGGTCGATCGTCGAGATCTGGCCGACATTCTCCAAGAGCATGATGCCGAGGCCGTTTTGGGCGAGGCCCGGGTTGCTCTGGTTCGTCGTTGCCACGCCGCCGGTACTGCCGATGTTCGCCGCCAGGGATGTCGCGAGGTCAATCTTCCCAACGACGCTGAGCTGTGCGATGGAGAGGGATTTGCCGCCGGCTTCCTTGCGAATGAGGAGGACGCCTTGGTACTGGTCGAGCAGCGCCTGGTCACTCCGCAAAGTCGTCAGCAGGTTGGTGAGGGTAGTGGTAGCTCCTCGAAGCTGCTGGCCATTCTGTTGCAGCATGAGGATCCGGTATTGGTTGGCATCGATGGTCGTGAGGCCGAGGTCCGCTCCGGTAGAAAGCGTCGTGCCGGTGAGCTGGAACTGCCCGAGGACTTCGATCTTACCGTTGGTGTTCTGGACGAGGAGAGCGGCCGCGTTGGTCAACGTCGCCGTGTCGCTGTTGTCCTTGATCGTTCCGAGCGCGGCGAGCTGGGTACCCGTCTCCTGGGTTGCCTTGGCCGCGATCGTCTTGCCCTGGGTGACATCCGTCGCCCACGCCGTCGGTGCTGCGATAATGAGCCCGATGATGGCGATGGCGATGAAGCCGACCCACGCCCACTTCTTCTTCGGTTGATGCCCACGGTGTCGCGTTTCGGGTTTCACTTGCATGACTCTGGTTCCTCCGTCGGTTGTGTTCTCTCTCCCCCACTCGCTAGTGTGCGACCCACATCGGGGGTGTGTTGTGAGTCGCGTGGCTCGCCGCGGCCTGAATCGTAAACCCTTCTGCGGCGAATCCTTCCATGGCCGTTCGCATCATAGACACCTCCTGACTTGCGAACCGACCGCTGGACTGTCGAACAGAAACTGACTGACGAACGTCGGCCGCCGCTAGAAAAGCGATCCACACATTTTACCCGAAGGGGTTTAGGTGGGAGGATTCGACTTCCTCTTGCGGCTGCCGGAGGATCCTGCTGCCTCGTAACTCGTAACTTGCACGCACAGCCTCGCTACTTAGAAGTGCTGGCTGTTATTGTGCCTCAGGTAGATGTCAAAGAGCGAAAGCCTTTTGGAGAGGCTTGAGTTCGAAGTTGAGGCAGCTATCTCGTTTGCGCTCGGACCTGCTTACGGTCGAATCCGTTTTGCAGGTGGGCTGTTCGGATTTGGCCGTGTTTTTGGCCTGCAGCAGCACAAGTCCTGTGACATGGCTTTCTGCAAAAGTTCCGATTTCAGTCCGTCGCGCTTGCCGGCTTTTTTCCTACCTCTACAGGTAAGGAGCGGTATGTGTACAGTCCGGCACCGCTTTGAAACTCGGAGAGGAGCGTCTTACTTTCCCGTGCGCTCCGATCTAGCTCCAAATCTTGTGATCTGGCTGTAGATCGCAACACACAGAAAAAATGCGCCTTGGAGACTGCCCCACGCGGTCGCTCTCAGCGTCGCGGCAGATGTGACTTCTATGGGGGAGTGGCAGCTCCAAGGCGTCCGGTTGAAAAAAAGGAGGAGGGTCTCGAAGAAAACCGAAGAAAACAGTCCTGCCTGGGGGAGCCCGGATGGACTATTCCGGTTGAGCGTGCTCCTAGCATTGGGAAGGGGAGTGCACAGGAATGCTAATCCAGCCACGTTCTGGATCCCAGACAGGGTTTGTTGCGGGCAGCGACATGCGTGGCGGCAGCGAATGAGGACGACTGAGTAAAGAGAATGTTTGTCTGTTCTCTTTGGAACGGAAAAGAAAAGACAGACGCTCT
>JBBSWA010000073.1:0-53494 GCA_038046485.1 Nanobdellota archaeon
CGCACCTACCTTCAAGACGAAAACGTGCGGACTCAACTCAACCTGCCCCTCTTCGATAAAAAAGTGACCACTCAAACTAAAGGTATGGGAACCATTCACCTCCAACAACCCCCTGTAACCCTAAAAGACATTGATCGGAACACCTACAAAGCCATTCAAGGTATCGGACAAACCCCCTTACGCAAAAAAGGGTCCAAGTACATCCAACCTCCCTTTACTTACACTCCTCGCATAGCAGTCGGCTACGACGAAACACAATGGATCTACCAGAATACACAACGCATCAATGACCGAGTCATGCACAGAAACTACCGATCGGACTACTATGGAGATGAAAACCTCAACGACATGCTAGCCAACAACCGCGTACGATACCAACCTTGGGGGCAGGCGAAGTATTACGACTAGAACTTCTTGACCTTAGAACCTGAATCATACAAAAACTGCGTTTTTGAAGTTTTGGCTCCGAAACCTAACAAAAACTGCGTTTTCTGAAAACTTTCAATTTAGAACCAGAAACCCTTAATCAACTCGACCATCTT
This sequence comes from Nanobdellota archaeon, assembly GCA_038046485.1. GTDB lineage: Archaea > Nanobdellota > Nanobdellia > Woesearchaeales > SM23-78 > JBBSWA01. The sequence goes on from JBBSWA010000073.1 coordinate 543, forward strand.
ATGGTGTTCATTCAGAAACCGTTTTTTAGCACTTATAGCCCTCTTAACCGATACCTTTAAAATAATGCTTTCTATTATACTTGTATGAATGCAAAAAATAGTTTACACTGCCCACCTAGAACTAAGGCTTAAAATACGCAAAATCCCATATGGCTACCCTACAAGAGTATGCGAAGAACCAGATCAAACATTTTATGATCAAATTGAAGGAAACCATATCGCCATCAAAAAACTGAAATATGGTGGAAAGATTAGAAATATGATGATTGCTTATGAAGAGAAAGATGATAGTATCGAAATCATAACCATTCATCCCATAACTGACGAAAAAATAATCAATCGCACCCTAAATGAGAGGTGGACCAAACATGAGTAAAAAATACCATTATGATAAAAAGTCAGATTCTTTATACATCTGCATTAAAAAAGGAGAAGAAGAAAGCTTTGAAGAAGTAGCTCCTGGAATAAACATTGAGTTGGACAAGAAGAATGATGTTATTGGCGTAGAAGTGCTCAAAGCTTCCCGATTTCAAGAAAGCTTAAAAAAACCAATAGAAATTAAACACTAAACCATATGAAAGCTTAGAATCCAAAACATATAAAAACTACGTTTTTGAAGTTTTGGCTTAAAAGCCGAAACCTAGCAGAAACTATGGTTTCTGAAAGCTTTCAGGTTTAGAATCCAAAACCTAAACAGAAACTCTGGGTTTCTGGGAGGTTTTGGCCTAAAAGCCAAAACCCTTAATGAACTCGACCATCTTGTGGTACTCGTTCAAGAACTTATGACCCTTATCCGTCAAAATGTACATCTTACCACTGCTCACCGATTCCTCGGCAATCATACCCTTGCCCATCAACTCTTGCACGAGCTCATTCATTCGTTTATAGGAGAGATTCGACTTATACAGTAAGTGCGTGGGTTTAATTCGCCCTCCCTTTTCCTGGACACTCTTAAGAATGTCATAAATAATTTTAACCTTATCCCGACGTTCCATAAACACACCTACTTCCTAAGCACCGATATTAAGTTGACGAGCAGTGTAATATATCCAATGAGCTGCGATATGTGCGCGAGCACGTACGCCCGATCACTCCAGACGCTTAACAAGAACAACAACTGACTTAGAGCAATCGCTGAAAACGCGAAAAACACGCGCTTTGTCTTTGAATTACGATTTTCCTGGTAATTCTTATAAAAATAAGGAACAATGTACAACACCATCAAAATAAGCGAAACCACGTAAAACGATACGAAATTACGCTCGGCAATAATCAGCGTTAGCAGCACAAACAAAAACAACAAGCTCATCACCCGCAGGTCTTCAATTTTCAAACAGAGAATGATCAAGATCATGTACGCCGCAAGATGGAAGAAGAAATGCGACAAAAACCCAACTTCATAAAACAACATAAAATCATGCACCAAGACGTACAAAGCATTATGCTTCATCCACACGAAATACAGCAAAAAACTGGTGACCGAACCCAACACCATTGAAATACCAATCGAAAGAAAAGAGAGGGCGAAAAACAAGTACTTCTTCTGACCAATAAACCGATAAATATGAAACCCATAAAAAGCAATCAACAGTGCAATTACAACGGTGACAATCTGCAAGGCCGAATCAATGCCATAAAACCAAGCCGGACTGGTAATGAAGCTTGCCATGCTCTCCGTAAACTTATACGCTTTAAATACGTTGTGAAGGCTTACTTCCCCAGGTTTGTTAGCATCAACAAAAACCCTTGTTTTTGTGTGCTCAGAATTCTAATAGAATTCTGACACTTCAAAACTCTTGATATCTTTGTTTAAAGTTCTACTTCCTTGTAGGGGGCACTCAGGAACCTTGAGTTCCTGGTGCACAGACGTAAGTCCGTTGCAACCCCCATAACGAACCAGATCTTTTACTTGAAGGAGTTTTGACCTTAGGATGCTAACAACGGTTTTCTCGACGATAGACTTAGGAGTCCTTATAAAGGCGTATGGATTTGAGATCCAGATTCACCCTTAACAACCCATTTATTAAAGAAAGCTATCCTAAGCAGTATCCCGCACCGGAGGTGAGGCGAATGAACCCAGACTTGTTGCTTGAAAACGAAGACGAAAAATGGTACAGCCCCGAAGAACTCGACCTTGAACTTGGAGGCGAACTAATGGAAGACGCCGCCCGGGAACTACGTGAAAGACACTCCTTCATCGAAGAAGGAAACGATGAAGCCACCGACGCAAGCTAATATTCATTCACACTGTTCATGTAATATTGAACGCCCCGAAAATGTTGCAATCCGAAAGGATTTGCAACATGCTCAGAAATGCTTACGCATTTCTGGCATATCGAAACCCGCGAGGGTTTCGACACACCTCACTGCGGATCCCTGGAACGCCCCTTCCAGGCCCGCTTTTTTTATTTTTATTAAAACAACTCAAACCCTAAACCCTTGAAATAAGCGACTAAGCCAAACGTACCCCAGTGACTCCCCCCACGTGCCTCACTCACATAATCTGCCTTACTTACAGTTTCTTCTAAAAGAATACCTGGCTTTTCCTGCATTTTTTCTCGAATACGACTGTGAAGCAAAGGATCGTACTTCACCAATCTTTCTCTTACATGCCCTTCAATGTCAACTCCTTCTTTTTTATGAAGCATGTGTGAACCGACCAAAATCCTTGCGGCTGTAGCATCTAGCGTCCGATCCAATATATCAGCACGATGTTCATAATAACCATGTCTCACATCCAAAGAGGCGTATTTCGGCCCCATAACGGCCGTGGTTAAGAAAAAATCACTACACACCTTTCCTATATGAGGCACTAAGTCATTCCAGGTAGGACATTTTGCTAGCAACTCTACATACAATTGATATCCTGGCCAATACAGCATACGATTCACTAAAATATCCCCCACCAACCAAGGTTCGTTAATCAATTCCACATTGTTCTGAGAATTGAAATAGTTTAATCCGTCCAAGAAAGAAAGAGCTTTCTTAAACGCCTTAACTCTGACTGGTTTTTCAAGAATAGGATATAACTCGCCGATAATGTCTAAGAAAGGAGCTGTATCATATTCGCAAGGGCCTCCCCCCACTGCCTCTCCAAAAGCTGAATCGGGACCATGATCTCTTGCTCTAGCGATGAAACTTCCAAGCTGATCAACGGCTTGTTCTGGGTTGTCTCTTGCTAAACAGCTGAACTCCTCTGCCACTGCTCCAGAATGCTCAAATTGCGCCCCTATCTGACCCATGAATTTTTCAACTAATCGTTTCTGACGCGCTTCATCCAACCGGACAACTTGACCCATTATACGAGGAAACCCACCTGATTTATAAGCGCTTAGAATGCCATCACTGGAAATTCACCTGCTGAAACAGGCTCTCCACAAATGTCCTGCGTACCGGAATCTACTTGAGAAACCGTTGCTTTATCGTTTCCTTCAACTGGAAACATCCAATAATACGGGTAAATGTACACAGTTGGAAACTCAAGAATCTTTGAAGAGTCTATGGGAGCCTGGGCCAGAACAATATTTACGAATAACAATGAAATCCCTATAATCCAGAAGACTCTCATGCTTCTGTGAATGTTTTCACGTTTTTAAGCCTTTCTTCGCAAGATTTATATGCCCTTGCAAAAGACTCCGCCTTATGAAAAAGAAACTCGCCGGATGCGTCATCCTGCAAGGCAATAGCATCCTTCTCCTGCACCGCGTCAGCAAAGATGAATATGAACTGCCCGGCGGCAAAGTGGATGAAGGTGAAACACCTCAAGAGACGGCTGTGCGAGAATTGAAAGAAGAGTTGCAATGCGACGTTAAGATCCTACGTGAATTGGGAGCAAAAGATTTCCAAGATAACGGGATTTCCAGGACCTACTATTGGTTTCTCGCCCAAATCCAAGATGGACAAGAACCACAACTTGGAGAACCTAAGAAATTCAGTCATTACGAATACATCCCTTTGGATGAGCTTGAAAAATACAGGTTATCGGCCAACATGCAAAACCTGGCTGAAGAAATCCGACAGAAACGAATTTCTTTAGATTGACGTATCAGTAGGATTGAAATGAGTATGAGAACGGCCTTAGGAATCACGCTTATCAGCCTGCTCCAGAACGTACTCGTGGATACGCGGCCAATGGTGCAACGTGACGACGGCCTTACGAACTTCCTGCTGCACTCGTAGGAAGATTTGTACCGTTTGGTCCAGATCGGGCAGATTTTCATACTGTAGGTTAGCAAGAATATCCCTCGCGGATAGTATATACTCTCCAATAATTGGAATTGAGCTGCTTACTTCCAACAGATAGGAAGGCAAGTCTTCTAGCCTATGATCTCTTAAACCCATTCCAACGATGCCCATGAATGAACCTGAAGCAACCTCATTCATAGCCAAATCAGCTTCATTCAAAACTCTTGCTGCTCTCTTGTGCATCACATCTCTTCCTGTGTAAAAATAGACTCCATCACGTATGCGAGAAATCATGTGTGCATGGAGAACGTCTTCGCATCGGAGCGAAGTCGACATAAAAGGAATTCCAGAGGTCACGTCATGAAGTGCCGCGTAAGATGTGTACGACCCGATGCTTTCCTTCAGAGCGAAAGGCCTTGTATGCGCATATGCTTCTAGAGTGTTTTTTGCTAAAAGAGCGGCCCGCATATCTCCATGGTAAGAGATGAGCGGAAACACCATAAGGACTTTCCCAGTTACAGGCCGTCCTTCTAGTATCAATTTTTTGGTTCCTGGGGTTACTGTTACTTTTTGACAGCTCTCACCAGAGGCTACGTTGGCATCCAGTTCCTTTCCCAGAGGCGTTAACAGGTCTGAAATGAAATCATATTGGAATTCCACTGCTTGCTCCGGACGAACCTCCATTTCATACGCCACCTCAACCCCATTAAGCATAGCGATACGAAGAAATCGCTGCAAAGCTACTTGATCTCCCTGCTCGAGCAAATCTTCCAGCCTCGGATTTTCGACCCGGGGCTCTTCTCTTAACTTAAAAGAACAAGGAACTACATCGTCATCTACTGTAACGACTCTTCCAGTTGGATTGCAAGCCAACATGAAATTTCTATTTCCACCGTATCCTTCGCTAAAGATATCATGTACCTCTTTTGGATCTATGCATAACGACCCTGCGACTCCTTTGATTAATGCATTTCGTTGCTCTGGACCAACCCACACAATGGGCAATTGCTTTTGGAATTTTTCTATGACTGCTTTGGCAGTTCCTTTCTCTGAGTGGTCGAAGATTTGAATAGGCATACCATGACTATACTTAGCGAATTGAATGCTCAGTTCTTCTAGAAGTCGATTCAGCTCTAGGGGTCGATCTTTGGTGGGGATGGCTATTCTGTCCATTGTTCTTGGTGAAGGAGCGCACCTTAAAAATGTTACTATCTATCAGTAAATAAACACGAAAGGTTTATATAGGCTCTGAGCTTAACTTGAGCTATGAGCCTCGACGATCAAGCCCAACAAACCTACCTGAGAGGACCCTTGAGTGTAGCAGATATAGACGCTGCCCTAGACCCCATCATGGGCTGGATCAACAACCCTGAAGTGCGGTTTCACTTTGCACGGCCTGAAATCAACCGAGAAAAAGAACGAGCATGGCTTCAGAGTAAATTACCTTCGGACGGCTTTCGACTGTATTTGATTGAGAATTCAGATCATCAGCCTATTGGACAGGTCAGCATCGATAAAATCTTTCGACAAGACGATCGGTTGATTGACGGCATGCTGGGCATCACCCTTCACCCCAATTATCAAGGAGAAGGACATGCTAAGCGAGCCATTCAGTTATTGCACCAACGAGCTTTTGAAGAAGTGGGTGTGAATAAGCTCTGGGCCAAGATACGACCTCACAATGCCGAGATGAAGCACATCCTAGAAAGCCTAGGATGGCAGTATGAATGTACACGGCTACGAGAATATGTGGATTACGAGACTGGGGAATTGACTGATATGGACTATTATTGCTTATTTAAGAATGAATGGGTGAAAAGAGAAATTGGGCTGACTACGTCACACTCATGATCTTCTCCAACTTAGAAGCTACGGCAGAAACTTTTACTGTTTCTTTTCCCGCCGCCACCAAGGACCCCACTTGTGCCTGACTCCAGCTGGGCTGCAAAACACCCTTGTCCTTCTCCCAGAACAAGCCGACGTCGGCTTCACTATCCATCTGTTCGGCACCATACCTCAAAATCTGTTCTCTCTTTTCTCCTTCTATCTGCGGACACAACAGGCCCGTCCAGATATTTAAAGACCCGCCTTGCCAATACAACATGTCCATTTCTGTCTTTGTATCTATGGCTGATTTCATGCGTACATACAGCTCCAACAGATCTGCGTATGGAAATGCTAATGGACGCGTTTTTGCGAGGCCCTTGGGATCCAGGATGAAAGCCTTTCTAAAGTACTTTTTTTCCAACACCAAGGGAAAGGAGTGATACCATTTTTTATCCGACACTTGAACTCTAAATCGGTAGTCTGTATGAATATCTTCCTTTGCCTCCCATGTCTGAAAGGTCATGACTGCCGTATGACCCCGACGAACCTTTTCAATATCTTGATAAACCCTTCTAAAAACATCCACTGCAGGGTCTGAAACTTGGATTTCTCTCACATCCTTTAAAATCCCTCTGGATTCTAAATCCGCTAAGATCTGTTCACAACCCTCCGGCCTGAGCTCTCCATCGGTCTGCAAACCAAACTCCACCAAAGTTGAAGGTGCTTCTAATTGCCCTAGTACATGTAATGTAGTAAAATCCATCAACGGCGACAAAATCGTTGGATCTTCGATGCCCCTTGCCAAGATGTCGCCGCCTACATCGACTGCAATGATGCCATCGTATCCTTCCTGTTTCATCAAACGATCAAGACTCTCAGTTAATGCTTCTGTACCAAAACGACAACTCCAGTTATAGACCTTTACTTCCAAGCCTTGCTTTTGGAGCGAACCTGGAACTCGTGCATCTAAAAACGAGATCGGACGAATGGTCTTCGACTGCCTGAAACGCGTGGCACGGCTCGATACTCGATTGATCGGTGCTTCTGGAACTCCACCGTATGCATGCCATGCGCCAGGACTGCAAATCCCCGCCAAGTCAGCCTGTTTTCCATGCTGCCTTAAGTCTGCTACGATCATTGTAGCGCTTACAATGTCATTTCCTCCGCCGGTTCCTACCACTAAGGGTTTCTGATACGGAAGATCTTCAAACATGGACAGCTAGAAAGAACATTTCCTAATAAAGTTAACGTGTACATTAGCACTGTAGAAAGCGCTGTCTTCATCCCGAAGCTTGAATCGCCTCGATCAAGTTCAATGCACTGATGACGGAATCTCTTCTAAGACAGACTTCATCCCCCAGCATTAAGGTCTTGTACCCTGTTCTTATGAGATAAGCGACGTCTGAGATGTCTGAACAGCTTGGCTCTAGGCTTTCTGCTAAGGAAGAACAGACCCTGGACGCGGCAATCACGTTCGGATCTTTCTTTATCATCAAATCCATTGCTGCTAGAATATCATGCGGCATGTCTACCTCAGCGTATAAGTCACCTCGAGCTGCCATCAATCTGTTTTTACCATCGTATTCACTTGCTACGTATTCTAAGCCTTTTTTCGACTCGATCTTTTCTGCGATGACGGCAGCTGGATCGAGCTTTCTTAATGCTTCAGAATCCGATACAGACTCCACAAAAGAAAGCATGTAGGTATGCACGCCCGCCGTTATCCCTGCCTCTATATATTGGAAGTCCTTCTTTGTCAGGTACCCCTCAATCTCTAATGAAGGATCTCGGATATTCAAAGACTCGCCTGGGCCGACCACTCGCTTGGGACCTTCCAAAAAAAGAAGGCGGTTGCCATCAATCCCCACCAAGGTGACGTGCTCACGGCCGTTTCCAAAGTAGGCTTCTACAGGAGTGTTTACCTTGATTCGATGGTTGAGCCTCACCTCAGTAAATGGCGGCGTCCAATATCCTACTGTGCGAAGTTGCCGACCTTTCAAGTCAATCCATACTTCTTTTTCCTTTGCTTCTTCCTTCAAACGCTTCAATAAAACATCTAATGGTTCCTTAACCGGCATGACTGTATTTAGCCTAAGACCAGAGACCACCGGGTGGCGCGCCACTTCCTTTAGAAATGGCGCGTACGGCGGGACTGTAACAATTACGGAAGTCATGCTGACCTCACGCCAACCTCGAACTTTTCGCCGATCCAGTACTTGTACCTGGTTTCACGAGCACACTCTTGCCACCACTGTTCAAAATCGGCGTTGGAATGCACAAGTGCGCCAAAGTGTTCAAGGTGCTATAGGCTGCTTCCAGCTCAGCGACTTTAGCTTCTTCCATCTCTGCTGTCTTGGAAACTTTCATCTTAGCCAGGAAGTCATCTAAGGTGCCCTCATCTGTCTTGCTCTTCAGACGAGTGCGTTGCAATTCCAAGTGGCTGATGAAATGGAAGACTTCTCCCTTACCTTCAGGAAAGCCGACAGCGATGTAAGGCTTGCCGTAACGCTCTTCCATCTCTTCACTCATGATCAAAGGCACAACACCTTGCTCGATGTCATAGACATGACTGCTGCCTTCCAACCACCACTGTGGATGGCATTGGGCATAATTCAAACCCATGAACCGCCTGCCGATGTCTGTGTGGGCTTCCACTTCTACGACGTCATTGTTTCCACTACCTGTTGTCTGATTTACCTTATGCAACTTTTTTGGAAACGCCTTGGTCACTAAACCCAAAGACCAATCCGTGCTGACCAGGCGCCCTCCTTCTGACACAAAATCCCTTACTGCAGTCACGGGAGCTCCTGTATCATAGGCCTTACAGTTGGCAAACATCACCCGACCACCATTGTTCTTGGTTACTGCCTCTGAATCAATTAAGGCATACGGAACCTTCAAGGTATCCAACAGTTTTTCTACATGGTCGTACTGACCTTTTACCACGACAATTTCTCCGTCCTTGATGGCACGTAACTGTTCGAGCATGCCAGGGTTCTGCCGGATGCTCACTTGCTCAAAGATCTGAGCACTGCTTCGATACGCACTGTTCATAGCCATTTTTCATCCCTCCAACAGCGACGTGCTCTTCTTTGAGCCTGCTGTTAACTTCAACTTAGACTTCATACCGGGTGGCAAACCAGGAGCTGCCCGTAAAGAAGTCATAACTGCCTCGATGCCGCCTGCATCCTGCCTAGCACTGAGATTGGTTTTGAAATCACCAAAGTTACCCCAACGCTGCGCAATCAAACCCATCGCTACATCCACGACCCGCATGGGGTCGTAAACAGGAACAATGTGGCCAGGCCCTAGAGCTTCCTCCCATTTCGCGATGATCTCTGGATTTTTACCTGGCATATCGTTTTCCTTGCGCAAGAAACGAATGTCGTAGCGTTGCCCTAGCTCTTTCCAGACTTCTACCGCATCCAAGGCCTGTGTTGTGACTCCCAGATGTTTTTTTACTTGGGCTGGATTGATGGTGTCGTAGAACTTTTCATCCCCCATGATGATCATGAAGGGATCTTTGGCATTTGGTGTTGTGCAGCGGGACATCATGAAATACGCCCACAACTCATAACTTTCCCGGATTCCGGGACCTCCACCACCCTCTGGCTGTAAAGCCTTGAGATAATCATCCAAGGTAGGCCCTTTGCCAAAGTTAGATATCTGCACAGGCCATTGATCGCTGTTAGCATCTCCAATCACGGAAAAGCTGATATCAACACAGGGCTTGTATTTTGACAAAGTTTGGTAGAGAAGTGGCAGGCGATCAAAGATCTCTGCTGGCCAGGTCTTCATCGAACCGGTGCCATCCACCGCGAGAATGACCGGGTCTTCGCTGTCACTGCTGATCGTCTTTCCATTTGGGTCCACCAAGTCCAAATTCGGTGCCTTCTTCTTGCTGTACGAACGCTCACTGCCCTTTGCAGCGGCTTCTTTCTTTAGATCATCCAAGTAAGGCGCACGGGCTGAACCATAATCGTACGCTCCTGGACTCTTCCAATTTTTCGTATCATCTCCCCAGCTGTACATGTTACATCATCCTCCATTCATTTTTTTGACACTCTTTTTCCAAAGGCCTCTTGACGAACATCTGAAAGACGTGCGACTAAGTCTTGCTTCTCCCAGTTCGGGCGGTCTACTGCGTTGTAACGCACGAGATCACATAGAAATTCTTGCAGAGGCTTAGGAACATAATCTGGCATCAATTTAGAGATTGGGTCGCCGCCTAATGCATAGATCATCGTTAATCCTAGTGAATAGAGATCTGACTCAGGTATGGGCGGTTTTCCATCCATCACTTCCGGTGCTGCAAACACAGCTGTGTATCCGGCGGCTTTTGTATCTCTGTGCGGACGAAGCGAAGAAAGGCCATAATCGACGAGTACGGCATTATGCTCAGGCGGCTGAACAATCACATTCGGAGGCTTTACATCTCCATGAATGATCCCTTTGTTGTGCAGGTAATATAAGGCGTTTAACAGGCGCTGACCAATCCAAGACACATCTTCCGGATGCAAGGCCTTGTGCTTTGCAATGGACTTGTCGAGAGGCTTACCATCAATGAAGCTCATGGCGAGCACGTAGCTCTTATCCGGTGCTCGGAAGAAATCTCTCAACGCTGGTAAGGAATAGTGATGCACTTGCCACAAAAGTTTTGCTTCTTGACGCAAGAGCTCAGCATCATCCTTAGTCAGGTCGATGTTTTGCTTGAGACAGGCTCTTTCGTCTAATAATAAATGACGAGCCTCATAGGTACGGCCAAACCCCCCTTCTCCGATCTGGCGAATGACCTCGTAACTGCCGATGACGGTCATGCAAACTCACCCCTTTTTTCAGCGAGCGTTGCCAGCGTAGCAAGGCCGAATTCTTTCACGAAACGATCGGCAAGACCTTTTTCTTTCAAGTAAACGGTGACGGGGTCTGGAACCATGTGCTCCCACGGCTCACCCTTTGCTAAGGCATCTCGTACCATAGTCGCGCAGATATACACCCACTTGTCTTGAGGTACTAGACGAGCTGGGTGAATAACCGAGTAATCATTTTTTAGAAGGGTCTCTACATAATCGTTCGCGGTAACGAAATGATCCAACTTACCGAACAAACCCAAGGCCAATTCCCGCCATTTTGGCCCGTTGTCTAAATCTGGGACCTCGACGAACGAGTAATTGGAAAACTTGGGCTTTAGAACGAGGTCGATCATTTCAGCTGACTCTTGAGGGGTGAATGGATTGCGCACGTTATAGCGATTGGAACTGCCAAGACCAATGTAGACGTAGTCCGAGCGCTCGCACAAGGTTTCGAGCATGACCGCATGCCCTTTATGGACTGGCTTGAAACGTGCTACCGTTCCCACAATTCCCAGGTCTTTTGCCATGCCGAAAAGAATGGAATTGCAGATAATGTATTTTTCAGTGGTATAATGTACATTATAGTAGAAATGTATATTTTTAGTAAAATAAGCCGTTTTGACTTAACTCGTTAAAAAATCATACCACCACAGACATATACTCTTTAGGCCGATACTCATTTAAAGCGACCACTTCTGCTCTTAAATTACTGTATTTTCTTGTTGGCTTCCACCGTCTTAAACGTTCCCGGTTGTCAAAGCCAAAAGCAGTTTTGCTCGTAACAATAATCGGACATGTTTGAACTCTTTTGAAGTAATTGTTAACCACTGTACTGCAGAACCACTCTAAATCAGCCAAGAAGACAGAAGGCTTATCTATATCCCATCGCCTAATCAGATCTGTTGAAATGCCCAGGTGTGCCTCTAACGTACCCTCTAAGTACCAACTGGCAACATCCGCCATCGATTTTCGCTTATAATCCAACATGCTTTCAATTAATGCGCAATGATAACCAAACCGCATCGGATCCACTTGCTTCTTATCGGGATGCAATCGATCCTTCTCAAGCTCTGCAGAAGGCTGAATCTGCCCTTCTTTAAACCTCCATAACGAATCCGGCATTAAAATGTCTGGAATTACGGTCTTACGGAAAACAGTCTCGTTCAAGTACCGCGCCATCTGAACCACTTCTGTTTTTGTACAATCCCCAATTGGAGCGAGAGCACCGTTGACATCCCCATACAATGTTGCGTAACCTAACGCAATCTCCAGCTTGTTTCCATTGTTGGTGAAAAGTGCACCCCATATAGCGGCTAAATTTGATAAGACATTCGTACCTCGAATCTTGGCTTGCACATTGCCTGCTTGATTGGCTGTTAATACCCTTTTATTACCTAATATACTTATATTCTCCAATATTCGACTATTCACATCAACCATTTCGTCAATAGGAACCACGATGTAAGGAATGCCTAAAGCATCTGCAACAAACTTAGCTGTTTCACGTGTTTCTTTAGAATTAAAATCCTTGTAAGGCATGTTGAAGCCCAACACTTTATCCTTACCAACCGCCTGCACTAACAGGGCTGCAACTACGGAGCTATCAATCCCCCCGCTTAACCCTATAATATACTTTGGTTGGTGATCCAAACCCGTAATCTCTTTCATATGACGAATTCCTTCTACAATGGCTGCATTTTTCTGCGCAATTTTTGGCTCCTCCACACGCTTTAGGGGAGGCCTGCAAAGATCATCCACTACGAGCAACTCGCGCGCATAATGCTTCTCACTCAACAAGATCGGCTTACCTTGCGCATTGTAAACCGTAGAACCCCCATCAAGGGTTATGATATCTTTACCATTGTTCTGAGCACCCGCACAATTCACATATCCAGATGGAACAAATTTATCCCCGGAATCTTCCTTCAAGAACAATACCCTGCGGTCGCGGGCGTCATTTTTTCCGAAAGTCCACGGAGAAGTAGAAGAGTTTGATATGAACTCTGCACCATTCTCTATCAATATCTTAGTCGGATTCAGCGCCCTTCTTTTTCTCCTATAATCCTCACACCACCAATCCTCGCACAACACAAAGCCCACCGGAACGATCCTGTCATCTCCCCGGATTAAATACGGCTGCAGCAAAGACTCCAAAGAAACATCAAATTCATCCGCTATCCCTCTCAAAGAGAAGAAATAACGCTCGTCATCAAACACTCTATACGTTGGTAAAAGCGTCTTGGGCTGAACGCCGGGTGGAAGTAGAGGCGTTTCAACCAATCTTTTTGCTGGCTCTCCATCTTGAAAGATGCGAACCGCATTGTATTTTCTAGTCCTTCCATCAGGATTTGGATGAATTTCCTTAAATCTCGATTCAAACTTAGTTCCTCTAAGGCGATCATCTATATTCTTAGCATCATCCACGTAAATATTACCATACGCAACTGCCATTCGAAGGCGAGCACTTTCCTTGCGAATGTCTTCATCATACGACATGGCGTCCAAACAATAGTCATCATCCACCCAATCGTCTGCACTCATATAAGGCTTAATCGCCATTTCAGGAAAAAAGGCAGCGGTAGCTCCTTCACGTGCTGCTTGCTCCATAAATCGGATGATGGTCTCTACATTCCTCTCAGGATCTGAAACCACTTCCATCTGAGCGAGAGCGAAGCGGGGAGAGGTCATCTTAACCTCCTAAACGGCCTAATATGGAGCGGCGCTCTGCTCTTCTGGATTCCATGATGGCTAATGTTTGAGGGCTGTATACAATTTCAGTATATTGACCCCACGTTCGCTCCGCACGTTCACGCTGGACTCGTAGATCTTCATTGTACTCAATTCTGCCCTGACCCACTACCTTTTGCATGAGCGGCTCACCGTCTATTTCTTCATCTGCTTGAGCCACGATGAGTTGATTGCCTTTTCCGTAGACTCGTACTCGACCAGGGATCGATTCCTTACCTGGCGAATCGGAGAACTTCATACCCGGCTCAAACCGATCACCATGTTTCGTTGCACTTCTCTTGTACGCAAAGGAGCCAGCATCTCTACTTGCTCCTTCTTGGAAATATCCTCCAGCACCCACAATGATATCTACTGGGTCAAATCCGGCTGCAGCATAGATACGCTGTGTTTCTCGGGCCTTACTAGGCGTATACCCATCTTCAACCACCATCTTTGTCGCTGGAATGCCAGCAGCCAGCATCATTCTCTTCCAGGTCACACATTGTTGAGGCACATCCCCTGAATCAAAACGAGGCATGATTATTTTACCCTGTCCTTCGTATTTTCTTACTAAGTCTAAAATATCGGGCAATCCTGAGCGGACTGTGTCAATTACGTCTGGAAGAAGAGCACTACGCTGATTCTTTTGAACGAACTCCTCAAAAGCCAGGCGTTGAGCTTCTTCCAAGCTGATTCCTTCCCGCTGAAAGCTCATGATATATTCATGACCGACCGTTCCGATGTCTTGGAAATATTCAGGAAACCGGAGAACGGCTAAATCATTGGAAGTGAGGCCAAGACCCCCACCCACATATAAGGCTAACATAAGTGTCACATGATCGTTAATTGTTTTTTCGCTTCTCAAACCGAACTCGGCGAATTGCTCTCCTACTGCTTCATAAAAAAGCCTGGCTTTTGTTGCTTGAATGATCGGTGCCCATATTTCCAGCAATCCGGGCTCTAGATGACTCACTAAAGCACCTGTACCTTCCACACTCATTAAAGGAGTGTATTTGCCATCCTTGACTAAAAAAGTTTGACCGCCAGGTAACGCATAGATATCGATGGGCATTCTTCCTAAATTACGTAGCGTATCTTTCCAGGTCTCAATCGGGAACTTTTTTACTTTTCCGTGCTGTCTGAAAAATTCGTAAGCCTCCTCTACCTCATCTGGTAATATGGGATTCAAGAACCAAGTATACAAGACTTTCTCCAAGCCAGCCATAATGTATCGACCGTTTACGCCCTCTTCTGGCAAGGCCTTTCTTGCGACCAGTGTATAAACGGCTTCGTGATCGGCAAAGGTGTCGCTCGAACCCGACATCGTTCGTTTATAGGTATCCGAAGCAGCGCAGCGATTATCGGGCTGGAAACGATCCCAAAACTTCTTTTGCCGCTCGTTCTGCGCTAATGGGGGGGTGATCATGCTTCTTGGAACCTCGTCTTCTTTTAAAACCTTATACTCTATCGATAGCCTATACTTCTTCTATAATGTACTTTTCCCGTAAATAATGTATCTTTTTCGAAAAATATATATAGTTTAGTTACTTTCCCTTTCCTATGTACGCCCGAAAACTCATTGCGCACGGCCCCAGTAGCCTGACCATTGCCTTGCCCTTCAAATGGGTGCAGAAATATGGTTTGGAAAAGGGCGATGTGGTTGCTGTTGAAGAGACGGATCAAGGGCTTTGCGTGAACCCCAAGGCATCCGAGCGAAAAAAAGATATCCAAATCAGTCTTGTAGGACATGATTGGCCCGCCATTGTTACTGTTTTGACGACTGTTTATCGCCGAGGCTATGATCAAGTTCGTGTGCGGTATGAGACCCCGCAAGAATACCAAGACATTTCTACCTCTGTTCGGCTGCTTTTAGGCTATGCCATTACTGAAAACCGAAAAGGCAGCTGCCACATCAAGAGTTTACCTAGTGAATTAGAGCAAGACTTCCCCACTTTGTTTCGAAGGGTCTTTTTTATTCTACTGCAAGAACTCGACGATTTATCTGAGAACCTAGATGCAGAAACGTTCAAAAGCTTTTACCATCGCGACGCTGACTTGAACGCCATTGTAAACTTAGCCCTGCGCATGATCAACAAAGGCTATATTCACGACCGCTTCCAAGAACTGCACCTCTTCCATGCCTTGCTTATCTTGGAAGAGATGGGCGATGACATCACACGTTTCACAATTGAAGCGGCTAAAGACGGGAAAGGATTGAAAACAGGCCTTCAACATTGTGCAAAACTACTGCGATTGCTACATGACGGCTATTTTCAGAAGACGATTGGCATCATGGAATTCTACAAACAATACTACTTGTACTGGCCTGATGTTAAAAAATCAGCCGCGCCTGTCTACGACTATTTTACCAAAGAAAAAGGGAAGCATGTATTTTACTTACGCAGCATTGTTGAGAAGACGATTCAGTTAGCGGAGATTCTGCTGTTGCCCCAGATTGAGGAGAAATAATATGTACACGCAAAGATAAAAAAGCTAGGCGCACTTCTCCTTCTCATGCCTACGCTTGAAGAACGATTTACCGGCACCCTTATTGGTTTAGCTGTCGGAGATGCACTTGGAGGGCCTGTTGAAGAGATACCTAAACACCCCTGTATGACACCACGACCTGTTACCGAGATGATCGGCGGCGGCTACTTAAAATTGCTACCTGGTCAAATTACCGATGATACGGAAATGACGCTTTGCCTTGCAAGAAGCCTTGCTGAAAAGAAAGAATTTGACCCTGCGGATATCGCAAAAAGGTTCATGGAATGGTTCTATGACTCCCCCATTGGAACTGGGAAAACGACACGCGTTGCGATGGCACGCTTAAAAGAAGGCATCCCTTGGAATGAAGCCGGACGGAATCCAACTGGAAACACCTTGACCGGGAATGGATCTGTCATGCGCTGCGCTCCTATTTCTCTATTCAACTATGCTCGTTCAGATCTTACGGCCAAACACAGCGCTGAACAAAGCATCATCACTCATCCTCATCCTGATTGTGTGGATAGCTCTGTTTTTGTTAATATCCTTCTCTACCAGGTATTGCATGAAGAAGAAAAAACAAAAGCCTTTCATGAAAGCTTGCCTTGGATCCGCCACAATCCGGATTTGATGCAGCAATATGGCCAGATTCTTGGGCTTCAAGAACTACGAACGACGGGAAAAGTACGGGATACGGTCGAGACGGCTGTTCACAGTTTTCTTACAACAAGCACATTTGAGGAAGCGGTGGCACGAAGTGCGAACCTCGGTGGAGATGCCGACACGATTGCGGCGATTACGGGAGCTATGGCTGGTGCGTATTACGGCGAAAAAGCCATTCCTATGCGCTGGAAAGACAAACTCGTCGATCGGCATGGCAAGCCTATCCATGAAGAGCTTTCTAGCTTAGGAAAAAGCCTTTATTCCCTTGCTACCTAGTAAATGTATATTTTATTTAAAATATATACGGAAGTAAAAAGTATGCTCTTTCTATATCTAGCTGTAATGTGAGGAACATGAGCAGCCATAAGATATACGTCGTAACCACGTAAGGAGACGAAGAAGGAAAAACCACCCACGTACTTGGATATGCCACTGGAAAGCCTGAACACATCCGAGCCTTCTACGACCCTCATAAAACCAGCTCTGTAGCACTACACGAGGTAGCCGTCCTTGACATCACCCCTGAAAGCATTCTTGCCAGACGAGGCCTTGAAGGACAAAAACACAATCTCGAAGAAAAACTTCACCGCATCGAGCACGAACTGCGCGCCCTGCAAGGTGAAGCTGCCTGAGGTGAAAACCATGAAAAACCCCATTATTGTATGGAAAGTAGAGCCCATCAACGACTTTTTTGACGAACCCTTTACCCAAAATGGAATGGTATATCAGCCCAAATTAGCTGTTCCCGGCTCTAAAAGCATCCGAGAAAACCTAAGCCTTGTTGCGCGCTATGCTGCGAATACGCCAGGTTATCGAGATATGGGAACAGTCGATGACCATACTGCCAACGACATTATGCATGTTAAAAAATGGGGGATGCACAGTGAGCGAGGCACAGCTGGACAAGCCCTCATTCACGAAGTCCAACTGCCAAACACCCTCTACATTCCACAAACTACTGAAGTGGATCCTAAACTTGTGGCGGAAGCTACTCTGCATACTGGGCCTGTTTACTTTTTCAAACATGAGCGAACTGAAGACACGGATGCAGATGCATGCAATTCTCCTCGAGCCAACCCCAATATTGCAGCGACACTCGCTGAAATTAAACCTAGCCTGATCTTACTTGGCGGAGTTGTCCTGGGCTACTGTGTAAAAGACGCGCGAGATTACTTCCGAGAACTCAGATACCGTGTTGGCCATGTGACAGACGCTACCAAAGAATTTGCTGCTGATGAACTTGCTCTCTATGGGAAGTGGAAGGAAGAGGGTGACCTCTTAGTTCATACCTACGATGTTCTCGTGGGAAAACTGGAGGAACTAGTACGATGAGTTATCGCAATCCGCCGACTGCCGTGGATGTGGTGATTGAAGTATACAAACGTATCCCTAAAAGTCGCTGGGAAAACTACACCCACTCAGAAGACTTCCTAGGCCTTGTTCTAATCGAGAGAGGACATGAACCTTACAAAGGAAAATGGGCATTACCTGGCGGGTTTCAGGAATGGGGGGAAAGCCTGGAAGAAACGGCGGTGCGCGAAGCGAAAGAAGAAACCAGCCTTGACATTGAACTGCTGGACCAACTCAGGGTCTATTCAAACCCCGACCGCGATCCACGAGGCCCTGTTAACTCAGTTGGATACATTGCTAGAACTACGGGAACTCCAAAAGCAGGAGACGATGCCAAAAACATTCACCTATTTAAGCCCGATCAACTACCCCTTCTTGCTTTTGACCACCCAAAAAGAATCCGAGAATACCTTGCCTGGCGGACAAAGGCAGATGAAGAACGAGAAAAAAAACTAACGATGTGGAAGTGAAACGATGCCCAAGATACTTGTCGTAACCAAACAAAGCAAAGTTGAATGGGAACAAGAAAAATTCGACTTGGATGAAGAGGGAATCCGCGCCAAGTATTCTGCTGAACACGCCAACTTAGATGCTATCTTAAAAGCTCATGAACGACAACTTGACACACGTCAAGAACTCCATGAACTACTACCTACCGCTGATTTTGTAGCTATGAACC
Source organism: Nanobdellota archaeon (assembly GCA_038046485.1). Lineage (GTDB taxonomy): Archaea > Nanobdellota > Nanobdellia > Woesearchaeales > SM23-78 > JBBSWA01. The sequence goes on from JBBSWA010000073.1 coordinate 19,311, forward strand.
ACCTCACACAACCTGTCACAGATTATGATCAAGTCATTTCCTTAGGAGGAGACAACAGCTTTTCCTATGTCACCCACCACCTCACTTCTACTCCCATTATAGGAATCAACAGTGACCCTGGAAGAAGCACCGGTGCTCTATGTACTTGGAACTCTACTCATTTAAAAGAAGTCGTTGACCAACTACTCCTGGGAAACTACCAGACCCAAGAATGGACCCGCCTCCAAGCCACCATCAATGGGGAACCTTTTACTTCTGCTACAAGCGAATATTTCTTTGGCGAACGAGAACGCGACCAAATGAGCCGACATGTCGTAGTTTATCGTGGACGTGAGTATGAAGAAAAAAATTCAGGAATTATCATTGCAACTGGAGCAGGAAGCACCGGATGGTATCGATCCAGCGGTGGAAAAGCATTTGGAAAAACAGAGAGAAAAGCAGCCTTCCTCATGACTGAGCCTTATCTAGAACCGAATCGCAGCGAGACCGACGTCCTTCATCAAGGAGAGCTTGAACTCGGTGAAGAACTCATCTTACACAGCCTCAATGATGCAGATGGACGTGCCAGTGCCGACTCTTGGGAGAAAAAACCCTTCAACCGAGGCAGTAAAGCTGTTGTTCGCATCAGCGATCAACCTTTACGCGTCATCGTTCCAGCTGGATAACGGAAATGGTATGCCAATAATCGTAACCATCCTTATGCTGTTTCTTTAAGTGCCTCTTTTTCAACAGGTAGTTTAGCCACGCCTTGTTGTTGAGAATGTTATTTACTTTTAATGGGACGGTCATCTTAGCCAAGACTTTCATTTTCATCTTGAGCTTCTTCCTAAAAACGATGTCCTGACATAGACTGGAAACGTTCACGACCAACACTCCTTTTGGATTTAGATACTTTTCACCCTCGTGGATCAAGTGATTGAGCAGGCCCACCCCCTCATACGGATTGTCATCAATGCTCTTCGGACGTGGAACATACGGAGGATTACAGATCATCAAGTCAAATCTTTGATTCTGGATCTTCTTCCAACCATCCCCTGTATAGAAAACCGCTCTTGAATCCTTAATATTATCCATAGCACACTTAATGGCATATGGATTTAAGTCGATGACTAAGAAAGACTTTAGCTTATTATGTTTCATCAAGACATACTTGCTTAAAAAACCAGAGCCACAACCAATCTCGACTCCTGAAGCGAAAGGCCCTTTTTTTAATACGCCTCGCAAGGCCTTAGCGAATAACAAGGTATCGATCGAAGGCGACCAGACATTTACATGCGAATCATCTGAATAGGTTGAAATGCCATTGTATTCTACTATGCGCTTGCTTCTTGAAAATAATGAAAATAAGGTATCTCGTAAACTAGGAGAAAGACGAGCGATTCGGTGATTATCCGTCACCAAGACTGGATTCTTAAACTGATGCACGGGCACTTTTTTATCTTCCAGATAGGTTATGATGCGCTGGCCTTTACTGCGATCATGCCCCATGATGCTCGCCAATTCAACCCCATTTGCCCAGACTTCCTCTTTGGAGAGGTCCTTATTGAAGCGAATGATCATCTTCTTCACGCCCTCCCTTTAATTTAAATAGTTTCCTACCCTAAAAAGCCCGCAAAGCATAAAAACAGAGCCCGGCAACTAAGATCATGCCTGAAATAAGCATCATCACGATTGGAGGAGACGCTGGCTCTGGAAAGAGCACGGTGGCATTGGCATTAGCCTTGAAAACTGGGTTTACACGACTTAATGCCGGCTATATGCAACGCGAACGATGCAATGACCCTAAGCATAATCCAAAGGGCCTAGACCTTCAAGCGTATATGGCACAACTCTCCCCCCAAGATGACCAGTCCATTGAAGATGAAATGAAAGAAACGGCACGCAAGAAAGACCGACTTATTATGGAAGGAAGGCTATCGTTTTCCTGGGTCCCCCATGGAAAGCCTGTACTGAAAGTTTTTTTATCTGTCGACCCGATGATTGGGGCTAAACGGATCCTTGACCAAAAACAACAAAGTAGTGCACGCCGTGAAGAGAGAAAGGATAAAACAGTAGAAGAAACCTTAAAAGACAATGAAAAAAGAAAGGGTGATGAGATCGAGCGATATAAACGGGTTTATGGCTTGAATCCCTATGACTTGAAACAATACGACATAATAATTGACACCAGCTATCAAACACCTGAAGAAGTGGTCCAACAGATTCTTAACGAAGCTAATTTAGACAAAGGCAGTACCATTTATGCAGGGTTGTGAATTACATTCTAAATTCTCTAGGTACTCCGGGAAAAGACTGACAAATGCTTTCTAAGCCTCCTTTTGCTGCCCGAAGAGCTCTAGCTTCCCCTGCCCAAAGCAAGGCCTCTGTCTCACAAAAAGCTCCTACTCCCCAAGGATCCAATCTATCTGATCCCTTCATAGGAAAGACCTGCACCTCGCCTGGAGATGAAAGACTATAACCAAACGCGTCCATGGCCAGCCCACCTTCTTTTGCCCGGTATACACCACCGACGATGAGTACCTGACCATTTGCGAACCCAGGTACCTTTTGGCTAGCGGTAAAGTAAGCCCTTGCATCGCCTTCGGAAACTTGTTTTCGGTCCGGATGCTTAAAAATGTACAATCTGCCGCCATCTACAGACACTTGCTCTGCAACACGAAGAGGTATTTTCTTTTGAAAGCTGAGCGCTGCTCGTGGATTAAGATGATCGGGAAATTTAGATGGAATAGCACAAGAATCTCGTTGATGTGCCCGACGATGATGAATCTCTCCTTCTAACACCCTAAAAGCATCCATTGAGACTGGAACCCAACCACTTCCATTAGAGAGTTTTTCTCCATCAAACCGCTGATAGTGAATCATCGGATTTCTAGTCTGCGCTCCCTTGACAGTATCATAAGCAAACACGCTCAACTGATTTTTTTCACCATTTCCACCAGCCATGGCAAGGATCAGAGCTTGCCCATCCAAAACAGGGTGTTTTTCTAACATCGCTGAGGTATAAGCAAAAGCCTCCCCGACCACTTTTGGATCTGATAATCTAGGAGCTCTTTCCGATCTAGGAGCTTTCTCCACGCGAGGATAAGAAGGTAAAACATACACCTTTACTGAAGGCTTACCCGGCCAAACCAATCTACTTGTAAACTGCATGCTGGGAGGATTCTATCGGTCTTTTTAAATTTACACCCTCTAACACTCTTTTCTTCCCAATACCTTAAAAAAACAACCCCCTTTCTTAGACTGATGCGCATCGGCATACTCTTCAGCGGCGGAAAAGACAGCACATTTACCTTATCTTATTACTTAGAACAAGCCTGGGATGTGGCTTGCTTGATTAGTTTGCTGCCTAAGAATACAGATAGTTATATGTTCCAAACGCCTGATTTAGCGATTACAAAACTACAAGCCAAAACCCTAGGCTTACCCTTGATTACTCAAGAAACCAATGGAGAAAAAGAAAAAGAACTGCTTGACCTGAAAAAGGTATTGCAACGAGCTAAGAACAAGTATAAACTTGACGGGGTGGCTGTTGGGGCGCTTGCAAGCGATTACCAGCAAGAGCGCGTCAATCGAATTTGCCATGAACTTGACTTGAAGTGCTTTGCACCACTCTGGCACAAAGATCAAGCCATGCTTTTGAGAGAGCTGATTTTATCTGGATTTGATGTTCGTATGGTATCCATCGCGGCTGATGGTCTAAGTAAAGAATGGCTTGGAAGAACCTTGACTTTGAAAGATCATGCAAAACTCGTTGGACTCCACCAAAAGATCGGATTGCATGTTGCTGGCGAAGGCGGAGAGTATGAGACTTTAGTTTTTGACGGGCCGATCTTTAACGAACGCATTGAAGTTGCAAAGAGTCATATTGAAATGGAAGGTGAGTGTACGGGGAAGTGGGTGATTGAGAAAGCCACTCTTGAAAAAAAGATTACGTCTTAGCCTTTTCCTTTAACAAGTACCCAAACATGAGCAGAATCACACTTTGCATGAGCACCATGCCCAAGATGATCTCAAATCCTTTCAAGAACACACCTTCTGGATAAAGCTGGATGAGAAGTGAAGTAGCTGGAAAGGCATAATTGCCCAGAGGGAAAAAGATCCGATGAAACACGGTGAAGAAACTCGAGAAAAAGAAGCTACTTAGAAAAGAAAGGAGTAGTAATCCCATCGAAATGAGCCCGGCCCACTCCATGCCTTCTCCTAACTCTTTCAAACGCTTCTTCTTCAAATCCCAGGCAATTAAACTTAAGGCTGCTACTAAAATCAACCCATATAGAATCCGAGAATAATCGATGAGATGCTTTACATCTATCAGGTGGGATTTTTCAGCTGCACTCAACTGATTCTCTAACAACTCTGGAAGAAGATCATTCAAGGTATTCTTTGATAAGAAACTCAAGATTACTGGATGAAAACTGCTCACAGTTTCATTCCCTAGATGAGCGTACACTCCTGCTTCTTCAAATGCTTGTTCATAAAATGCTTCCTGAGTGTACATCGAGAAAAAGGCCGTGAGCCAGACTCCCACGACCACTACCATGATTAAAATTAATGTTTTACGATCCTTCATCTTCCTCCTTAAAGAACATATCTTTATAAATTAAGTCATCTTGAAACCGCTTATAAAAAAAATTATTTTTATACCTATGAAAATGACTCAACAAGAAGTTTCAGCTGAAATCCTGACCTACTATTCAATACCAGGCCCCTTAACTGATTTAAGTAGATACTCTCAAGCAATTGATGGCTTAACAGACGATGTAAACCAGCTCACACAGGTTGTACAAGGCATTATCTTACATGTCCTTTGGGTTGATCGATACAAGATTATTCCTACTCCTACTCAACTGTGTCAGGCATTAACTCCCCGCATGACCGATCTCATCGATATCGTATCAAAAAATAACCATGAAGCACCTTTTGCACCGCGCCCACCCGGATCACGAGTCATTGCTTGCTGCCGTGAATTTGCCACTCTCCTATGCGCCTTACTTCGCACTAAAGGTATCCCTGCACGGAGCCGCTGCGGCTTTGCTGCTTATTTAGCCAAACAAGGCTATTACGAAGATCATTGGGTGTGTGAATTCTGGAACGGAAAATCCTGGCAAATGGTTGACCCGCAGATTGATGGCTTCCAGCTTGATTCAATTAAGACGTATGCAAACAATCAACAGAATATAGATCCAGCCTACCAAGCTATGTTGCTAAGCCTTAACCCCATGAATCTTACTGAACACCATTTTATTACTGCCGGAAAAGCTTGGCAACTATGCCTAAATGGAAAAACAAACCCAGAATGTTATGGCCTTGATGTGGACCCTAAACCTTATGGGTTAGATTCACTTCATGGGTTATGGTTTGTTCGAGGCAACCTTATCCGCGATTTTCTGGCATTGAACAAAATTGAGATCCAACCTTTTGTAGCCGGAATTGAGAAGATACCTCAATATTGGGAGGGATGGAGGCTTATTACCGCCAAAGATAACGAATTGACTCAAGAAGAGAATGCGTTGCTTGATCGGATCGCTGAACTATCAATTGAACCAGATACACATTATCAAGAGCTTCGCACAGTGTATGAGCAAACCCCCTCCTTATGGCCTCCAAAAGGATTATTAGTCGTTCATAAAAAATAGCCTTTATGCCTAATTAAGGGCTAGATTTATAAATTAAATCATTTTAGAGAGAGGCATGAAAAAGCTCCATCGCAGCAAAAACAAGATGCTCCTGGGCGTTTGTTCTGGCCTTGCTGAATATTTTTCTATGGATCCCACCCTTGTTCGCATTGTTTGGGCCATCCTCACCCTTCTTACCGGCCTTGTGATTGGCATTGTTGCCTATTTTATCTGTGCGATGATCATGCCGGAGAAATGAGCAACGTTTAAATAAGAAGTCTTATTCCATGTTATATGGGAAATATCATTACGAACGGTGATCACCTTGTCATTCGCCCTTCTGAACTCACTTCTGAACAGAAAGCGACTCGACAGTTGATTGTGATGGATCTAGAAGATGCTAGCCGTGACGCAATTGTGGGCACACTTCATTCGGAAGGTTACACCCACATTCATCCAGCCATTGACCTTTCTCAACTTGAAAATATCCTTGGCCAAGCTGTTCCTGACCTTGTCCTCCTAAGCCTTAACTTAGGTCATGGGCCTGAAGATGCCCTTAAAATCATGCAGCGCTTTGATGATGTATATAAAATTCCCACCCATTTTGTTGTCATCCGAGGGAATGACTCCGAGCGTGAAGCCATGGAAAAAGCAGTCCGAACCAGTGCAATTGATTACCTGGTCAAACCCATTGACCCCTTAGATGTACGCCTTACGGTTGAAAAAGCCCTTATCGATATCTCCATCCGACATGGAGCTACCACCGATGGACTCACTCAAATCCCCAACAAAACTACCTTCAACCAAGTACTCCATCAGCAAATCAAAGAATTTCAACGTCACTATGATCGATATCAAGAAACACCTGGTAAAGTCCATCATGCTTGGGACTTATCTGTAGCTCTCTTTGACTTGGACAATTTCAAACGCTATAATGATGAAAATGGCCACCTCGAAGGAGATTATGTCCTCAAAAAAGTGGCAGCCTATTTCCGAAGCCAACTTCGCGTGAATGATCTCTTTGCCCGCTGGGGCGGAGAAGAATTTGTTATTATTATGCCTGAAACTCCCTTTAATGATGCTTTCAGTGTATACTCGCGTGTCGCTTGGGACTTGAGCCAACAACTCTTCAAACCAAGAGAAGGAAAAACAGAACGCATCACATGCAGTGCTGGCATTGCTACATTGACCTTTGATTCCTATCAATCACGCCTCACTGCTGGACTTAACCCAAAAAATCCTACCGATATGATCGGTTTAGCCCAGCATATGCTCACTTCTGCTGATCAAGGCCTTTATCGAGTAAAAAATGCAGGAAAAGCCAAGTGCTACCCTAAAAATACGCTCGATGATTTTGATATTCAAAGCGACCTTAAATAGGATTCCAATCGTATCCCGTCTGGATCATCGAACCAGATGAACTCTTTCTTGCTGTAAGGACAGGTTTTGATCCCGCTGTGCTTGATGTTTGCTTTATTCAATGTTTCTTCCCACTGTTTTAACTCTTCTAAGGTACGGACGCCAAAAGCGAGGTGGTTTAGACCGATGTTTTCTTTGTCGAAGGCAGCGGGGTTTTCTTTATAAGAAAGACCGAAAAATAGTTTTGTATCACCGATTTTCCACGCAACTACTTCTTTATCTTTTTGGATCGGAGAACCTAAAAATTTAGTGTAGAAAGAGGCTGTTCGCTCCACATCCTTGACCCAGATAGAAATGTGATCGATGAAAGTAGGTTTCATAGTTCCTTAAACAAACTGTTTGTATTTAAAATTACTTATATTGATTTCAAGGAATCCACAAAACGCTCCTTGGGTAAGGTTGTCTCGACGACGGGATAAAGGCGGTTCAAGAACTGCATGGCCCGCATCAACAAAACAATGTCTTTGTATACTTTTACCTCAATTACTTTTACCTTGGAAGCTTTGCTCAGCCGGTCCACACTCACTGATAACTCCTTATCGTGATACGTTAGCCTCGAAAAAGAAACGCCTTTTACCACCTTTTGAACCTTTTTTCTAAAGTAAGCGGGTAACTCCTTCCACACCCCGTCTTTTTTACCCCCCACGAGGCATTGACCTTTTTCTTTCTTAATAAAATGATAATTGTACTGATCTGCGGGTGGACTCACCCGCTTCAAGGTCCTAAACCCCATCTCCAAAGCATGACGACTCTTCTTGCTATCACTATCCATATGCAAACTACGCATCCTCATAAATGGCTCATGATTCTCTGCCAACCAACTGCTACTGACCAAGTACTGATCTATATAGACCCCCGACTGACGCTCTTTCAACCCAAACTCTTTTCGAAACTTATTCAATACAGCCTTCTCATCTCCTATAAAGAAAAAGCGGCTTTCATAATAGGTCTCCCATTTCAGGCCGTTAAGGTGCAATACCCCCATGTGCAACATATGCAATATCTCCTCAGCCACATATTGAAAGGTAGCTGCAAATGGAATAGCGGCACAAAAAGAAATCACGGAGATAAACCCTGGATGCAACCCTGTCATTTTCAACAACACCGCGGCCAATATCATATAGATGGAATCATGAAAAACAATGTCCACCGCCAACACACGAAGTGCCCTTTTCATCTCCTTCTTTAAACAGTGACCGAACGACCCCATCCTAGCCTTGTGCGATTGATGCGCATGATAGATATGCCGAATGAAAAAACCTGGCTTCTCTGACAAAGGTCCTATAATGGAAAGCAACCAAACTTGGGTTGAAAAGAGAGAAACAATCAATGTTCCTGCCGTACTCAGCAAAAACGCGTAAAACTCGTCCAAACCTAGCTCGATTGTATTATGAACAATCGGGTTTGGCCGAATCTGCACCAATTCATTTTTAGAGACTAAGGATTCCAATGCTTTCTGATCCATTCCCATACTTACCCCGTATACAATCCACCACTTGACTTTTGCTCGCGGTCTAACTGGCTGTCGATCTTGTTGATTCTTGGACGGTTGTTCTCCGGGTCACGGCGCATGGTGATCTGCAAGTCGCCTAAGAAATGATTCATCCCATTTGCGACGGTAAAGGGCCCTTTTGCAGTACCTTCCATGGCTGGCTTTCCGTCAAAAACCAAGAGCTTATCACTGAGATAGTCTACGAACAAGAGGTCATGGTCGACGATGATGGCGGACTTTTCCTTGAATTCTAAGAGATCCCGAATGATTTTGGATAGTTGAAGGCGCTGTTCGACGTCTAAGTATGCCGAGGGCTCGTCGAGCAAGTAAAGATCAGCCTCCTCGCTTAAGCATTTGGCAATCATCACCCGCTGAAGTTCTCCCCCACTTAATTCATTCAGGCGTTGCTCTTTTAACGTATCAATATTCAATGGAGCGATCAATTGATTCTCATGCTTTGAAAAGGCTTCCTGCAAAAAATCATGGACAATCGCATCGGTTGCTTCTAAGTATTGCGGCTTGTAGCTGACTCGAAGACCTTCGAGATTGGTTAAGATAGGAATTTCCCCTGCAATGATCTTCACAAAGGTCGTCTTACCAATTCCGTTTTCTCCCACAATCCCCACAATTTCTTTGGTATGAATTTCTCCTGCTGCAGAGGAGAGCTTGAACGAACCTAACTGATGACTGAAGGCATTCCAATTGGCGAGCACTGTTCTTTGTGAACCCCGCGTTTCAAGACGTACAAAGAACTTGATCTCATGATTTCGAAAGCGCGTATTTTCCTCTTTTAAATATCCTTCCAGATAACTATTCATCCCTGCCTTTGCTGCCTTGATGCCTGAAACAATACCATACGCCCCTTCCTCCCCGTACATGACATGGATTTGATCGGCCAAGTAATCTAAGACGATGATATCGTGCTCTACTACTAAAACTGCGGTGTCTGGCGTGGCTAGGCTTCGTATAAATCTTGAAACCTTGATGCGCTGCTTGATGTCTAAGTAGGACGTGGGTTCGTCAAAGAAATAAACATTTGCTTTCTTCAAAGCCGTTGCGGCTATGGCCACTCGCTGCAATTCTCCTCCTGAAATCTGATCCAGATTACGATCTAGAATTATATCCAAGTCTAATAATGGGATTAATTTTTGAAGCTCTTTTTTCTCATCCACGGACTTGAGCAACTCAATTACCTTACCCTTAAACTGCTTGGGAATCACATCCACTTGCTGAGGCTTATACGCGACTTGGATTTCCCCCTTGCGCTTCTTCTCAAAAAAGTTATGACCGGTTGAACCCTTAAAATACGCAATAAGCTCCTCATCAGTTGCTTCTTTTCCGACTTCACCCATATTGGGTTTTAATAAACCCGCCAAGACCTTGAGTGCCGTACTTTTACCGATCCCGTTACGACCCATGATCCCGGTTACCTTACCAAAGGTGGGAATGGGCAAGTTGAACAAGGCAAAGCCATTTGGAGGGTATCTATGGATGGGATCCTTATCCAAGGCCTCTGGAAGGTTAATTAATTGCAAGGCCCCATACGGACATTTTTTCACATCAATCTTGCATGCGTCAATCACAAAGGCTTCATTCACTCTTACCTTTCCATCTGTATCCTTCACAATGCACTCATTCCCCGCGCGGTTGCTAGGACAAACCCGCATACAGAGGTAGCCACCACAGCCTAGTGGATTGCACTTTTCCTTCTTTACGATCATGATCCGCTTACGCATTTCCTCTTAAAAACAGAGCATCTTTTTAAATACTGCTACCCTACCTTATCTAAGGTGCACAGAAATCATGGTGGATTTCTGGCACAAGGAATCAATGATTCCTTTGTGCACGGATTACAGCGGTGACGAATGCTTGTTTTCTTCAAAAGCAGGCTACGCTAAGGCTTAGGATGCAAGATGACGATAGCAGTATCAGATACCTTAGAAGTTTCTACCTTAGATTTAACCACCTATCTTGCTGATTCTCACGTTGCACTTGCACCCATCAAATCAATCGATGCAGTTAATGGAGAGGTTTATGCTTATGAACTCCTCTTGCGTGTTCCACGTATGTCTGCGGAAGATGCCATTCAACTAATAGGATCAGCCCGAGTTATGCCCATTCTAGCTCATGGCCTTGCCCAAATTGCTTATCAGGAATCTCAAACCAAGGGTGTTCGATATCATATCAATATTCACCTAAGAGATCTAACTGATTTAATGCCTCCTCAACAAAGAACTCTTGTTGAGGTGTTAATGGGTCTTGAAGCGGCGGCAACTCGAAAGGGTCATGTAGGCGTTGAAATTCATGAAGCAACCCCTTTAACTCCTGAACATTTAGCCCTATGTAGACGTCTTTGTGAGGCAGGGGTTCATGTTGTGTACGATGACGTTTTAAAACCAAAAGGACATCGACCTTACGAGTTCCTTCAAAGTTTACCTGCCGAGGGAGTTACAGCTCTTAAACTAGATCATGAAATGACTCAGCGATGCATTGGCAACCAAGGAAATGGCTTCCGTACCTCCACACCACGAGATGAAGAAACATATCGCGCTGTTTCTTTACTTGGTGAGTTATGCGCTAGAAGAAACTGGTTTTTAATGGCCGAAGGAGCTAATCGAGATACCGACTTAAAGCCTCTACGTGGACTGGGGTTTACTCACTATCAACTTTACAAAGAAACAGGCCGAATCGGAATCTAATTCGCATAATAATAGCGAACGACCATACCACCCATATTTGAAGTCATGTTAGATGAATTCTGGCAAGGTCCACAATCAGGCGAACAGGAAGAACAGGATTCACCTAGTTCACAACGACCATTGCCACAAACTGGAGGACAAGCACCACAATCCTTTGAACATGAACTGCATGATTCGCTCTTCTCACAACGACCATTCCCACACTTGGAACGAATGGCACTACCTGTAAGCGTAGTGTTTGTTGAATTCTGACAGGAACCGCAATCAAGCGAACAGGAACTACACGTCTCATTTCCATTACAACTACCATCCCCACATTTAGGAGGACAGACGCCGCAATCACTTGAGCACGAACTGCACGTCTCTAATCCATTACACAAACGATCTCCACAGAAAACATCTGCCGCTTCTTTAGTATCTAAGCGACTGGAGCAATCCTTGTCCCCCGGCTTTGAACCATCCCTACACCTTACGCCTTTTCTCAAGAAATCGCAAAAACCATCCTTATCGTTGTCTAAACCATCATCACACTGAGGCTTAACGGATGCCTTTACCTCTCCAGTAATAGTATTTGATCCTGAAGGACCATGCACCATACCTGCAATGATCGCCATGGATATAATCATTACTACCATTACCGTACCGGGATGAGAAACCAATGCAGGCTTAGACATACCTGCTCTCGCACAATTCCTCTATAAAAAGCTTTTGCTTATTGACAAACCTTACTCGCACAAATCTGGGTAGCGCAATCCGAACCCAATCTACATGATTTACCTGATTTACAAGGGCCACACTGTGCTCCGCCACAATCAATGTCAGTCTCATCTCCACCTTTTACTGTGTCCAAACAGGTCTTCGGAGGAGCATTCCAACACTTTCCTTCCAAGCAATAATTAGATTGACAATCTTCAGCTATCTTACACATCTTACTCACCTGACACTTTTGACACTTAGAACCCCCACAATCGGCATCGGACTCATCTTGATTTTGTGTCAAATCCCTGCACGACCCACCTGTAGAACCTTTGCATTTCTTACTCTCCTTATCACACTGATTGGAGAAACAATCTGTATTGGCTTCACAGGCTTTTCCCACGGTGCATTTCTTACAGCTAGACCCTCCACAGTCCGTATCGGTTTCCTTGCCGTTCTTTACATGGTCTGAACAACTTGTGGGAGTGGCACATTCTCCTTCCATACAGGTACTATTTCCTGCACAATCTGCATCTGCTGAACAGGATTTTCCTAAGGCACATTTAGGACATTTCACGCCGCCACAATTGAGGTCTGTTTCATCTTGATTCTTGAGACTGTCAGTGCACGACGCCGGAGGAGGTAGTGTGGCACAAATCCCTTTTGAGCAATACTTGCTATCGCAATCTTCATTTCCACTGCACGCTTTCCCATTTATACAAGCGCGACAAATCTTTCCGCCACAATCGGCATCGGACTCATCCTGATTTTTGAGTGTATCTGTGCAAGTGGATAAGGCCTTACACACCTTTTCTACGCAGTTGGTGCTCTCGCAATCCACTCCGAACAGACAGGCTTTGCCGCTTATGCATTTTCCACAACTCGGCCCGCCACAGTCCACATCCGACTCATTCTGATTCTGAATGTGATCTGAACAGTTTGTAGGTGGGGTGGAAGGCGCTGAATTACCACAACCACTAAGCACAATAAGGAATACTACCCAGACTAATCCAAAACCCCCTAAAACCTTGAAGCCGTGCACCACTTGGCAAATCCTTTAACCTATAAAAACCTTTTGACAAAAAGGACACTAAAACTATAAGGTATTAAGAATATAAGGAAAAATAATATAAATGTATCCTGACTCCTAAAGAAATATGATGCAATTCTGGAGGCTTTAATATGTACAACAATACAAAACAATATGTAATTTTATTTACAACTTTACTCTTCCTATCCGCGTTGGCTCTCGCAGCCTTATCACTTAAATCTCCTTCCAAATGTCAAGGACAATGGAATAATTGCGCTAATGCCTTTAGCGACAATACTCTAAGAGCAACAGCCAGTGTAACAGCCAACAACAACAAAACAGGCAATTGGACCAATTACAGTTTTTCCATACCAAGCACCGCCCGAATCAACACCGTCAAAGTACGCGCAGACTTCTTTGCCAATAACCCTCGAGGCTACATGGATGTACGCGTAACTGGAAATGGAGGTGCTAGCTTTGGACCCATCCATACCATCGGAGGCAACACCGCTGAACAAACTTACTGGATCGATGTCACCAGCGATTATTCCTGGACACCTGCCATGTTAAACAATAACAACTTACGTGTCAGTACCAAATGCTTCAAGCAAGGCAGTGGCAGTAACCCCACATGTAATTTAGACTGGATCCCTGTAGAAGTCACCTATACCCTTTTTGACTTCTCAGTAAACACGAACCCTGTTAGTGGAACCGTTGTCCAAGGAAGCAGCGTAGCCACTACTACTACAGTAACCTTACTTGGGGGTGTGCCTCAACTTGTAAGCTTATCCCAAATCGGCTGCCCATCTGCTGCCGTGTGCTCCTTCACCCCCACGAATGGAACACCTACCTACAACTCCACTTTCAACGTGGCGACGAGCAACACAACCCCCAATGGCACTTATAATATCACTATTGTGGGCACTGGAGACAGTAAAGTGCGAATCGCATATTACCTACTCACAGTTCAGCCATTTACTGCCTGCAATGACGGAACAGATAATGACAACGATGGCCTTTCCGATTACCCCAATGATCCTGGATGCAGTAGCTCACAAGACGCCAGCGAAACAAGCAGCAGCTTGATATGCGACAATGGTTTAGATGAAACCAATGATGCAGATTCACTCGCTGATTACCGCCTCAACGGAGGAGATCTTGGCTGTACCAATTCAACCGATGCTAGCGAAATCAATGGGCAATGCGATGATCTAGCAGATAACGATGGTGACACTTACACTGATTACCCTACAGATCCTGGATGTTTTTCTTATAGTGATGCTAGTGAATTAGGTAGTGCTCAATGTGACGATAACATAGACAATGACGGTGACGGATTTATCGATTATCCAGATGACAATGGATGTAGTTCACCCACAGACAACTTAGAGAGCACCAATAGCTGCACCGATACAGATGGAGGCTTTATAGTAACCATCCAAGGAAGTATCAGCGGAGTGAGCAACAATACTGGCTACAACTACACAGACACATGCCTTGGCACTACTTTACTAGATGAACACACCTGTAGCGGAACACAACCCAATCACTTTACTTACAACTGCACAGGCAACTATACAGGATGTAGCAACGGAGCTTGCATCATCATCCCGCCCCAATGCAGTGACGGGATCGATAATGATGGAGATACCTATACAGACTACCCCGCAGATCCCGGCTGCACAAGCTCAAGTGATACTAGCGAATTAGGAACAGCACCATGCGACAACGGCCTAGACGATGACGCAGACACCTACACGGACTACCCGGACGATCCTGGATGCAGCAACGCAACAGATACAAGCGAACTGGGAACCACCATTTGCGATAATGGAGTGGATGAACTCAACGACCGCGACACACTAGTCGACTACCCTGATGACTTGGGATGTAGCAGTCCAACTGATAGTAATGAAATTGATGGAGATTGTGATGACCGCGTGGATAACGATGGAGACGGAACCCCCGATTATCCAAGCGACCCTGGCTGCACTTCATACAGCGACCCCAGCGAACTCGGCACAGTCCAATGTGATAATGGCATCGATGACGACGGAGACGGGAAAACAGACTATGGATTCTTGGACACGCGAGATAGCAAGTGCAGCAGCCGTACCGATAACGATGAAAATCCGCGCGATAACTGCACCGACAGTGACGGAGGAATTAGCTACCTTATTCAAGGCGCGGTCTCTGGAGACGATGAAAGCGTGTCGTACAGCTTCATAGATGTATGCATCGATGCTATACAGTTAAAGGAGTACTACTGCGGAAGCATCTTGCAGGATTATGCACCATTGAACACAGTATTCAACTGCTCAGGAAACTTTACTGCTTGCTTCAATGGCGCCTGCGTCTAAACTAATTTTCTTTTTCTTTTCTTTTGTTTTTTAAACCCAAGCCTTTAAAAAGAAATCCTGGTTCGTAAGTCCCATGCGCATCCTAGGCATTCAAGCAAGCCATCACGCAGGAGATACGGGCGTCGCCTTAATTGAAGACGGCAACGTCAAGTTTGCCGTTAATGAGGAGAGGCTGACTCGAGTCAAGCTGGATGGACGGTTTCCGGCTAAAAGCATCGCCCTGACGTTGAAAGAGTGTGGATTGGATGTTGAGGACATTGACCATATTGCCTGGGCCGGTTTGCCGATACAGCAATTCTTCCAGCGCGGCCTGCAGTGCTTTGCTCAAGAATTCCCAGAAATGAACCTTCTTACTAAATTTGGACGAGGCATTGGCTTTGCCAAAGGCGTTCCGATTCTAAGTTATCGAATGTGGAAAGTGCAGAAGAACTTGAAGAAATTGGGATTGGATAAAATACCTATCAAATATGTCGACCATCACTATGCGCATGCTGCTTCTGCTTACTTTACTTCAGGATGGAAGGAAGAGGACACGTTAGTTGTTACGATTGATGCCACCGGCGACTTTTTGTGTTCTAGGGTTTGTGTGGTGGAAGATGGCAACTTACGAAGTATCCATGAAGCTAGAGACTATCACAGTCCTGCCTATCTATATGGGGAGACTACTGAGTACCTTGGATTCATGAAAAACAGGCATGAAGGCAAAGTGACGGGGTTAGCTGCGTATGGAAACAAAGACCCGAATAGCGAGAAACTATACCAAGAGATTAAGGATTTAGTGACTGTAAAGGATGGCAGCTTGCATTCTCCTTTTGTACGCCGATTACGCTCTATATATAGCTATGGAACCATGATCAAAGAACTCAAAGAAGGACAATCTGCCTTAAAGCATTATGCGGGTATCGGACTCAAAAGCTTTACCTATGGGATTATTCCTCGGCGAGAATTTGGATTTTTCAAAGGAAAGACACGCGAGAACATTTCCTACGCTGTGCAAAAGTTGTCTGAGAAAGTGGCTTCTGATTATGTTAAATATTGGGTTCGAAAGACCGGGAAGAAGAAAGTGGTGTTGGCTGGAGGATTCTTTGCCAATGTACGTATCAACCAAGCCATCTATGAACTCCCTGAAGTTGAATCGGTGTTTATCCATCCTCACATGGGGGATGGTGGCCTTGGACTTGGAGCTGCGTATTATTTATGGTCACAGATGGAACGAGCGCATGGACGAAAGCCGAAAGCTGTTACGCTGAATGATGTTTATTTTGGGCCGGGGTACGACGAAGAACAGATCCAGACCGCCCTCAAAAACGAGGGCGTGCACGCTGAAAAGGTTAAAGATGTTGAGAAGTATACGGCTGAACTTGTTTCTCAAAGAAAGATTGTTGGTCGAATGAATGGAAGGATGGAATACGGGCCCAGGGCCTTGGGAAACCGAAGTATTATTGCTGACCCTACTGATAAAAGTATTAACGACTGGCTGAATAAACGACTGCACCGATCGGAGTTCATGCCCTTTGCGCCAAGTTGTTTGGCGGATGATGCTGCTAAGATCTTTGATGACTATAAAGATGCTGCGTATGCTTCTAAGTTCATGACCGTTACCTTTGACGTTAAGAAAGCCTGGCAGGGTAAAATATCTGCTGTGAATCACATTGACAATACAGCACGGCCACAAGTTGTTGATTCAGAACAGAATCCTTCGTATTATAAAGTGTTGAAGGAGTACAAGAAGTTAACGGGGTTGCCACTCTTTGTCAATACCTCCTTTAATGCCCATGAAGAGCCTATTATTTGCTCCCCTACGGATGCCATTCGAAGCTGGAAACGAAAGAACGTGGATGTGTTAGTTGTGGGGAAGTATGTGGTGATGGACTAACCTTTAGAAATAGTGAAAATGGTAGGTTTTCGTATATTCTAGCACCATTTTCACATATAGTAAATGTGAATATATATTTTGTTAATTATCCAATTTACTATATCCAGCGATCCAATAAATCTGGGTACTGCCTTAAAGCAGCTTCAGTAAGGTCCTGTAATTCTTTTCCTAAAGGAGTTGGAAGTAAACCTGCCTGACTATGTAATCTACTTATTTCAGGAATCATAAGCTCCCAATCACTCAACTGATAATAAAGCTCAACCAAACCCCTTGCTAAAAAACGCCTTTTCTTTTCCCTATCTAATCGAGGATTCACATAAATTTCATAATCATCCCGACACACTACAAGGTTAGGACCCTTTTCTGAATCCAACAACCCAACCTTTAACCCTTTATCCACCAACACATCGACACTCTCCCTTGAAAAAGGAGTCGTGCCAAAGCGATCTCTGAAAGTAACCATAACCTCCTTTCTCAACGCTTGCAATTGATTTGCCCAATCCTCCCGATACCCCCACACCTCATTGGCTGCATCCGGAAATTTCTTGCGAAAACCTGGCCAATCCTTTCTTGAAATAATCTCTGCTAAATGATCTTTGCCCACTGGAACAACCCTAAACGCCCTTTTCTTTAAAGCACCTAAAGCGTCTAAATAACCAATCACTTCAGGCTGATCCAGAGGATCCTCCTCTATAGCCTTCCAATGATATAGATCATGCGCCTGACGATACACTCGATGTACTCCTGAAAGAAGATCATCCATGCAGGGGGGAGATGAAGCAAACCTTTTAAACCTGCCCCTTCTTTTTATGCCTATGAAACCCGCCTTTGTCAGCAGGTCATTTACTAGGCTATAAAAATATGTGGTCCGGAACTAAGCTTTAATGCGTGAACCATTTAACCGCCCAACTGCTTTGACCTGAGCAAGAATATAATCTCCTAATTTAGGATCGCGATTCAACGCTTCAGCAGCCATACTATCTAAGCTTACTTCAATGGGGGAATAACGCGCCAAACATTCGACCGACCTACTTGGACTAAAAATATTATAAAACAAATGGCCACATTCATGAACCAGTGTTAAATCATGGTGATTAGAAGCAATGTCTCTTTGTAACACTACTGAATTGGTTCTTGAGGAGGCTTCACCTATGCGCGCTCCATGCGGCACCCCATAGGTCACGGATAATCCGTTAGTTACTAACGCATCAACCGTTGAATGATTGAACGCGTATTGTGCTAAACGAGAGTCTATACACTTTTTTAAGGAGCGGGCCATACCTCGAAATGCTACCAAAAAAGCTTTTCCTTGATCTTTAAGTTCAGGCGATAAACCATACTTTTCACTTTCAAGAACCTTTGTACTACGCGTTTTTAATAAAGAATTAAATATCTTACCAAAGATTTCAATGCCCACCTTTTCATGAAGAGCTACTAAAAACTGACCCTTTTCTTTATATACATCAAGCAAGGCTTTGGCTTCATCATCTAAAAGAAGCTCTCTACGAAAACGATCATACGCCGCTACGTAATCATCTAATGTCGACATAAGCAAGGTATCTGCTTTACGTTTAAAAACGTACACCTCGGCTGTGATTTCAAATGGGCTAACCACCTAGCGATAACTTTAAATATCAATTGATAATTATCATTATCATATGAATGTCAAACAAAAGGTCCAAGACTACTTCCTTCTCCATCCGACGGCTAAACTGCGGGTGCGGCAGATCGAACGTGAAGTGAAGGTAGCACTGCCGTCTGCTATTCGATATGCCAAAGAACTGGAAAAAGAAGATATCCTTCAACATACCTTAATCGGAGGCATAACGCTTTATACGGCCAACCGAACCTCTGAAACTTATCTATTGGAAAAGAAGCTGTTCAATCTTAAACAACTGTATTCGTCTGGATTACTACACCACCTCATTATAAACTATGACAGTCCCACCATTATCTTATTCGGATCCTATTCGCGAGGAGAAGATACTGAAGAGAGTGACATTGACCTGTATATAGAGACGCTCCACAAAGAGATCAAAGGCTTAGAACCCTTTGAAGAAAAGCTACAACGAGAAATCCAAGTGTTGGTGCACAAGAACATAAAGGAAGTGCCCAATAAGCACCTCACAAACAATATCCTAAACGGGATAAAACTTAATGGGTACGTAAAGGTATTTAAATGAAAGAAGCCGATTGGAACGAATGTTTA
This sequence comes from Nanobdellota archaeon, assembly GCA_038046485.1. Lineage (GTDB taxonomy): Archaea > Nanobdellota > Nanobdellia > Woesearchaeales > SM23-78 > JBBSWA01. The sequence goes on from JBBSWA010000073.1 coordinate 38,707, forward strand.
GAAAGTCAAAATGCCCTCTACGTCAGTAGCGACATAGATAAAGTAGAGTCATTAATAGAAACCGCAAAGAAAAGAATAAACTTTTGTGAAAAACAAACTGTCGATCGATCAAATGCACAATTCTTATTTGAAAGCTACTACACTTCAAGTATAGAGCTCCTTCACGCCCTTATTCTACTAAAAAGATACAGCGTCAAAAACCACCTCTGCCTATGTTATTACCTACGAGATATACTACATAGAGAGGACCTATTTGAGAGTTTTGATAAAGGAAGATACAAACGAAACCACCTCGTTTACGATGGAAAGCAGATAGGATTTGAATCAGCTCAAGAAAGCATAGAAAATACACTTGAACTCATAAAAATCATTATGGAACTATTGGAAAAAGAAGGATTACGAGTATAAAGTTAAGCAAACTCATTTAAATCTCTTCACTTTCTAAATCCCTATGAAATGGCCTTTTGTCAGCATCATCATTCCCGTTTACAATGCCAAAGAGACCCTCCAAGCCCTTGCCGAATCTCTGAAGAATCTGAACTATCCTCGCAATAAGTATGAAGTCCTCTTTATCCTAGATGTCGCCTGTGGCAAAGAAGAAGAACATATTCTTAAGAGGTGTCCCTTCAAAGTCATTCGGAATACTAAGCGAGGGAGTGCTGCCAATCGAAATCTTGGTGTGAAAAAGGCTAGTAAGAAAGCTGTGTACTTTGCCTTTACTGATGCGGATTGCTATGCAGATAAAGAATGGCTCCAAGAGCTTGTACATGGCATGGAAGAAACACCACAAAATGTAGTTTGCGTGGGGGGCGTTAACCTTGTACCGAAAACAGAAAGCAGCATTGCCCAACTCATCGGCACCTTGCAACAAACCACCTTAGGCGGGGGGGTTTCTGCGCAAACCGCTCAGAAAGGAAAACAACGCTATGTGGCTTCACTCCCTAATTGCAATGCGTTGTACAAGAAAAAGGCATGGCAACAAGAAAGGCAAGATGAAAGCTTCATGGTTGGGCAGGATGGCGAGTTTAATTATCGGCTTAGCAAGAGAGGCTATAAATTTAGGCTCATTCCTTCCGCTAAGATCTGGCACCACCGCGAACACTTCAGCCACACTAACACTCAAAATGTATTCTGGAACTTCTTTTACCAGATGTACCGATATGGGAAGGCAACTGGTGAGATTACGAAGAAACATCCAGGTATCCTACTCGTGCGGTGGTATGCACTGCCACCCATTGCTTTGGTTGTTGGCAGCTTGCTGACTTTACTTTCTTGGTTAAGTGGGATTCTAAGTTATGTCTTTATACCTCTTTTCTTACTCGGCCTTGCCCTTTACCTCATCGTCCTTGCACTTACCACCTGTGAGGCGTTGATCTTGACTGGGAGAATTACGGCTTTGCTGTCTCCTATTCTACTGGTAGGACATCATGTGTTTTATGGAGTTGGATTCCTAAAGGGGTGCTTAATCGAAACAGATAAACAAGATTAATAAAGCTACTTAAATACGGGCAAACATGCAATATAAAAAACTACACCCCAACCAGATCATTACGCTCAATGACTACCCCGTTCATAACGAACAAATTTTAAAACTCTACTTTAGAATATTCCACAAAGGGCATAGCAAGATCGTACCCCCCTGCCCAGTTATCCATAAATCTACCGTGGTTCCACAGCTTATTTATAAAGGAAAGAAAGCAAAAAAATACAGCCACCTCCTTTCCCAATTTCTGGAAACACACCCCAAAGCAGAGTACTTTTTAATCGATGGAAGCCATAAAACGACTGCGGCCACCTTATCTCATAAACCCATTCGTGTTATGATTTTTCGAACCAATCATGACATCAAAAAAGCGAAAAAGCTTGTGGAACAAGGAGAGATTATCAGCTTAACAACTGGCGGCAGATCCATAAAAGATATTCTTAAAGCATTAAAAAAGCATTTCTTAAAAACAATGACTTTTCAAACTGTGGAAGAGAAAACAGAAAAAATGGTTGGAAAAAAGGATATACCCCAATACATGATCCGCAACTATAACAACAGTAAATAAATTTTATACTTAGATTTTCAATAAAAATTAAGTAGAACGAGTCTATTTAAGACTTTCTACAAAAAGAAAAAGCATTAAAACTAGATGACAAAACACTGTTTCATGAAGTACCTCGTCACGGGCGGAGCTGGATTCATTGGGAGCCATGTATGCGAAGCGCTCCTTGCACGAGGCGATCCGGTTATTTGCGTCGATAACTTGAACGATTATTACAACCCCAAGATTAAGGAAAACAATGTTTCTGGAATCATAAAAAACAAGAATTTTACACTTTACAAAACTGACATTGCTGAGTACAAAGGACTGCAAGAACTATTCGAGAGCGAAAAACCAGACAAGGTCATCCACCTTGCTGCCCGCGCAGGCGTGAGAGCCTCCATCGAGCAACCCTTCTTATATGCCCAGACCAATCTTACTGGAACCATGAACCTTCTGGAATTAGCCAAACAATACAAGATTCGAAACTTCATCTTTGCGAGCAGCTCATCGGTGTATGGCGATCGACCCGAAGTTCCTTTTCGTGAAACAGACCGAGTCGATGACCCCATCAGCCCCTATGCTGCCACGAAAAAAGCAGGCGAACTTCTCTGCTACACCTACCACCACCTCTATCACATTCCCATCACCTGCCTACGCTTCTTTACAGTCTACGGCCCCCGAGGAAGACCGGATATGTCCCCCCACAAGTTCATAACCTCTGTTTTAACAGGAAAGGCCATTGATAAGTATGGGGATGGAAGCAGCGAAAGAGACTACACCTACGTTGCAGACATCGTAAAAGGAGTTATTTCTGCTGTCGATAAAGAACAGGCCTATACCCTTATTAATTTAGGAAACGCTAAACCCGTAACCCTTAACCAGTACATTTCCATCGTAGAAAAGGTCGTTGGAAAAAAAGCAGTCCTTAACCAAAAACCCATGCAACCCGGCGACGTTGAAAAAACCTACGCCGATATTACCTTAGCTAAAAAAATGCTCAACTGGGAACCCACTCTCAGCCTTCAAGAAGGCCTTCGTAAACAATTTGAACACATCCAAAAAAACCTACCCTTATATGATTTAACATGAGCCGCTATGTCGTAACCGGAGGGGCTGGCTTCATCGGCAGCCACATCGTGGAAGAATTGATTAAGCTAGGCCAAGAAGTCGTTGTCTTGGATGATTTTTCAACAGGAAAAGAAGAAAACATTGCCGAATGGAAAGATCAAATAACCCTTATAAAAGGAGACATTCGAGACTTTGAAACCGTCAAAAAAGCCCTACAAGGAGCAGACTATGTCCTCCACCAAGCAGGAAAAAACAGCGTCCCTTTCTCCTGGAAAAACCCCCAACTCTTCAGCGAAGTCAACATTACCGGCACACTTAATATCTTAGAAGCAGCATACATGGAAAAAGTAAAACGCGTTGTGTTTGCCGGATCTTCCTCTATATATGGCAGCGTGCAAAAAATACCCCAACAAGAAGACGACGGGTTTTCACCCTTATCCCCCTATGCCGTCACTAAACACGCCAGCATTCAAAATTTACGCATCTACTACGAGACGCATGGCCTAGAAACCATTTCTCTTATTTACTTCAACGTATTTGGACCCCGCCAAGACCCCAACTCCGAATACTCTGCCGTAATCCCCCGATTCATAAAAATGATCAAAAAAAATGAAGTGCCCACGATTTACGGAGACGGAGAACAAAGCCGCGACTTTACTTACGTGAAAAATGTTGTAGAAGGCAATTTACTTGCCTGTAAAGCAAAACATGCTAGTGGACAGGCCATCAACCTAGCCAACGGAGAAGGATGCACTGTCAACCAGATGTTTCAGAAAATAAACCAGTTACTCGGCAAACACATCAAACCAGCTTATGCTCCCTCTCGCGCAGGAGAAGTACGAAACAGCCTAGCCGACCCCACCAAAGCCAAAAAACTACTGGGCTACACGGGAAAGTACAGCTTCGATGAAGGACTAAAATTAACGGTGGAATGGTTTAAAAATAAATTCTGAACTGCCGCTTTAAAAAGCGTATAATAAATCTATTCTGTGTGGCCATCGTTCAGGAAATCCGACAAATTCAAGACTATATGTCTAGCAAAAGGCACATTCTATCGGGCAAACCCCCCTGCATACTCAATTACCACCTTTAAAACAACTGTGACTAAAACAAAGATTTAAAAAGTTCTCCTACTTACTTTTCTCCATGAAACAAGAAACTGTCCAAACACAGAAAAAGAAATCCGAAAGACTTACGGAAGAAGAGCAATTCTTACGGAAACCTGAGACCTTAGCAGCTCTTAGAGAGTATAAAGAAGCTAAGAAGAAAGGCATAAAGACTTGGGAATTGAAATATTAGTAAATTTTATGAGAACCTGCTTTTATTATGATGATCTCTTTTTTTCCATCATCTATATCATACATTAAGCGGATGTCCCATCCTAAATAACAACTCCAGAATCCTTCCCATTTACCTTTTAACTTATGAGCCTCTAAAGCCCCTCTAGGATCTTGTTTTAACTTGTCTAGCTTTTCTGCGATTCCTGGCCTCATGTGTATTACTTCATAGAACTGTTTCTCTATTCTTTTACTATGCGTGGTTATTTTATACACCCTCCAGAGCGATTTGGCTTTCTTTAAAAGAATGAACCAATAAAAACCGGAAATTTTTCGGTTGAAAAGAGATCTTTTCAGAGAAATCGTTGTTTATGCCCATTTCCCGGAAGAAAACCTTAAATAACCCCCTCTAGCAAGAGCGCCATTTATCAAAAATAACCAGAGCAAGCCCTGGCCATTTTTGGGAAATATCTTCGGCCTTAACCGAAGATATTTATATAAACCCAGCCTTCTTCTTAACAGCATGTGCGGCATTGTAGGCTTTAACTGGGGCGATGAGAAACTCGCCAAAAAGATGGCTGACCTTATCTCCCATCGAGGACCGGATGATGAAGGGTTTTACTCAGACGAACACATCAGCCTAGGCAACCGAAGGCTTGCTATTATTGACCTTAAAACCGGAAAACAACCCATCTTCAGCAAAGACAATAGCCTGGTCATCACCTACAATGGCGAAATGTATAATTACAAGGAGTTGAAAGCTAAACTTGAACGCAAGGGACATATCTTTTACACGCACACAGATACAGAAGTCATATTGCACCTATACCAAGCCTATGGCAAACAAAGCGTGAAGATGCTTAACGGCATGTTTGCCTTTGCCATCTGGGACTACAAGAAAAAAGAACTCTTCATTGCCCGGGATCGTATGGGCGTCAAGCCATTATACTATTACTGGCAAAATGGCCAATTCATCTTTGCTAGTGAGATTAAAGCGATTCTTGCGCATGCTATTCATCGCACCCCTAACCTGGAGGCCATCTCCGAATACCTCACCTTTGAAAACATTCTCGACAACAAGACCTTTTTTCAAGATGTTAAAACGTTACTTCCAGGCCACTACTTGCACCTGAAAGGTAAGAAGCTCCTGCATGGAAAGTATTGGGATGTTCAATTCAACTACAAAAGGCACACGCATGAACACTTGCTTAGCGAGTTTAGACGCATCCTGCGTGAAAGCGTCAAACGCCATATGATCAGCGATGTACCCCTGGGATGCTATCTAAGTGGAGGCTTTGATTCAGCGACTGTGACTACGATGGCGAGCGAACTGGTCAAAGGTCATGTAGAAACCTTTACTGGAGCTTTTGATGTTGAAGGAAAGTACGATGAACGAGTGTGCTCTCGGGCTGTCGCCAAGAAAACAGGCGCGATCCTACATGAAGTGGTCATCAAAAAAGAAGACTTTGAAAAAAGCATGGAAACGATTGTTTACCATCTGGATGAACCGCGCGTTGGCATTCCAATCTTTTCTCAATACCATGTCTCTAAATTAGTTGGTGAACATGTGAAAGTGGTGTTGACTGGGCACGGTGGCGATGAACTGTTTGCGGGCTATGCTGTGTTCAAAGCGTTGCATCATAGAGAGCAATTGAAGAAAAGCAAGAGGCACCTGGTTAAACTGTTCAAGGACTTGCTCGTTGGAAAGAACCGATTGAACATGCTCTATTATTTACTTATGCCCTACGTGAATCCAGAAGTACAGTATGGGTTGATCATTGTATTTAGCGAAAAAGAAAAGAAAAACCTGCTTACGCACGAGTTTTTGAAGAAAACCAAGTTTTCCTCTGATCAGGCCATTGCTAACGTCCTTAAGGGGAAAAAGTTTACAGACAGCGAACGCCTCCAATATTTATACTTGAAAACGTACTTGCCTAGCTTGTTTGTTGTTGAAGACAAAGTCGGCATGGCACACAGTATTGAAGCTCGTGTACCTTTATGCGACAATGAAATGGTTGAATTTGCTTTGAGTATCCCTCTTGAGCAAAAACTGCACCACCATGCGCTCAAAACGATTGTTAAAGAAGCCATGCGACCCAAACTGCCTGCTATTTTATATCACCAAGAGAAAAAAGGATTTCCTACCCCCTTAGGACCGTGGCTGGAGAAAGACTTGAAGAACTATTTCAAGAAGGTATTGCTGTCTAAGAGATGCTTACAGCGTAAGATCTTTAATGAAGACTATGTTAAAAAACTGGTGGAGAAAAGCGACTTTCTTTCCTGCAATAAACTTTGGTGCTTGCTGAATGTTGAGCTGTGGTTTAAGGTGTTTATGGATAAGGAGACCAGATGGGTTTGATGCGGACCATTTATTTTCCCCAAGGAGCCCATAAAACCTCTTATTTGACACCCAGTACCTCCGTATCTCGCTTGCTTACCTGAACGATATGTCTATATCCTGCCTCTTTAAACCAACCCTTTACTTCTTCCACACCATGAACGCTCTGATACAAAGGAGAGATATAGTCAAAGATAAAAAAATCTAACGAAGACAACGTATATGATTTGTCCCTATTAAAAATAATCTTATAAATGTTCATCGGAATAAAAAATAACAAAGCTAGGAATAAAGAAATCACGCGCAATACCCCATGAGGATATCGATATGTAAAAAAATAACAACGAATCTTCATAAAAATGTTCCTATGTGAATAAAGCATGACAAACAACCTTCCCTTATTCACTCGAGCCAATTCCATGAACGCCTGCTTGGGATGAGGGGTATGGTGCAGCACCCCTTCGCAATACACATAATCAAAATACCCCTTCTTAAAAGGCAGCTTCTGAATATCCGCCCTTACAAACTTCACTTTGGAATCCCTAGGAAGCTTAATCAGATCCACCCCATACGCCTCCTTTGCGTACTCCGCGACCACTCTTGTCAGCCTCCCACTCCCACAACCTGCATCCAGAATCCTCTTCCCCTTAAGATGGTGAGGCCTTATCTGAAGGTCATGACAAAACTTTTCGAACTCCTGCTCAGAACTCATCCCGTACGTTAACTCTCTTGTATGGTACTTTTCCCATTGATACTCAAAAGACCATTTTCTGGAGATACTAACCACTTTGAAACAATTGATTAAAACTCCCATTTATAAAATTACCTATCCCTTTCTACCCCCCCTCCTACTTCCACTATTTATTTAAACCATCCCCCATTTACTTCACCCATGCAAGGAATTTGTGGTTTGAACTGGAAAGATGAAAAGTTTGTCTGGAGGACAACATGAAAATTCTCTATTTCTCCCAAGAACTGCCCTGTTCTGGACATGAAACCCTTGGCGTCTTCATCCAAGATAGCATCAACGCCATCGCCCAAAAAGAAAAAGTAGAAGTTGTTTCCCCTAAGGCCAAAGTACTACCTTACACCTGGTTTCCCCACCATGAATTTGCACAACTTCCTCAAAAAGAAGAAACAGGTCCCTACACTAGCCATTATCCCCGTTATTTTTACCCTGTCCCTAAAAAATTATTCTACTTCTTAACCCCCCGATTTTATTCCTCAAGTGTCACATCTTATGCATTAAAAAATATTCAGAAGCCTGACTTGATCCACTGTCATAATCCCTACCCAGATGGTCCAGGCGTATTAAAACTGGTTGAAGAATGGAAAGTGCCCTTTGTTATGCACCTACGTGGCAGCATGGACTACTATTTGGACAACACTTGCATGCAGCAACTTGTGACCGCACTCCACAAAGCAGATGCTATCATTGCTGTTGGCGAAAAAGAAAAAGAAAGTTTCACCCGAAAAGGCATCCATCCCGACAAAATTCATGTCATACCCAACGGAGTTGATATGGGGTTGTTTAAACCTAGACCCAAAGATTCATTACGAAAAAAGCTCAAACTTCCCCTACAGAAAAAAATCATTTTATTTGTTGGAAGCCTGCTATCCATCAAAGGCATTGAAGACTTGGTTGCGACGCTCAAAAACTTTCCCGATGCCACCTTTGTTATCATTGGAAATGGACCCTTACGATCGTATGTGCAAAAAGAACTGCCTCATGCTTATGTCTTAGGCACTCAAAGCCGAGAGAAAACAGCAGAGTACATGAGTGCAGCCGACCTACTTGTTATTAGCAGCCACAGTGAAGGAAGACCTAACACACTCTACGAAGCCCTTGCCAGCAACTTACCTATTGTTGCAACTGAAGTTGGGGGCATCCCTGAATTGATCCGAAACGGTGAAAATGGGATTCTAGTACCTCCTAAAAGCCCTATGATGCTACGCGAGGCCATTCGCGAATTACTGAAAAATGAGAAGCTGCTCAATAAAATAGGATCTCAAGGAAGAAAAACCATTGAACAGCACAAACTGACTTGGGAAGAACATGCACGACGACTCATTGAAGTGTATAAGAAGGTGGTGAAGAAGAAATGAAACTCTGCATTGTTGGACTGGGATACGTTGGACTGCCCCTTGCTGTAGCATTTGCTAAACATTACCCGATCATTGGATTTGACATAAAAAAAGAACGTGTTGAAGAACTCAAACAAGGTCGTGACCGAACGGGCGAGGTTACTGCTGAAGAACTCAAACAAGCCCAGATTGCATTTTCTATTGATCCCACCTGCATAAAAGAAGCTGACTTTGTGATCATTACAGTCCCCACCCCGACAACCCCTGACAAGAAACCGGATTTGCGACCGATACAATCTGCAAGCCACACAGTTGGTCAACACCTCAAAAAAGGAGCAGTTGTGATGCTTGAAAGCACCGTATACCCTGGTGTAACTGAAGATTTGATGGCCCCCATCCTAGAAGAAGAAAGCGGATTAAAATGTGGCAAAGACTTCTTCATCGGATACAGCCCAGAACGCGTCAACCCAGGAGATAAAGAACACACCATCGCTAAACTTGTAAAAATAGTCAGCGGCATGGACTCTGAGACTCTGAAAAAAGTGGCTGAGGTTTATGGAAAGATTACTACCATTCACCAAGCACCCACCATTAAAACTGCCGAGGCTGCCAAAGTAATTGAAAACATCCAACGTGACTTGAATATTGCTTTGATGAACGAACTGTCTTTGGTGTTTAACCGCATGGACATTCGCCTTAAAGATGTCCTTGCAGCTGCTGGAACAAAATGGAACTGGCATGCTTATACACCTGGACTGGTGGGCGGACACTGCATCCCAGAAGACCCTTATTACTTAGCTGAAAAGGCATTGCAACTTGGTTATAATCCTGCCGTAATTTTAGCTGGACGATTCATCAATGAGTATATGCCAGTACATGTAGCTAACTTGGTGGAAGAAGGCCTACTAGAAGCAGGTAAGAAAGTGCGGGGGGCTAAGATTGGCATATTGGGCCTCACGTTTAAGAAGAATGTGCCGGACTATCGAAACACCAAAGTGAAGGACTTGGTTCGCGAGCTGCAAGACCGCGGGATGAAACCTCTACTTCATGATCCTCTACTTACACAGGAAGAAGTAGAAAAAACATTTGGACTGCCCAACACCCCTCTTGAAGCATTTAAAGAAATGGATGGCATTGTATATGCCGTTGATCATGAAGCATTCAAAGCCGTAACTCTGGAAAAGATCAAAAAGATGCAAAAAGGGAAAGCTGTGATTGTGGATTTGGTCTGGCGATTCGCCCATGAAAAGGAATTGGTATACAAATCATTCTAGTAATGCTAACATTAGATCGCCTAGATTGTCCACCACCTTATCCGCCCCTGCCGCTACTAATTTTTCTTTTGGATCATAGCCCCAAGAAACCCCTATCGTATGAACTCCCGCCCTCTTTCCGGCATCTATATCATGCACCATATCTCCTACATAGACCGTCTGGGAAGGCTCAAACTTTAACCTGTCCATTAACCCAATAATCCCTACTCTTTTATCCTGTACACCTCCACAGATCTCACTAAAATAAGAGGCGACTCCATATCGTGTAGCCTCTGCAGTTAATAATGGCGGATGGGCTCTGTAGAAAGTCGCAGTAGCAGCTTCAGGTGAGCAGTCTTTTTGGAGTACAAGTTGTCGACAAGGGGGTGTCCATCCGGGGAATGTCGACCTTGAACTATAACATTAAGCTGCGAACAGCTGCTCCTCAGAAAGCAAGGCTTTCTGGGAGTCCCAGAAACTTTTGGTTTCTGATACTACTCGAGCGAAGCGAGAAGACTTTCTACAGAGCCTGGCGGATGATGAGCGCTTAATACGGCCATTTGCATACCCTGACTTGCTAAGCCTTCCAAAAATGAATCAGCACCCTCAAAAAGTGTGGGATTATCCATTGTTACAAAAATTTCAGAAAATAACTCCCTTTGATGATCTTCATCTAAATTGGGAAAATATCCTCTGTAAAAATCCATGTACGGTAACACAATTTCCATTCTAAACTGTTCTATGGGCATTCTAGTTCCACCCAATCGCTCAAAAACTTGCATCGCTGTTTCATAGACCATGTTAAAGTCATCACTTAAAGTGCCTGACCAATCGAAAAGAATGTTCTTTCTTGGCATATATCCAAAATTAGTACTCTCTTTAAAAACGTAACTCTTAAATAACCCCCTTTTCTCGAGCGCCACTTATTTAAAGCCTGCTTGGTTCTAAACCTCTATGTGTGGCATCCTTGGATTCAACTGGGAAGACAAAAGGCTTGCTCGGAAGATGGCGGACTCAATTGAACACCGCGGACCGGACGATCGAGCCCATTACTCAGACAAAGGCATCACGCTTGCCATGAACCGCCTTGCCATCATTGACTTGAAGAAGGGTTTGTATCCGATTACGAATGAAGACCAAGACCTCTTTGTTGTATTTAATGGAGAGATCTACAACTTTAAGGAAGTTCGTGCTGAACTGGAACGGAAAGGCCACCGATTTATTACGAACACGGACGCCGAAGTTATTACGCATGGCTATGAAGAATGGGGCATGGACTGTGTTACGCGATTCAATGGCATGTTTGCCATTGCCTTATGGGATACGAAGAAGAAGCTTTTGTTTCTTGCACGGGACCGCATGGGTGTTAAGCCCCTGTATTATCATTGGAACCATGGAAAGTTTATCTTTGCTTCTGAGATCAAAGCCATCCTTGAACATTCGATTCCACGAAAAGTAAACTTGCAAGGCCTTAGCTGGTTCTTAAGCTTTCGATGCAACCCCTCCCTTGAAACGATGTTTGAAGGCATCTATAAGCTAGCGCCAGGATACACCCTGGTTTTACAGAACAAAAAACTGACGATTAAACCGTACTGGAAACAGGTCATTCAACCTGACACCGATGGAAAATCTGCTTCTTTTTACGCCCAGCAACTCCATGACTTGCTGCTGAAGTCGGTCGAACGAAGAATGATGAGTGATGTACCTCTTGGCGTGTACTTGAGTAGCGGTATTGACTCAAGTGGAGTTGTTGGTTTGATGCATGAACTTGACGTTCCAAACATTAAGACGTTTACTGTAGGATTTGGAAGTAAACACTACAGTGACGAACTCAATATGGCCAAGTTTACGGCGGAGCACTTTGGCACGGATCATCAAGAAGTCTGGGTGAGCCCAGACACCACCAAAGTACTCCCAAAAGTTGTGTATCATTTAGATGAACCCATGGCTGACCCCACATCCATACCTACTTACTTACTCTCTAAAGAAGCCAAGAAAAAAGTTACGGTTGTATTAACTGGTGAAGGAGCGGATGAACAATTTGCCGGCTACCCCCAATACCATTTCATGATGCTCAAGCAAAGATACCTACGCAGTCATTTATTACGCAAGATGCTCAAAAAAGCAGTTGATTTATCCCCTGCCTGGGCCATGAACACTGTCTTTAAGTACGCCGGCAACCTTGGAAAAGAAGGCATTCGGCGCGGCACAAACTTTTTGCATGCACCCAGCGATTTAGATGCTTATACCCAAGTTGTGAGCCATTTTACTGAAGAAGAAAAGAAAGAAGTTTTTACTTCTAATGTGAATCAACGACTTAAAAACTTCTCCACCAACCAAGTACTTTCTAAGGAACAATTCACAGGTAAAAAAGATCTCCTAGCTGAAATGCTCTATTTTGATAATAAGACACTGCTTACTGAAAATCTGCTTATGAAAGTGGATAAGAACACGATGGCAGCAAGCATTGAAGCACGAGAGCCTTATCTCGATCTAAACGTTGTTGAATTTGCTGGTCAAATCCCTTCCAAGTACAAACTGCATGGAAGTACGGAGAAATGGATCCAGCGAAAAGCCTTTGCTCATACCCTTCCTCGCGAAGTCTTGAAGCGCAAAAAAACCCACTTCTTTGTTCCTTTGGATACTTGGATGGATGAGGGCCTGCGCGAATTTGCCCAAAGCCACTTGAATGCGAAAGATCTCAAACAGCAAGGATACTTTAATCCAGACTATGTCGATAAAGTATTTGATAAGATTAATGAGAGTAAGTTGTTTTACACGCGGCAATTGTGGTGCTTGCTAAGCTTTCAATTGTGGCATGAACAGTACCTAGAAAAATAACCTCTTATGGGGGCTTTTTAAGACTTTCTATCCTACCATAAACTATTAAAATGGTGTAAAGCTCTTTTTAAGAATGGTCAAATCCAAGCAAACTGTGCTCTTGCTTAATCCACCTGGACGCAAGATGTACATCCGAGACTACTATTGCAGCAAAGTCTCCAAGGCCAATTACTATCCTCAACCAGTGGATTTATTGACGCAGAGCGGCTGGCTTGCCACAAAGTATGAGGTAAAGCTCATTGATGCTATCGTTGATGAGATCAACGAAAAAGACTGCCTTGCCCAGATCTATGAACTCAATCCCGACATTATTCTTTTTATTACCGGCTCAGTATCCTGGGATGAAGACCTTCCTTTCTTAGAAAAAGTGGCCAAGATCAACAGCACTAACGTGCTGAGCTCAGCAAAAAGTTTGCCTCGCCGCAAAGACCTGATTATGGTTGGTTCTGGGGATATCTTTAAAGAAAACGGCCATGAAAAAATAAAAAAATACCCTTGGATTAATGCTGTTGTACTCAACTTTTCTACCGATGGGGTCTTGCAGTTTTTACAAGGCAACGAAGACCAAATTACAGATTTGATCTACCGCACAAAGAAAGGCGAGATTAAGAGTGCACCTGAGAGTGATAAGCGCGGTGAATGGAAGTTGCCCATGCCCCGCCAGGATCTCTTTGTGGGCAAGAATTACCGGTACCCCTTCGCTACAGGCTATCCCATGGCCACGATGCTCACCAATTATGGCTGTCCCTACAAATGCACGTTTTGCATCATGTCCACGTTAGGTTATACGTTTAGAAAAGTCCCTGAAATCATTGCTGAAATGAAGGTATTAAAGAAACTTGGTGTGAAGTACATCTATTTCTCTGACCAGACCTTTGGTGTGCACAAACCCATCAATCAAGAACTGTGCAAGGCCATGATCAAAGAAAAGTTTGGCTTCCAATGGGTATGTTTTTCACGAGTGGACGTCATGGATGAGCTTACCTTAACCTTTATGAAACAAGCAGGCTGTGACACGATCATGTTCGGTGTTGAATTTGCAGATGATAAACTACTAGATATCTACATCAAAGACTTCCACACTGACCAAGTTCGTAAAACCTTCCATCTAGCCAGGAAAGTCGGCATCAAGACCATGGGAACCTTCCTGATGGGAGTGCCTGAAGAAAATGAAGAAGATTGCCTCAGAACCATTGAATTTGCCAAGGAATTGAAGTGTGACTACGCCTCTTTTAACTTTGCCGTACCTCGCATGGGAACCGGCCTTAGAAAAAAGGCTCTCGAACAGAAACTGATCACCAAGGATGTTGAAATCATGGACCAAGCCGGCACCTTTGTTGCCATGGGCAGCAACTACCTAACTAAAAAACAGATTTCTAGACTACGACGACGAGCCATCATCACCTTCTATTTTAGACCTTGGTATGTCATAAATCGCTTTAGAAAACTACGCAGTTGGCCAGAGTTTAAGACCCAGTTCTTGGAAGCGTATCATTTGACGCTGAATTTGATCCATCCAAAGTGATGTAAAGACAAGAAGTGTTATTATAACCTAGTACTTTCCACTGCTTTTCTTATAACCTCAAGCTGAGAATAAGCGTCTGAAACTCTTCCAATAAGAGCAGTATACGATTGTGGAAGTGGCTCACATCCTGCGGGAACTTCATTACGAACAGTTAATCCTTTCTTCTGACCATCCCAGGACTCTGCAATCATAAAGAGCAAAGCTTCAGCTAAATCAGCATGTGTTGTTTCTCTACGTTGCCACACAAGTCTTGCAGTTCTATCTACGATTGAAGTTGTAGCTATCTCATCTAAATTCATTTCAGAAGGTAGGCTTGTTACGGCTCTGTAGAAAGTCGTCCTTAAAATTAGTCTCAAATTGTAGGCGATGAA
>JBBSWA010000074.1:0-7411 GCA_038046485.1 Nanobdellota archaeon
TCATCATCAGGTCTTCACTACGCTCAGACCTGACGTACTCTCGGCCCCTGCATAGGTATTAGTTGCAATTATTTTCAAGGGCTATAAACAGATGGGAGGCAATTTTAACGATAACGAACGGGTGGCATTTTTAGCGATAACTTATTAAACGAAAAATAATCTTACTAATAATTATGGGTAGATCATATTATTCGAAATCGATAAGTCATTTTTTAGCAGATGATGCTACAAATATATTAGGAGAACTAACAAGAAATCATGAATTTAATTTAGAGGAACAACAAAAAAATGCATGGATAAAACAAATTGAAATTTTGAAAGAAGAATTAAAAGAATTTATTTCAGGCCATATTATTTTTGAATATTCGATTCCGAGAATGGGAAGACGAGTTGACGCAATTTTTATTTATTCTGGAATAGTATTTGTTATAGAGTTTAAAGTTGGCGATGATGAATATACTAAATATGCTATTGATCAAGCCTTAGATTATTCAATAGACTTAAAGAATTTTCAAGAAGGAAGTCACAATATCCAACTGGCTCCAATTTTAGTTGCGACTAAGGCGCCAGATTATAATAATGTTTATGAAAAATATCAAGATGGGATATTCAAACCAATTTTGTGTAACTCTCATAATATAAAAAAAGAGTTAAAATATATTTCTGAAAATTACAAAGGTCAGTTAATAAATCCGTCTAATTGGGAGAACTCAATATATAAGCCAACACCAACAATAATTGAAGCAGCACAAGCACTTTATCATGGACATAGTGTAAAAGAAATATCACGTTCCGATTCGGGAGCAATTAATCTTAGTAAAACTGCCGATGCAATAAATAAAATTATTGATATAACAAAAAAACAACATAAAAAATCAATATGTTTTATTACTGGAGTTCCCGGAGCAGGTAAAACTCTCGCCGGACTAAATTTAGCCAATGAAAGACATAAATTTATCGAAGAAGAGCATGCTGTTTTTTTATCAGGGAATGGCCCTTTAGTAGATGTTTTACAGGAAGCATTAGCAAGAAATGATGTGGAAAATTCAGTTGAAAAAATTACAAAAACATCAGCTTTGAAAAAAGCAAAATCATTCATACAAAATATTCATCATTTTAGAGATGATGCTTTAAGTGTTAAAACTGCACCTATTGAAAAAGTAGTTGTGTTTGATGAAGCACAAAGAGCTTGGACTCACAAACAAACTTCTTCATTCATGCAAAAAAAGAAAGGAGTTTCAGATTTCAATATGTCTGAACCTGAATTCTTGATTAGTATAATGGACAGGCATAAAGATTGGGCAGTTATTATTTGTTTAATTGGTGGTGGACAAGAGATAAATACTGGAGAAGCAGGTTTACCTGAATGGTTTTCAGCGCTAAAGAAACATTTTTCTCACTGGCATGTATATTTATCCGCAGAAATATCAGATATAGAATATACTAGAGGTACCGAAATTAAAGAAATTGTTGGTAATCTAAGTTATGATTCATTAAAAGAGTTACATTTGAGTACGTCGATTCGTTCTTTTAGAAGCGAAAATGTTTCTAAATTAATTAAAACTATTCTTGATTGCGATAAGGAAGAAGCTAAATTATTACTATCTGAACTAGAAAATAAGTATCCAATTTTAATCACGAGGAATATTGAAAAAGCTAAAAATTGGTTAAAAGAAAATGCGAGAGGAACAGAAAGAATTGGAATAACCGCTAGTTCTGGAGCAAATAGACTTAAACCTTATGGAATTTGTGTTCAAATGAAAATCGACGCTAAAAATTGGTTTTTAAATCATAAAGATGATGTCAGATCATCATTCTATCTTGAAGATACTGCAACAGAATTTGACATTCAAGGTTTGGAACTTGATTGGACATGTGTTGCATGGGATGCAGATTTAAGATTTAGTAATAATAAATGGTTATATAAATCATTCAGAGGGGCTAATTGGCAAAATATTAATGATGAAGAACGTATAATCTATTTGAAGAACACTTATAGAGTTTTATTAACTCGCGCAAGACAAGGATTAATAATATTTATACCTAAAGGAGAAATAAAGGATCCCACTAGAAATCCTTATTTTTATAATGGAACTTATAATTATTTGAAAGAATTAGGAATTAAAGAGATATAAATAAAAGTGCCCCAGCGAAACGACGACTAAAATTGTCCCTTGATACTTATTCTTTATTATGCTTCACGCTTGATAGAAACGCCCTTGAAAATAACTCTGCGGACGCAGGTCGCCAAAACTCCACTTCGTTCGTAACTGACGACGCAACTAACAGAAATTTAACGGTTCGGAACGACCGCTTCGCTATTTTGCCAAGCAAAATTTGTTCCTTTCCAAAATTAAAAAACCGCGGATTGCCTCATTTTTCAAGAAGGAAAACTTCGTTGAATTACAGGGTTATACACAATAATACTCAAGCGCACAGTTATGCAGAAACTAGATTTTCTATTTGGAATTGTTTTAGAAGGTCTGGGTTTTTCTCTTTGACGAATAGGATTTCTACACCGATCGCTTGACCGGCTTTATTGTAGTCGATAATTACGTCTCCGTCTTCTTCTACTTCTCTAGTATGATCTACTTTATCATCTCTTATCTTGATATACATGGCATCCGCATCGGAGTCATATCTAATCTTCATTTTAAAAAGAAGGCGGTAAGTACCTTTATATACTTTTCCTTCACATAAGCGACTTTGAGCGTGTTTCCATTCAGTTTCTTAATAGCATAATATTTATGGCCTTTTTTCCTTGTCTCATCCGGAGATTTTATCGTTTCTTCAATCCAAACCTTCTCTAACTTGCGCTCTTTCATCTGCTCTTTGAGATGCAGAGTAAAAACAATCTTCATAGCTTCACACCACTCCAGTCTTATGTCCCCATCGAACCTTCGTTCTGAACACAGCGGCTATAATAGCGCGCATCCACCAGTAGCCAAAGAAGAGCCAATAGAAGGCAAAGAACAGACAATAGCTCCATTTAATGGATTGTTTTTCGCAAGAAAGCTTTTTCGCAAGCCAGATGAAGTAAACACTGATCACGAGGGTAACCAGAGATAGGATCATAATACTGGTTGTATTAACATAAAACGAGTCCCACTTAAAATTAATCATTTTCCAAATGTCAAAATCCACAGCAAGCAGGTTAAGCCATCGGCGCCAAAGGCTATCGGTAAGCTGGTAGACCGTGTAAAACATACTTATAAGGACAAGAAAAACAGAAATAAAGGCAGCAGGAAGGATAAAGAGTCCTAAGTTGCCGTGCTTGTTTCCAAACAGTCTGCGATAGTCAATGGCATTGCGTAAAAAGCCGTGGTACCATCGTAATCGTTGTGCCGTGAGGGCTTTCCAGGTACGAACACCCTGAGTATACACCTGAGCATTGGAGGCGTGTTGAATCGTGTAATCCAGGGATTGAATGCGAAGTGAAGATTCAATGTCCTCGGTATGATAGGCCTTTCGAAAGCCACCGTGTTGTTCAAAAAATAATCGACGATAAATGGTAAAGGGCCCCGGTGCCACATGTTCTGCTCCAAGGTAAGAGAATACGGTTCGAAGGAAAGTACCTAATAGATATTCGACGTATTGGACACGGACAAGAACCTTTTTAGGGTTGTGGATGCGCATGCTGGGCGTAACCGCCATAACACCTTTATCATTGAAATAGGGGAGTTGATTTTTAAGAGCATTTTTATCCACAAAGCTATCCGCGTCCAAGAGTCCAAAGAATTCTGAATTGGTTTGTTCAAGAGCATAGTTCATGGCCGTGTATTTACCACCGTTTTCTTTGTGGAATAAACGTATGTTTTTGATCTTGTTTTTTTGGATGAAAGTTTGAACGGTGGAGTACGTCGCATCCGTAGATCCATCATCAACTACGATAATGTCTAACTTGTCTTGGGGATAATCCAGGGTTAGAAGGGATTTAAGAGTTTTAAGAACCGTGTCTTCTTCATTAAAGCAGGGAACAGCAATCGTAACAAGGGGAGAGTGTTTGAGGGCCTTAGGTCTTCGCAAAGGGCTGTCTTCATAGAGGGTAAGAAGAAAAAATAAGCTAGTATACAGGCCAAAGTAACTAACAACATAGATGAGTAAATCCCCAAAATTCATGAAAACCCCTCGTATCCCCTATACTCCCAAATCTCTATTCCATCGATTGCGTAGCGCTTAATAAAACTTTCGCTGAAATGTAAGAGCAGAAGAAGGCCCTGGTCTGGCTCTTTCCATACGCCCCCATTGATCATGGAAGGGGTAAGGAGGATGTATCGAATCTGGTACTGATTCAAGGTTTTTTTAGTGATATCAAGACGCTGGGAATAATAGACCTGGTTTAAGTCAGTAAGGTTATCGTAAAGGGTGATGGCTTTTTTTTGGGCAAAGTAGCTTACAAAGTCCAGTTGGTCAGGGGGGGAAAGAACAAGGCCAGGTTTATCCAAAGAAAGCTTGAGAAGGACTTGTTCTGCAGCAGCTTCGGGCGCAGAGTGAATAAGGCGATTCGTATAAGAGAGGTTAGCAAAGAGAAACAAGCAAGCAATCAGGATAAGGGTGAGTTGTTTTAGGAGAAGAACACACCAGGGTCTTTCAATGAGATTAAGAATATAGGCTCCAGCACCCATCGTAAGGACAAGTGCAAAGAGAAGGCGAGAGGGCAAACTAATCACTGAAAACAGAAAGATCAAAAATAGAAAAAAGGGTTTTTTATCCCGATGATGAATAAGGTAGAAAAAGGACAAAATAAGAGTGATAAAGGAATATCCCAGTGTGGCTCCAAAATCAGTTACGTAAAATCGTGCCCAAAGATTGAAGGGTGATAGTTCAGATTGAAAGCTAAATGGATAGATCATGACCAAAAATATCCAAACAAGAAATCCGAGACTAAAAACGTAAAGCAATGTTTGCATCTTGTTTCTTTGATACAGGTACAAGTACCAAGCAAGAAGGGCACAAAGGGCAATAAACCCCGACCAATGGATGAGCACCAAGAGCGACCAAGAAAAGTAGGCCGAGTAGGTTTTCGCTCGAAGGAACAGGTAAAATCCAAGAAGGGTTAAGAAGAGGAGTAAACTTAAGCTGGTAAGGGTTGTAAACGTGTAAATGTATGCTGGGGAAAGTACAACAAGTAAAGAAATGAGTAAGGAATGATCACGCGAAAAGGTAAGTCGGCAGAGGAAGAGATAGAAAAAAAGAATCGCTCCAACACCCAAGGCTAAAGGTAAAAGAATGGAAATCCAGGCGGAAGGAAACAAGTAAGAAAGTGCAGCAAGAAGGTAATCATAAAGATTGAACGTGTAAGGTTGGTTAAGGAAAGGGTCGTGCTGGATCAAGCCACGTTCTTGAATAAGGCTAGAAATGCGTAGGTGAGCATAGGCTTCTGAAGAATGGGAAAGGGGATAATGTGCAAAGAATCGCAGGATAAGTGGAAGTAAAAGTACAAGGAGCGCAAAACCAATTAAGAGAGGTACATGCATTTTTTTAAGTAAGAAGTTCATTTTCATAGGCATGTCACTCCATAAATCTGCACGCTTTGATTATACAATAGGCGAAAGCAATTCTCGTCAGAGAAGCGCAGGGGCTGAATAGGATAGGCTTTTTTGGATTCATTGGAAAGATAGATGTAATTAACATGATACTTCTTAAGTTTTTCAAGGACAGGGGTTTCAAATGGGCTTGTGAATATTTCAACCAAATCAGTATAACGCTGTTCAATATCTTGCATCATGAAAAGAGAAGTATCAATAAGGTTTTTGCGATGGGTGTAATAGGTAAGGGCTTGTCCTTCTTTTACGCTAGCAAGAATGGTGGATTCTGGAAAGGCATGGTTGGAAAGCCAATCGAATGCAACAATTTGATCAGAAGCAGGCGTATCACGTAAATGATTATTGGCAGTAACCGTCATAGGTAAAAGCGTGGTAAGGATGAATAATAAAAGGAAAAGGATAAGAAAGGCAATGGAGAGTTTTGGAAATCTAGTTTTTTTCATGTATCGCGCAAACAGCACTAAGGAATGGCCACTTAGGATAACAACAAAATAGCCCAAAAACAAAAGGCCAGTACTTACTTGGATCAATCCAAAAAAGAGCAGGGTAAAAACGCCTAAGACAAGGCTTACAAACAAGAAAAGGTGGGAATGTTCTCGAAGTGTAAGGGCATGGTAAATGCTGTAAAGGCCAAAAAGTAGAGGAATAAAGTTGACCGCGTAAAGAGCGGAAAAGAACGTAGCCTGTCCGAAAGCCTCGCTTCGAAGAAGAAGGGGAATGTTTTGCCAAAGAAAGAACAATCCTTGAGTCAAAAAAGCTTTTTTGTAGAGTAAAAAGCTAAACCAGCACGCAAGGAAGAAGAGGAAAAGGGCAAACTCAGATTCTTTAGGGTTTTTGGGCAACTTGAGTAAGGAGAGCAACGAAAAGTAAAAGGCAAGGCCAAGAACAAACAAAAATACGGTAGCATGAGTAAGGGTAAGCAGAAGAGCAAATAAGATGGCTAGGTAGATATTGGAGCGTTTGTCAAAGTCTAATAAAAAATAGAGCATTAAAAGTCCAAGAGGAATCGCAAGGGAAAGGGGATTCACATTGATGAGATAGGCATACGATTGAGGGATCAGCGCAGTAAAAAAAGCAGTAACAAGAGCTGCCCATTCTTTCTGAGTGAGTTTTAATGAGATCCAATACACCACAATAGGAATAAGGGAGAAGAAAAGATTGGGAATTACCTTTGCTGCGGCTTCAAGGCCAAGGTGCTTCGCAAAGAAGGCAAGGACATAATAAAAAAGAGGGGCAAAAAGGTACATACGCCCTGGGTAGCTAAAGGGGTCTTCAAAAAGGGGTTTGCCTGTATCTGCAATCGCCTGGACTTGTCGTAAATGGAAGTAAGCGTCATACGAGAATACTGAAGTATGAAAAGCAAGGTACAATCTAAAGACGAAAACGCCAAAGACCAAAACAGCTAGGAGCACCCTCCACACATTCCAGCGCATGGAAATGGGATAAGAGGGGGTATTTAAAAGGTTTCTAAAGTAAGGATATAAACTTATAAATGATAAGAAAGCCTAGGTTTTATGCATAATGCCTCTTTAGTTACAGTCATCACACCAACGTACAACCGCATAAAAAGTTTAAAGCAAGCCATAGACTGTGTTCAGAAACAGACGTATCCGTACTGGGAGCATCTTATTGTAGCAGATGGGCATGACTTTCGGGTAGAAAAACTAGTGAAGGCAATGCAAGATCCGCGTGTAAAGTACTTTTATACGAAACGGACAAA
The DNA here is from genome assembly GCA_038046485.1 of Nanobdellota archaeon. Lineage (GTDB taxonomy): Archaea > Nanobdellota > Nanobdellia > Woesearchaeales > SM23-78 > JBBSWA01. The sequence goes on from JBBSWA010000074.1 coordinate 7,267, forward strand.
AGACTTAGGAGGAAGTCAAAGAAACCATGCTCTTCGAAAGGCAAAAGGACAACTAATGGCTTATTTAGACGATGACAATCTAATGCACAAAGACTATCTAAAAGAGATGGTTAAAAAATTCCATTCAAGAAAAATAGGCTATGCC
>JBBSWA010000074.1:7421-25448 GCA_038046485.1 Nanobdellota archaeon
CTATGCCATCTGCTATGTGAATTATCATCTGGGATGGCGACTAAAGCCAAGACTCCCTTTCAAGTTTGGATACATTGATACGCTTAATTTCATGGTGCGAAAAAAGGTTGTGCAGCAAGCAGGGGGATGGAACGGTAAGCGCGGACAAGATTTTGACCTCATCAATAAGGTAAGTAAAATAAGCAGGGGGGCTTTTGTGAAAAGATTCTTAGGAGAGCATCGTCGGCTAAAACTTACCGTTCTAGATTATATCAAAAATCAGCTTTCCTTTTATGGAACTAAGTTAAAACAAGTATTAAGGTTTTAAATGTAGAATCGCCGTAGCCAGGTCCCCATTTGCTTCTTCAATAGCCACCTTCGCTTTTTCTTCCGTGCAGCCGCTTTGTTCCATAACCGTCTTTACGTCCTCTTCATTGATGTCTGGCTTTGTATTCAAGGAGCGTTCTTGCTCTTCGCCAACGACTTGCCAGGTTTTCTGTCCCATCATGTTAACTTTAGAAACTTGCGGGTTAGTAATGACAATCTCCTTATCTGCACATCGGATGATGACTTCAATGGCTTCAATCTCCTGTTGCTGGATGCCCATCTGCTTCATCATCTGCTTCATTTGCCTTGGATTGACACCGGGGAACATAAGATAGCGTAAGGAGATGTGTTTATAAATATGATTGGAATATTTTAAATAGTACAGATCTACCCATCAAGAAATGAGGAAAGTATTAATTCCTTTGACCCTAGCACTGACGGGAGCGGCTATATCACAATGGAATCATTGGGAGAATCCATCACGCGTATTAGAAGAGAGAGTAGCAAGTCCCATTCAAGCTCCGGTAACAGTAAATCCAACCAGCGAAGTGGGTAAATTCTTAGTGTATGACTTATCTGAAGAAAAATGGGGACGTATTGAAGCCAAAAGCAAAGAGGAACGAATACATGGAAAGAAATGGCATTATGAGATTAAACGAGAACCCACAGAAGATAGAAGGGGTTATTTTGTTTATTTAATCGATCAAAAAGAAACCTATCCTGCACCTTCAGATAGCAAAGTGTATGCCATTTGGCTAAAATGGTTGTTGCAGGATTCAAAGGTCGAGTTTGATTTACGTCGCAATTAATTGTTATCCAAACCAGCTTCCGCCTTGGATATGTAAGAATAGAATCAATAGGATGATCACAACAGCAAGAATAATTACGTGCTGAGGCTTCATCGAAACTTTAGTCTTGTAGTCTTCAAAGTACCGAGTAATGCCTGCTCCAGAAGAGGGCATCGTAATCTTATCATCTCGTGCCATGGAATCAAGGAGGCAGACCTCCTTTAAAAAAGTTGTGCTCTGAGCAAGTAGAGGTATAAAGTTTAAATAGATCGATAGGTTACTGAGGATATGGTAAATGGGACACATTACTTACTCCAAGACTTAGATCAAGTCCCAGATCGATTAGACCCAGATGAATTAAGGAGTAGAAATTACACAGCCTCTCCTTATTTTGATTCATTGTGTGTGATCCGGGAAGCATTAAAAAGAGAAGTTCCAGGGTTTCCAAATTATAGATGTGCAGAAGCGGGAAAAGTAGTCTCTCAAGTTTTAGGGTGGGATGTATTAGGTGGGATCTACATGCCGGCATTCAAAGCAACACGGCGCTTGAAAGAAGCGACTCATATTTGGAATCCTTCTCCAGATGGTTATTTGGTAGACCTAACAGTTGATCAGGAAGATCCAACTATTCCAGCAGTCTTGATTGTACAAGATGATTCACGAATAGTGCGAGCCTGGAGAATATTAACAGAGGCGATAAGAGAAGCGACTCTTAGGGATTTGTCAAAGAAGCTTTTTAAAGAAACGGGGAAAAAAGTAGATCTAGAAGCAATCGCCAATGACTTACGCGCAAAATTAAAAATGTAGGACCGTTATAAGCCGCCTTTTGTGCATCCCAAAGCACTTCTAAAAGAAATGCCGATGGATGTCTTAGCATTCTACTGAGCGTCTGTAACAGACTTGCACAAGCCCGGGCTCACCGTTTCATCCATTCCCATGCAACGTCAGCCAATTAACTTATCCCAGTCGCCTGGAACTTCATGACCTTCATCCTGCGCATGGGGGGTCTCGTTTCGGAGTGGTTGCCATCCTTTTCAGGATCTGACTTCCGTCAGGAACTACTTCCTCTTTCGAGGTGTGGGCGGACTTTCCTCAGCAAAGGCATCTTCAACCAGTTAAGGTGTAAAGCTGCATTCACCGGCTGCTATGGATAATTGCGCAAATTATGTTACAAATTGGCGCAATTATTCATCCCAAGAATTTTGTAAAATTCTTGATAAGTGCGGTCCTACGACGGTAGATAAGTAGAAAGGGTTTAAAAAGGTAGTGCTTACAGTTCTATAGAACTAAACCCCAAAACGAATATCTCAGGGTTCTAGCACGTCTTCAAGAACGCTCTTTTCTCAGTATACATGACTTCAAGCACGTCACCTTTTTCACAAGGGGTGTCAAACTCCAATCGGCATAGATAGCCTGGGTCAATGCTGCCTTCAATGATGCAGCCTTGGTCGACCATCTCATGGTTTTTATACAGATTAAACCCTGAGGAGTTAAGGGGAGTTCGGCCTTTGTTTTCAAGGACGAGGAATCCCGTTTCGTTTCGTCGAGCGCTATAGTCCATGAAGCTTTGTTCTTTAAGATCCCCAATCACACCCAATTGCTGTTTGAGGTCTTGTAAGCAAGTACTGATCTTGGTGAATTCATTGGAACGGGCTGAACATTTTTTATCCACTTTCTTAAAATAGTCTAAAGCGGACTGTCCAAGTACCTTGGCATCATTCACATTTTTCTGGTTAGAAACCACGATTACGGCAAGCCCACCGGCAATAAAGACAAGAAGGATAAGAGCGATTCCAACCGTCACTTGGACGTTCGTCATGGCTTTTCCTCGTCTAGAATAGGTTATAAAGCTTTCCTTTTGTCTTTTCATTTAAAAGCGAACCCTTAGGTTTAAAAAGCGCTTGGGAATCCGAAGAGTATGAAAGTGTGGTTAGGGCTCATCTTGGTGTTGTTCTTGGTAGCCTGTTCTAAAGAAATGCCCTCTACGCCGACCGTTCAGGGCGTAACAGAAGTACAGAATGCAACCAATCAAACAGTAGTAGATCCAATTAAGGCGCCTGAAACAGCTCCTAAAGATCTTTTGGTGGATTTAGAAGAGCAGCAAAAGGGAGTGTATGCCAAGTACAATCAAGTACGAACAAAGATTAAGACCTTAGAAAGCAACTTGAAAAAGACCACAAACATGCGTAAAGTGCAAGAAGAGTTAAGGATTAATTATCATGAAAGAGATTCATTAAAGGCTTCTATTGAAGAGTTCGAAAAAAAGATCCAATCCCTTCGCTTAGAACGCAGAGCTTTGCAGAAAGAAAGCGAAGTCAATCAAAAACTAGACCAGCTCGCTCAAGATGAAAAGGATGTAAAGGATAAGATAAAAGATAATCAATTCAGAATCGATAAGGTTAGAGAGTCCATTCAAGAAACAACTTCAGATCGGGTAAAGGCCGATCTAAAAGCAACGCTAAACGATCTTTATGCAGATCAAAAAGACTTAAGCGAGCGTCTAGATAAAGTAAACCATCGAATGGATGAGCAGCAACAGAATTTGAAAGAGTTAGACTTGGAAATAGAAGCCAAAAAACAAAGGGCCTCAAATGAAGAACAAAAGAAGCTGCTTCAGATAAATATAGATGAACTTGATAAGCAAATTAAGGAAAAAGAATACACCTTGTCCAACGAGAAAGATCCAACCAAAAAAGAAAAACTTCTAGGTGAATTAAACGAATTAGCCGCTCAAAAGAGTAATCTAAGAAATGCATTAGAAGGTTTAGATACACAATAGGTTTCTTGTTGTAGAAAAGGTAAAGAATGTCAAACCCAACCATTTCAGGTGAGCTTTCTTATATAATCACTTTAGCAAGGAAAGCAGATACTCTCCTTCTACCTTATCATGGAAATTGTGGTTCAACAAAAAAGGCAGATGGGAGTCTTAGTATATACGCTGAAAAAGAGATGGGAAGAACCATTTCAACTGGATTGCAAGAAAAAGGCTATCTCGTTGTAAACGAAGAAGAACCTGAACGTCCTTCCGGCTCAATCCCGAAAAAAGGCATTGCCTGGGTAGATCCTCTCGACGGGACAGACGAGTTTATCCAAGGAACAGGAAGGTTTTGGACGTTGATTGGAATCGCTCAAAACGATATTCCAGTCATGGGCGTGGCTTATAACCCATTCAGTAAAGAGTTGTTCTTTGCTGAAGATGGAAAATGCTATCGTGAAACAAATGGAAGGATCTATCCTGTTCAACTATCTTCTGAATCAGATCTAAGCCACATGAAGCTAACCTGGACCACCCCTACTTTAACTTCAGGTTCGAAATTAGAGCAGATGGTAACCGCCTTAGGAACTAAAGTGATTGGAGTCGGAGTGGGGCCAGCAAACAAGGTTACTGCAATCTTACGAGGTGAAGCCCATCTAACCATCCAGCCTGGAAAATTCGGAGATCCTAAATATGCTTATCCTTGGGATGACTGTGCATTGCATGCCTTGCTCAGAAACACCTCAAATAACCGGGAAGGATATGGAGTTTTAACCGATCTGTGGGGAAACCCCATGAAATACGATCTTGGGCAAGGAGCACGAACAGAGGGATTTGTAGCCTCAACAGGAATCTCACATAAAGAAATAATAGAAGAAATAGCAAGAGTTATTTCTTAACCTTATCCGCTCTCGCCACCCATCACAATGAGACCGGATGTCGTAGTTGGAAACGCAGTAACTCGGTAAGCCTGAATAACCACTCCACTAGAGCTGTACATTCGAGCCGAAAAGCAAACGCTTCCAGCAGCGCAATTGACAGAAGTTTGAGAGAGTTTCACATGGTTTGCATTGTACATCTCTGTAAAAGTTGAATCCCATACGATTAGATTACCATTCACAAGGGTCGCAAGAAGAGGGGTACTGTCTAACATACTCTTAGTTGTCAAGAGGGTTAAAAGCTGGTTCTTGAAGTATTCTTCACTTAAGCGTACAAGTAATTCTCCCATTCGATTGTTAACATTCATCTTTTGACTAGGATTTAATGTTAATGAAGTAGAAGAGGATAAAGTGGATTGATCGTAAAACCCTTGATTAACTGAGTTCCAAGATAAAGTGCCCATTTTATTTACGTAAACATAGCTACCGCTAGGGGAGATATCTCCAGAGATAGAAATGGCTAAAGCAGGTACAACGCTCAGTAAAAACAATCCAATTAACACCATTCCTATTCCAGTTTGTTTCATCTTGGCCTCCTATAATCTTTTTAAGTTTATATGTATTTCGTCACTCTTCCTTGCCAAAAGCAAAACGTGCTTTTGCGTAAAGTTCCTTTGTCCTTTGTCCGATAGGGCTTTCAGGGGTAGTATCTTGAGCTTCTCTTAATAGATCCAGAATTTTATTAGTCCGATCTTCTAGAGAAGGGGTTGTTAAAGCAAGGTGAAGAACTCTATTGTGGGTAGCTGCAAGATATCGCCGAGCTTCAAAAGGGGATTCAGCAGCTAATATTTTATCACCTGATGCAATAAACGCGTCTTGAGAACTTGGAAGATCATTATCTTGATGGGTAGGGTCATAAACCATCCGCGCAAGTCGATAAGCCCCAATCCCGAAAGAAGCAGTTCTACGAGCTAAAGGTTCTAAATCCGAGGACATCCCCTGAAGTCGTTGTGCTACACCCAATGCCTGATCAAGATGATACGCCGAACTAGGATCAGACCCGAGTCCAGCCCGTTCAGCTCTTCCAACATAAACAAGCAACCGCTCGGTTAATAAACGAGCATGATCACTAGGGGTAAGCATTTCAGCTTCAAGTTCTGTAAATCGAGTAAGTGCAGGATCATCTTCTTCAAAGATACGGCGTTGAGTGGCTTCTGTCAACCCAATGCGCGCAGCAAATTCCGCTCGCCAATAAACCTCTGGAGAACTCGTTGAGAGTACAGTACGCATGTGCCCCCATAATCCTTCCAATTGGCCATAAATCCCATTCAAAACATCATCTCGATCCTTTTTAGGGATGACTCCTAATGAGGAAGAGTAGACTTGCGCAGCAGATTCCAATGCCATAGACATACACAAAAGTGTTTCCAGTTGGGAGAAGGAAAGCGCATCAGCCGCATTTCCAAGATGATTAGGATTTTCTCTAAGTGCCTCTTGCATTGCTCGCCCTTTTTTTTCATCACGTCCAAGTAAGTGGACAGAAGAAGGGTCAGTTAATAGATAAGTGGCTAAATTTAAGTCTACTCCTTCTTGTTTAGCATACTCAGTCATGTTTAAGGCACGCGACCATAAGTTGAAAGCGGTTTGAACTTCACCTGAAGCAAAGAGATTTTGCGCAAGGTATGCACTAGCACTCGTTTTGAGAAGCAATTCCCTTAAATCAAAGACACCCTCCGGATTATGAATGGTACTTTGCCAATAGTCTCCGAGTTGACTAACCTGATTAGGATCAAAAACAAATTCTTCAGATCGAGTGGAGTAAGGTACTCTTGTTTCTGAATGCATCATATTGATTCGATGACTTGAAGCCCGCCGAACAGCTTCTTGCAATTGCGAGGTAGAATCAGCACCCGTTCCAACATGATCCGCGATGACCCCTTCTCGTTTAGCATCAACCAATGCTTCAAGTCCGTCTCTACCTTCTCCAGCAACAATAACAGAAGCTCCAGATAGAGTTGCGTATAGAGCATGTTCTTTCCAACAGAGGCTACCATTTCTTCCTTCCATTCCTCCATCAAGGACAACCACTTTAGGAGCTACCCTTCCTAAAGCTTGGTAGACTTCTAAAAGACTAAGCCCTCCTGGAGGAGCAGAAGCCCCAACCACTTGATTGGCTGAAAAAACATTAAACTCTCGTCCAAGAACAGCAGGTTGTTTCAAATCCTCTGCTTCAGAGTGAAGGAGAAGAACAATAGGTCTAGACATATAAACTCGAAGTCTTATAAAATATATAAAAGTTTGCATTTTGTATCGACGAAGGCCCTATTTAGCTTATAAAGCAAAACTAGGCGGCGCATGTTTATAAGGATCCCCGAATTCTTAAGGGCTACTAAAGAGGGGCCAGGGTCATTTTTATGGGAGAAGAAAAAAGTCAATTAATAAACGTAGCCACAGAAGCAAGCAGCTTAGTGGATTCTAGCTTAGTGGCCCCTCGCAGCATCTCACTCAACCCTATTGATACCCATTTTACAGGGGGACATGGAATATTCTTAGATGAAATTCTATATGGGGTAGTTTACAACTGTAAACCCGCACAGGCTCAGTTTCTTGCTATTCTAGAAAAAGTCTTAGAAGGAAATACAGATCTAGCAAGAAGAATAGGGCTAAGATACGATGGTCTTGTAGAAAAGCCATTTGATGCCCGTGTATTCAAAGAATTGGATCGCTCGGATTTCAGAGAACCAAAATTAAGTGGGCGTATGATCCCCCCTCTTTTTGCTGAGGCAAAGGGATTGCATATAAAAGTGATGGACGAATTAAAAAGTAGGCCTGCATTGCCCACAGAGGTTTCTGAGGTTTCAATAGATCATTTTTTAGATTATCTGTTAAGTGAAATTCCAAGAGAGAATAGAAGCCAATTAAAAAGAGAGTTTAAGGCAACCTCCAGTTTAAGAGGGAGAATAGAACTTCCAAATCTTCCTATAATGGATACGCCCCGACAACCCCACATAAGTCCGGGTTTTGAAACAACCCGGCAAGCATTATATGGCCCTGCTTCTCAATTTCAAGCCCGTTTAAAAGAAGGCAGGATATATGAAAGCGGACACCACCTGATGGTTTGGATTCAAGGAATGTGTTATTATCTTTCAGCTGAATTAAATCCCGTTGATCCGGACGAAATCCTTGAAAGGCATTTTTCCAATCCTCAATTAAGCTCTGGAGAAGATCATGAACTTCCAGCGTATACAGCACGCTCAGGATTCATCACTCAGCTTTTGCTCAATCGTTTTTTTGATCTGTTCCCTGGAAAACTAAAAGGTTATGTAGCGCAAAGCACAGATGAAGGCAGAAAGCCAAAATATCCTGTTGATGTATTAACACAATCCGGACTGGGAGGAGCGCGTCATTTGTACATCCACTCAGAATTAGCTTTGCAAGGTGGAAAGCGTAGAATCAATCCAAATGAATTACTCGCGCGTCCAAATCTTTTGATTGAAGGAAACGCACCAGTTCTTCCTACAGAAGAGGAAAGATTAGAGATGGTGGCTTTCGCAGCAAGAGCCCGAGCCGAGCTTCCAGAATCATTCCAATCATTGCCTCCAAAAGCAGTTGAAAGGTTAAGAGATCTATATAGTATCGGAAGGGTAGCTGATGAGTATGGTTTGGCTCATGGAGACTTTCCATTTGAGCAGATTCTTTCCACTCAGGGTCTAGCTTTGCATCTCATAGAGAAAATGGGTGAAGAGGGATATAATCAATTTCTTCAACAAATCGGATTGGAAGGGGCTATTGCAAGGTCCAGATTGCTAAAGCCCAGCACCTCAACCACACAGCCAGACGTTTGGCTGGGGACCTTTTATTCAGAAACAACCCATTCAAATTCAATGACAGTAAACAGAAGAGTAATAAAGGTTATACCCAACGAAAGACAAAAAAGAATAACATTAGAAGCCTTGTGTCTTGCTTCTTCCTTAGCGCCTGAAACAGGGATTAAGGCAGACCAATACTTGTGGGTAGCTCCAAATTATTTGGCGATCCATTTTTTGGGGGAAAGCACCCGAGAAGAACGAGCGTTACGTAATCAGCTCTTTTTCGAGGGAAACCCTCCTATCTGGAAAGCCGAAATCGAAGACACTCTAAAGGTAGCAGGTTCATTGCTAGGAAGAACTCCTCAAAATTTAGACCATTGCGCTGTTCGTAAGTATACAGGAAATGAGCTTAGTGATTTCACAACCAGCATTGTAGAAGGTTTAGAAGCAGCCTATCGCCATCCAATCACGAACAGAGACTGCTTTTCAGAAGCAATTTGGAGTATGCTGCAAATAAAAGATGAAGGAAGGAAAGTAATTGATTGGGATTTAACATTAAGAAATGCCAGTAGAAATGCTTTCTATGACTCCTACATGCGGGAAGGAACAGTCGAAGAAATTGTAGCAGGGGTCTTGCCTTTCCTGCCCCCAAAAATAGAGATTATAGGGGATGCAGTAAAAAGAGTAGTAGATCAGTATGTGAACCCTGCTAGAACCCGACGCTTAGAGCTATTAAATGAGAAAAACAAGGGGGCAATACAGGAAGGAACTCAAGAACAAGTTAGAGAGTTTTTTAATAGATTTGGGATGGAAACAGACGAAGGAATGTTATTTAGCGAACAAGTAGCCCAAAACATTAATCCAAGAGAGACTCCATATAACAACCAGTTCGTTCCAAGTCATATTTTCAGAAGCGTTGCATTAAGAAACCTAAATCCCGCAGTACGTGCCATAAAACGGCAAGGCGGAACTGAAAAAGTGTTTTATGGTTTAGAACTCATGCGAAAATGGTGTGTAGATTATGCAGCAAACTGTATCCCTAACTTGAGCGGAAAAGAAAAGACCCACTTTGAAGCAGTCTACACTGGATTAACAAGCTTGTCTAAATAGCCGCTTTCTGGTGTTCCACTTCATGAATGCCAATCAACACCGTAGAGATGTCTGCAGCCCGGTTTAAGATAGACACCAAATTAAGTAAAACAGGTTGTTCTTCTTTTGAAAACTGGGCAAAATCAATCTCACTAATTTTGAGTCGTGTTTCTTGATAAAGTTCAACCAATCGAACAGCATCTGTATGGACGTACTGTTCTTCATAACGAGCCATAACTTGATTTGTATAGGTATATAGGTCCAACAACTTTTTGGTCAGTTTAGCCTTGGGTTTTTCAATCAAGTACCGACAAATGTCTCGATAAAAATTGCACATCTTTTGACTGTGCCAGGCCACAATATAATAATAGGGTCGAACACTAGGAGCGACACATCCCCCTTTTGTAAGCATGCGCTCGCAAAGGATAGTAAGTCGGTTATTGATCTCTTCAAGAACAAGAACATCCTGAAGTTTTTTGATCTCTCCATTTTTTATGTTTTCGAGGCTTGCATTGCCAACGGCAGAGATGAGCCTAAGGGATTTTTTAAACAAAGATTGAAAGTCCGTTTCTCTTTCCTTAGATACTCCTTCAATGACACAATAACCTTCTCCTTCTTGGGTAACCTGAAATCCTTCTAATAATTGGCTTACAAACCGATGAAACTGTTCAAATTGCAAAGTATCATCATAGAGAATACGAATACGATCGTAACCCGCACGATAAACAGCAACCAAGGTCCACATCAAGACTCGATGAGACACTCCAGAAAGATTAACTTCGATCTCTTGTTTTTTGGGTGATCCAATTTGTTCTGCTTGAACCACAAGCTGGTTTTCTTCTTCACTGACATCAATTTCATCGCCTTTTTTAATGCCATATTTTTTGACCCATTTACTGGGGAGCGAAATGACTGCAGTGGAGTGGGCAAGTTGGATGACTTTGCGTTTCATAAAAAAATCACCTTATAAAAAAGTGGGCTCATACGAAAAAGAAAATATAAGGTAGTTTATAAATAGTTACTATAAGGAACCTTATATTTTATAAGAAAAAACGTTATAAAAGACTATATCAGTATACATTTTTATGGCAGATTACATTGACGTGACAAAAATAAAAGAAACCCGAGGTTTTTTTAAACCCACACAAAAAGAAAGCGATGAAGAAACAAACTCGCGAAAAAATGCATATGGATGGCTGATCTTAACTGGAAGCATCGCCATCGCCTTGCTTGCCCTAGGATTATGGGGCTTTCAAGAACACATGACCACCATTACCGGCAATGAAATCATAAGTCCAAAAGATCAATCAGGACTAGCACAAGTTTCCAATGAAAAAGGTGTAAATCCTTCTTCATCCCATTCACCCAGCGAAGGCGGGTTGCTAGCAAAAGCAAAAGTTGCCCTGTTTGGCACTCCCTCTCAAGACAACAATAACAAGGATAGCCAAGAAGCATCAAAAAGTGAAAGGGATTATAAAATAAAAAACATCAACATCCAAAGTGAATTGCAACTTCCTGAATATTCCATTTCTTTAACAAATACAAATATAAAAATAGAAACAAGCAGTCATGAATTGAAAAGCCTCTCGCAGGACCTAAGCCTGCAAACCGGCGGTGAAGCGCAGATCCAGGGCTTTAGTGGTGTTCTTTCTTGGAAGGATAGCCAGTTGATTTTAGAGGGTCAAATGGAAGGGTACAAAAATGTGAACACGCAAGTGACTTGGAAACAGCCGGGAAAATATTCTCTAACACTAAAAGAAGGAAAGGTTTCGATTGATAATGCGCAAATTCCGATGTTAGCTGGAACAAGTTCAGGTACACTCCAGATCGGGGATAAGTTAACCTTGCAAACCCAAAGAGATGAGTTAAGCATTCAAGAGTATACAGGCAGTTTAGTCTCTTCGTTAAATGAGAACCAAAACACACTCACCTTAAATGGCCACGTTCAAGAATTAGATACCAAGACAAAAGAGTTCAATATGCAGCTAGGTTGAAATCATGCTCGAACAATTTGGTAGCTGGGTGTTTAAGTTTTTCATCATCATAATTATAGCTCAATTCGTGTTTTACTTAACGATGGAAGTAGCCATGCTCTTCTTTAAAAATTACCTAGATTTACAGCACCCTTTACAGCGTACGCGTGAATGGAAAAGGAAAGGGAGAATATTTAATTGAAAATCTTTAATCAGATTATTAATCGAAGTAATCCATTATCTTGATACGTCTGAAATATACCTCTGCTGTGCATCCCCAGCGGACGTAGTCCATAATCATGTAGCTTGAAGGAGGTATATTTCTTTTTCTAGGCTTAATCTCTTTGCTATAGAGGGCTTTGAATATCTTTGTTTTTTATCCTTTTTCAAAGCACTCTATTAGGACTTTGAACACTATATAGGTGGTTATTCAAAGTCCTCTATATTTACACAAGTACAAAGCAGTCTAACTCAACTTCCTCACAAACGTCAGAAACGCTGTATGCATCATATCTCCGCTATTAGGTCTTAGTCTCATTTCATCCACGAGCCATTCACGTTCCATGACTTCGATGGTACGTTCGTGTAACATATTTTTAGGCAAGGCAACAACAGCTTTTTGAGCTTGGTGGATTTGAGGAGTATAGATCACCAAAAAACCCCCCACTTTCAACACCTTCTCAGCTGTTTTCAGGGCTTGCCAGGCCTCAGGTACATCTAAGAGAAGTACATCTATATCTTGTTCTTTAATGGTCTCAGCTTTATACACATCCCCTTTTTTGAATTCAACATTCATCAACCCTAAGTCACGCGCATTCTTCTGGGCTAAGGTCGTCCGTTCTAGATCCACATCGTAAGAAACCATGTGCTTGGCAACGGCTGCGATAAAGCAGGCAAACGCCCCGCTTCCAGTTCCTGCATCCATCACAATGGATTCGCGATGAATACCAGTATGGCTAATAATCACTCCAATGTCTTTTAAGTTGATGATTTGAGCGCTGCGTTTCAGTGTTTTGTACAAGTCAATAAAACAAGGCTCAAGTAGGTAGAATTCTTCCTTACCCGCTTTCAACACCGTTCCAGCTTTCTTAGCCAAGTCTTTTTTCGAGATGATCCCATACTTGGAGTGAAAGTCTTTGTCCGGGTCAACCAGGTGTTTCTCAAATTCAGAAAGTGTAATTTCCCGATTCACTTCAGCTACATAGGTCGTTCGGGGAAGTTTGAGAAGGATTTTTTTAGTCATGGAGAAAGGAACAAAGAGAGGGTTAAAAAGGTTTGGAGAAAAAGCGCCGACCCGGACTCGAACCGGGGAATGAGAGGTTTGCAGCCTCTTGCCTTAGCCACTTGGCGACCGGCGCATGAGTCGATGAAATAGAGTCCTCTTTTTATGAGTTTCTAAAGAAAGAGCGGGCCTGCTGGGACTTCCGAGCATCACTCGCTCGGAAGTACCGAACGAAGTGACTGCATTCGAACCCAGGATATCCAGCTTAGAAGGCTTGCACTATACTCGCCCTAAGACGAAGTAGATGGTGCCCTATCCAGGCTAGGCTACAGGCCCGTATGTCGATAAAATAGTCGTAGGTATTTAAACGTTCTGCTCACGAGAAACCATTTGTAGACGTTACTTCTTCTTATCTTTCCAGGCGACAAGGCCGATGGCAATCAAGTACAAGATAGACCCTACATAAGGTACAATAACGGAAAGGCTGTACCATCCAGGGTACTTGCGCTTTTCAAAGATGCGCCAGTGGGAGATAATGCTAAGAACGAAAACGGCAATCCAGCCAAAAATAGGGATTAAGAGCAAGAAAACAAGGGCCCAGTGAAATCCTCCTAATTGAAAGATCATGGAAACATTAGCAAAGGGAATCCAGGCAAGCCAGGGTTTGTCGTACTTGAGCCGTTTAGCAATGAGCATCCAAGCATAAGCGCTATAAACATAGACTGCTGCAAGGAGCAAGAAAAGTAACATAAGGGACGCAAAAAAGAAGCCAGCCATGGCTCCTCCCATTATATAAGGCAGCAAGTTTTCTCCAAGCATGAATGAATTATGTGCGGGAGGTATTTATAGTTTCTTATTGCATAATCTGTACACTAAATTTATAAATCTCATCCGAGTTCAGAAGGTTTATGTTACGAACGCATACCTGTGGGGAATTAAGGGAGTCGGATGCTGGAAAAACCATCACCCTATGCGGCTGGCTGGACACTTTACGAGTAGCTGGAAAGATCTCATTTATGTTGTTACGGGATAGAAATGGAATAACCCAAGTGTTCTTGGATAAGGCATTAACCGAACAAGCACAGCATTGGAAAAAAGAGTCTGTGGTTTTGGTGGAAGGATTGGTGAACAAGCGCCCAGAGAATCAGGTAAAAAAAGAGATGGCCACAGGCGCAATTGAGCTAGGGGCCACGCGCATCGAGTTGGTGAATGCAGCAGAAACACCCCTTCCAATTGAAGTGCAAGAAGAAACAACGACGCAGATCGATAAGCGCTTAGATTATCGCTTTTTAGACATGCGCAGAGACAAGGTTAAAAATATTTTTAAGATTCGCTCAAAGATCTACAGTACCACTGTTCAATTCTTTGATCAAGAAGAGTTTGTAGCGATTCAAACACCCAAACTCACGGCTTCTGGCGTAGAATCCGGTGCAGAAGAGTTCAAGATTCCGTATTTTGGAAAGATGGCCTCCTTGGCACAGTCTCCTCAAGTATACAAGCAGATGTTTGTTGTATCTGGATTGGAAAAAGTGTATGAAATCGCTCCAATCTTTCGAGCAGAAAAATCCCACACGACCCGTCACCTCACCGAATTCATCGGCATTGACTTTGAGATGGGTTTCATCAAGGACGAACAGGACGTGATGGACTTAATCGAAAAATACGTTAAATTTTTACTAACCCACATGAAAGAGTCTTGCAAAGCAGAACTAACTGAATTAGGCGTTACAATAGAAGTTCCAAAAGAAATCCCTCGTCTTTCGCTGATAGAAATGCGAAAGTGGTTGAAAGAAAAGGGTAAAATCATTCCTGAAGATGAAGACTTAGACGCAGAAGGAGAAAAATTAATTGGAGAATATGTAAAGGAAAGGTACAATTCAGACTTTGTCTTCATGTTGGATTATCCTTGGGCAAAGCGTCCCTTCTACCACATGCGACCAGATAACAACAAGAACATCACAAAATCATTTGATCTTTTGTATAAAGGCGTTGAAATTGGAACGGGCGCTCAAAGAGAACATCGCCTGGATGTTCTTGAAGTACAGTGCGCCGAAAAGGATATTGACTTCAAAAAGATGGCGTTCTATCGAGATATCTTCCGGTATGGTTGCCCTCCTCATGGAGGCGTTGGTCTGGGTCTTGACCGCATCACGCAACAAATGCTCAATCTAGAAAACGTTCGTGAGGCCATCTTACTCCCAAGAGATCCTGAACGATTAACTCCTTAATATCCTATAGATCATGACGCGCCGTCAAGAAATGATGGAGATGTTATTGCAGCATGAAATCTCTGCCCAGGAATTCTGCTATATGTACAAGACCGAGATGTGGAAGGTCCTAGAGGAATTAGACCACATCAAACGCATCGTCCCCCACCACAAAAAACGCCTTGTCATGAACCCACCTATATGCAAAGCCTGTGGATTCATATTCAAAGAGCACAGCAAGGTAAAGAACCCTTCGAAGTGTCCAAACTGCCATCATGAACGTATCCAAGCGCCAGCATTCAAAATCATCGATATCCATATAAACAAAAAGGGGAAAAACAATCCATGAAACGAGCCCTCATTCTTTCAGGAGGGGGAATGTCCTGCAGCTATGCAGTAGGAGTCCTCTCAGCTTTGATAAAAGAATATAAGTTAACTTCCCCGGAACTGATCATTGCGGGATCGGGTAATTCAGGCATAGCCGCCTATTATGTGGCGAATCAATACCCTCAAATGATACGGGTATGGACCAGTACAATCGTAACAAAGAAGTTCATTAACTATCTACGATTCTGGAAGATCGTGGATGTGGATTATTTAATTGATTGGATTTTTAAAAAAGAGATGCCTTTGAATATAAAAAAAGTTCGAAATTCAAAAACACTTCTTTTATTACCAGTAACAAACTATGATACAGGAAAGGTCGAATACCTATCCAACAAATCTCAAGTGGATTTATTAGAAGCTTTGCGCGCAGCAGAAGCCGTCCCGATTGTATACAGAAAGATAATTGAAATCATGGGTAAGAGGTATGTAGATACCAAGTTATCTGCAGATCCCCACATCGGCATCCTAAAAGCCTTGGAATTGGGAGCAACACAATTAATTGTAATCGACTGCCGAAACCCCAGTCGATGGGTATATTATTGTTTTAGAACCTGGCTAGCCTATCAAAGCAAGAAGTTTAAAAAAAATTATTTTGCCAAGTTCAAACGCATACAATCCATTAAAATCCCAAAGAAAGTCAAAATGGTGGTGTTAAAACCTAAAAAATTAAAGACAAGCATATTCTGTCAAAATCTTATTTTATTAAATGAAATGATCTCTCAAGGATATGAAGACGTTTGTCAGAACAATGAACTAAAACAACTACTAAGACCAAAATGAACTCCCTCTTCATCTGCACGAATAATGAAATTCGCAGTCCCACGGCCGAGCGAGTATTTAAAGAAATACTCAAGGAAAGAAAGCTTTCAGGCAAAGTAAAGTCGGCGGGCGTCGCGCCCGACGCTCCGAACCGAATTACGTATGATTTACTCCAATGGGCAAACAAGATCTTCTGCATGGAAGAAGAGCACAAACTCTACATCCTCTATCTATATCCTGAATTGGAGAAGAAAGTTGTGGTGTTGAACATTCTAGATATCTATCCTAAGAACGATCCAGAGTTAGTAAGGGTTTTAAAGAGTAAGCTAAAGGAATATGTACAAAGCAATCAGCAATCTTTATAAACCCCTCCCGTTTCTCAAGCTTAAAGCCCGAGTGAAGAGCGTATAGGGTTGATTCAATTCTAAGCTCTTTTTACCTCGGATATATACAATGGCAAAAGAAAAAGCATATCCGGAAGACGCTCATTTAAAGCCTAAGGTTGCTCCTCAAAAGCAAGCCCCTGCTGCTCCAAGGAATACTGATCCTAATTTTAAGTACTTAGTTCGTATTGGAAATACAGACTGTGATGGAAATAAGCAGTTAGTCTATGCGATGCGTAAGGTTAAGGGCGTGAGTTATGCAATGGCCCATGCCATTTGTCAAGTTACAAATGTACTTCCTTCTCAAAAAGCAGGGTATGCGAAAGATGCCGATGTTCAAAAAATAGAGACGGCATTGAAAGATCCCTTGCATCATGGCATTCCCGAATGGATGGTAAATCGCCGAAGGGATTTCGAAACAGGACAAACTTCTCATTTATTAAGCGGTGAATTGGAATTTGCCGTTGAAACTGACATTCGTCGTATGAAAAAGAATAAGAGTTACAAAGGTCTTAGACATGCTTGGGGCCAGCCCGTGCGTGGTCAGAGAACCAAGTCCAACTTTAGAAGGAACAAGGGTAAGGGTATGGGCGTAAAAAAGAAAGTAAACGCTAGCGCGGGGAGAGTATAATGGGAGATCCAAGACGCTTTCGTAAAAAGTACAGCACACCGAGTCATCCGTGGCAGATGGTAAGAATTGAAGAAGAGACTCAGTTAAAAAAGGACTTCGGCATTCCTACCAATACAGAAATCTGGAAAATGGTCTCCAAGTTAAAGGACTTTAAGGACCGCGTAAAAAAGCTTGTGCCTCGTATCGATAAGCAAGCTGAAATCGAAAAGACACAGTTGCTCGCAAAATTACAATCACTATCTTTATTACAAACAGGCGAAGGCTTGGACAAAGTCTTAAGCCTTACGTTAAAGAACATCATGGATCGTAGATTACAAAGTCTGTTGGTAAAAAAGGGTCTTGCACGCACCATGAAGCAAGCAAGACAAATGGTCACGCATGAACATGTCTTAGTAGGTAATAAGAAGATCACTGCCCCTTCCTATCTAGTAGACATTGCAGAGGAAGGTTCCATTAATTTTCACACAACCAGTCCATTTGTGGATGGTATGCATCCAGAGCGAAATGTGGTAAAGAAAGAAAAAGCAGAGGAAAAAGTGGAAAAGAAAGAAGAAGAAACCCTTGCTTACAAACCCGAGGAAATTGTGGATCCTGAAACGCAGGTGAAGGCCGCATGAACGAAGACATCCGCTGGGGAATTTGCCATATCTACGCATCCTACAACGATACCATCATCCATGTAACCGACATTACCGGTACAGAGACCTTAGCTCTTTCTTCAGGAGGTCAAGTAGTAAAGGCCGATCGATTGGAAAGCAGTCCAACAGCCGCCATGATGGCAGCTAAACGGGTTGCAGAAAGCACAATGGAAAAGGGTATTCAGGGTTTGCACATCAAGAT
>JBBSWA010000075.1:0-44704 GCA_038046485.1 Nanobdellota archaeon
AAGCAGGAATTTTGCCTGATTTTTAAAGTGTGAACCAATTACGGGCTTGAACACTCATTAAGTAGGAGCATAAACCTTTTATAGGGGGAGGTGTTGGTTGCAGTAGTTAGGGGTGTACATGGCTCATCGTATTGAAGTAGCAGCGAGACATTCAGATACACGGGCTTTGGTGAGGAAGCATAAGTTTGAGTCTTCCGGCTTTAAGGTGAAGAATCTTCTTTTAGTGGATGTTTATGTTCTGGATGTGTTCGTAGATGCTAATCAATTGAGGAATGTGGCAGAGCGATTACATAACCCCGTGACGCAGTTCGTTGCGATAGATACACCCATTTCGAGTAAAAAATTCGATTGGGCGGTTGAAACTGGTTTCTTACCAGGTGTTACAGACAATGTAGGGAACACGGTAAAAGAGGGTGTTGAAGACCTATTGAAGCGAAAGCTGAAAGAAGGAGAGGGTGTCTACAGTTCACAGTTGTTCTTGCTTTCAGGTTTGTCGAAAGAGCAGGTAGATCTGCTGGCGAAGTCCTTAATCAATCCATTGATTCAGCGCGTATTAATAAAATCCTATTCAGAATTTGTGAAGGAGCAGGGGATGGGCAGTGTAGTTCCAAAAGTTTTGCTTCATTCTAAGCCAGGTGTCTTCACGGTCGATTTGTTAGGAGCTTCAGAGGAAGAACTGATATCGATTGGCAAGCATGGAATTCTCGCGCCGGATGGCACGCGTCGTGGCCCGCTTGCTTTAGACTTTACTTACATGAAGGCCATTCAGACTTATTTCAAGAAGCAGCAAAGAAATCCGACTGATGTAGAGTTAGAAAGCATTGCTCAAACTTGGAGTGAGCATTGCAAGCACACCATCTTCGCCGATCCCATGGATGAAGTAAAAGAGGGTCTTTTCAAAGCTTACATCAAGGCAGCCACGAATAAAATTAGAAAGGAAAAAGGAAAGAATGATTTTTGCCTTTCTGTTTTCACAGATAATTCAGGAGGCATTGTATTTGATAAGGATTGGATTGTCACAGATAAAGTGGAGACGCACAACAGTCCGTCAGCATTAGACCCTTTCGGTGGCGCCATCACGGGTATCGTGGGGGTCAACCGAGATGCCATGGGCTTTGGTTTAGGGGCTAAGCCAATCATCAACAGGTATGGTTTTTGCTTTGCCGATCCAAACGATACAGCTTTACTGTATAAAGGTCAGAATCGCACGCAGCCGATGCTTCCTTCAAAAAGAATCATGGAGGGTGTTATCGAAGGAGTAAATGTGGGGGGAAATTGTTCAGGCATTCCCACGCCACAAGGGTTTGTCTTTTTCGATCCTAGGTATAAAGGAAAGCCATTGGTTTTTGTAGGAACTGCAGGATTAATCCCTAGAAAGAGTAAAGGTCGAGACACATGTGAAAAGCAAGCTCAGGCAGGGGATTATATTGTGATGGTGGGTGGCCGTGTTGGCTTGGATGGGATTCACGGCGCTACCTTTTCAAGCGAAGCCATGGATTCAGGCTCTCCCGCAACAGCCGTCCAAATTGGTGATCCCATCACCCAGAAGAAGATGAGTGACGCAATTGTCAAGGAGGCAAGAGACCTTGGATTATATACAAGCATCACAGACAATGGTGCAGGGGGTTTAAGTTGTTCCATTGCCGAGATGGCCAAGGAGTGTGGGGGCTGTTTAGTAGAATTAGATAAAGTCCCATTGAAATATCCTGGTCTCGAACCTTGGCAGACCTGGATCAGTGAGTCTCAAGAACGAATGACCCTTTCCGTTCCTAAAAACAAGTGGAAGACTTTTTCAGATCTTATGCAGCGTAGAGGCGTTGAAGCGACGGCAGTGGGGGAATTCACCCGTTCGGGAAAGTGCATCGTAAAATACCATAATAAAGTTGTGATGGATGTGGATATGAAGTTTTTACACGATGGCCTTCCTCCGCGTCCCATGAAGACAACGTACACAAAAACAAAACACCAAGAACCAAAGCCTTTTGCAGCAAAAGACCTCACAAAGCCCTTTTTGCAACTCTTGGGGCGTCTGAACATCGCGAGTTACGAGTTCATTTCCATGCAATACGACCACGAAGTCCAGGCAGGCTCAGTAATAAAACCCTTGCAAGGCCGCGGACGTATAAACGGAGACGCTACCATCACCCGACCTGTGTTAAGCAGTAAAAAGGGAGTAGTCTTATCACAAGGGCTCAACCCCACGTACAGTGACATTGATACCTATCACATGGCAGCCTGCGCTATCGATACAGCAATTCGCAATGCCATTGCCATAGGAGCAAACCTAGATTGCCTCGCGTTGTTGGATAATTTTTGCTGGTGCAGTTCCACAGAACCCGAGCGTCTCGGTCAATTGAAGACAGCGGTCAAGGCCTGTTATGATTATGCTATTGCATATGGAACCCCGTTCATTTCAGGCAAGGACAGCATGTTTAATGATTTCAAGGGTTTTGATGCCAAGGGAAACCCTACTAAAATTTCCGTGCCTCCGACATTGTTGGTGTCTGCCTTTGGCGTGGTCGAAGATGTTTTAAAAGCAGTTTCTTTGGATGCCAAATTCCCAGGTGATTTGGTCTATATATTAGGAGAAACCTTCGAAGAATTGGGAGGTTCAGAATTCTGGGCCATGCAGGGCTTTGTCGGTAACAGCGTGCCAAAGGTGGATGCTCAAAAAAACAAGAAGCTCTACATGGCTTTGTCCAAGGCCATGCAGCAAGGCTTAACTGCATCCGCTCAGAGCGTGCATCGAGGTGGTTTAGCGGTGGCCTTGGCAAAGACAGCCATGGGAGGCATGCTGGGCTTAGAAATTTCTTTAAAGAATCTGCCAGGAAAGGTTTCCGGAGATGAAGCAGCCTTGTTCTCCGAGTCGCAGGGGCGCCTCGTAGTCACCATCAATCCAAAACATCGAGCTTCCTTTGAAACAGTCTTAAAGGGCAATGCCCTAACGTTAGTCGGTAAAGTCACTAAAAGCAGCATTCAAATCAATGGTTTGAAGGACAACATGATCATAAAAACAACCATAAACAGTGCATTGAACGCGTATAAAAAAACATTCAAGGAGTTTGCATGAAGCCAAAAGTCTTAGTATTAACAGGATACGGAGTCAATTGCGATGAAGAAACTCAGTTTGTCTTCAACCGAGTGGGCGCTCAAGCAGAGATCGTGCACATCAATGACTTAATTGATGGAAGAAAGAAATTAAAGGATTACCAAATTCTGGCCTTCCCAGGGGGTTTCTCGTATGGGGATGATACAGGCTCGGGCATTGCCTTGGCTAACAAGATTCGAGATAATATCTGGAAAGACATCGAGGCTTTCGTAAAAGGCAATCACCTCATCATCGGAATTTGCAATGGTTTTCAAGTCTTAGTAAACTTAGGTTTATTGCCTGCCTTACAATTTAAGTACGGCACCCGTCAAGCCGCCTTAAGTCACAACGACTCAGCTCGTTACATCGATCGTTGGGTGGACTTGGAAGTTACAGGAAAAGGTCCGTGGTTGAAAGGCATCAAGAAACTCTCTGTTCCCATTGCTCATGGGGAGGGGAAGTTCTTCTGCGAACCCAAAGTGCTGAAAGAGTTAAAAGCAAAGAAGTTGATTGCATTCAAGTACATCCAGGGAGAGATGTGCAACTACCAGAACCTCTCTGTCAATCCCAATGGAGCCTTAGAAAATATTGCCGGTATTACAGATGAATCAGGTCGTGTGCTTGGTTTAATGCCTCATCCAGAACGTGCCATGGACTTTACTCAATTACCAAATTGGCCATGGCTAAAAGAAAAGCTTCAGCGAGAAAAAAAGCCCTTACCTAAAGAAGGCCCTGGTTTGCATGTGTTCAAGAATGCCGTGAGTTATTTTGGGGGCAAAAGCACATGAAATCCCCTCCCCATCCTAAAGTTGAATTGCTAGAAGACATTGATGATTATATCAAGACTGTCGTGAATGTGGATCAGGAAGGTGCGAAGATTTTGGCGACGAAGTGTGCGCCGACATTAAGAAACTCAAAGTTTGTGCAAATTCTAAAGGAGGGCTTGCATGGAGTCGCCGTTTTAAGAATCCCCCAAGATCATTATGTGGTGGTGCACTCTGCTTGTGGAAATCACTTGTTGGATCTAAAAGCACACGTGCATTCCATGGTGGATAATCTAGTAAAACAGGCCAAGGCCATTAATGCAATCCCGATAGGCTTTGCCGATGTCATCGATTGGTCAGGAGAAGAGTCTTTGATTGAGGGCATTGGGGAGGCCTTGGTGCAGGCCGCAAATCAGTTCAACTTGCCTGTATTAAATGGAGAAAACGCCGTTCTCGGAGAGCGGGTAACCTGTGGGGCAAATGTGTCCGGCACTATGGTGAGCATGATCTCCAAGAAAGAAAAGCTTCCCTTGGAATCCATCCCGGGTGTGTTTGAAAAAGACAAAACAAGATACGCCGTTTTTGACGCAGAAGGCAAGGCTGTTTTCATCAATTCAGACGGTGTGGGGACAAAAACAGAGTTTTATGAGCGTGCTAAGAAGTACGTCTTGGCTGTCGGAGATAGCTTTGCGATGAAGGTGGACGATGCAAGTAAGTTAGGAGCCATTCCAAAGGTGGTGGCAGATGTTATCGAGTTTAAGGGAGAAATCCCAGTAGACGAAATTGTAGCGTATGGGCAGCGGGAGGCAAAAGAATTTAATTGCTTATATTTAATGCAGGAAGTGCGAGCCGAAAATCGCATCAAGGGTTACAAAGAGGATGTTCCTTCGTTTAATCTAAGTGGTTCTGTAGTGAGCGTTATTGATGAGGCTCGCTTGAAAAAGCCCCCTCTCCCGCAAGTAGGAGATGAGTTAGTTGCAATTAGGGGGAAAGCCAATCCGCGCTCGAACGGGATCACATCCAAGCGAAAAGGGATGTTGTTGTTAGGAGATTCTTGGTGTAAGCTACATGGAGTGGAGGAGTGGCATGAAACTCCAGAGGGGCAGCATTTCTTAGCGTACCTCGCGGAGCCTTCCACAGTCTTTTATCCAGTCTTCAACGAATTATTAGAGAAGAACTTGGCTTCAGCCGTGTTTCACATAAGCGGCGGTGCATACGAAAGTAAGTTGGCAAGGCCCTTAGCAAGGCAGGGTTTGTTCGCAAGGCTCGAGTTCTTGTTTGCTCCCGATCTAAGAGAAATTGCACTGATGAATGTATTGGGGAAGCGCATACGAGACGTCTATGCCCAGTGGCCAATGGGAACTGAAGGCTTTATCACAACTTCAGATGCTGAAAAAGCAATTAAAGTATTGCAGTCCTATGGCTTGGAAGCAAAGAAGGTCGGCGTGGTGGAAAAAGCACTCGATCGCAAAGGCATTGTCTTCCAAGCCTTCAATGGAGAAGAAGTGTATTTCTCGGGGAATTAGTTCTTTCGTATCACAGCCACCAAGCTGCTTCCAAAGGGCAGTGGTAATCCCAAGCTGATCCACTTATTCTCCAGGTAGAGCCACCAAGCAATAAAAGTGTTAAACGGTTCAGGTAAAAGAAAGGCTTCAATGTCCGAAGCTTCTTTTTTGGACCCTTTGTTTCTGAATACATAACGGGTAACCCAACGGAGAAATTGAAGCTTACTGCCTACTTTAGGAAAATAGCTAACAAAGTTCCAGTAGAAGATGCGTTTTTTTCCAGGAATAAGACCTATCTTTCGTTTGAGTTCATCTCGAGTGTATCTTCGGTAGTGTTGGTTGAGTATATCATGTTGGTTCCACAGGTGGGGAAAGGCGGGTACGAGTACAATAGCAACACCATTTTTTCGTAGGAGTTTGTTAATCGTCTTCAGCGCTCCAAGATCATCCTTGAGGTGTTCAATGACATCTAGGCAAAGGATAACATCAAAACTTTCAGGTTTAAGTTTCGGGTGGTAGATATCGCCACGCACCAATTTGACTTTAGAACTTGTTTTATTTTTGAGCATGATAGGTGAAGCATCTAGGCCGGTAAAGTTGCCTTTTAGATGTTCACTAAGGTATTCCAGTACGTTACCTGTTCCACAGCCCAGGTCCAATACATTCATCGTTCTGTTTCCAAAATGAGATCGAATGAGTTTCAGAATAAGGTCTTCTCGGGCCACAAAGTAGAACAGCTTATTCTCATAGTTCTGATAGATTTCCTCATATTCCTTGCGCATGCGGGTCATATGGCTAAAGTGTATAAGTTGGTTAGATAAAGCTTTGCATCCAGAATATTTATAAATTAAGTATAAACACGTTAGATATGGTTCGCACTGTTCTTTTTGATTTGGCCGAAGTTTGCTTACAAGGTATTTTAGGGGTTGAAAAAGTGATTGCTCCTGTAACTGGGGTGGTTGAGTCAGAAGTTAGGCCTAACCACCTTTCTGGACCACATATATACGATTTTTTTAGAGGAAGACTATCGGAAGAGGGATATCTCCAAAGAGTGATGGAATTAGGTGGCTACCCAGAAAGTGTGCAAGGAGAGCCTACACTTGATTTCTTGAAGCGGGCGATTCGAGCTAACTTCGTTCCCATTCCAGGAACTTTAGATTTAGTGGGTAGGTTAGCAGGCCGTGGTCTTCAGATAGGGCTCTTGTCTGATCACGGGAGAGAATGGATTTCCTATATTGAAGAGCAGCATACTTTAGATCGAGTTTTCGAAAAACGAGTTTATTCGTTTGAAACAGGTTTTGTAAAAGAAGAAGTTGAAAGCTTTGGAGTGGCCTTGAGGCGTCTCAGAGCAGATCCAGAAGAAACTTTATTTATCGATGATCGCGCAATAAATCTGGAAGTGGCCAGAAGAGCAGGCATCAGGCATACATATCAGTTCACCGATGCAAAGAGTCTTGAAGCAGAGCTTTCAAAGAGAGGCCTTCTCTAAACCTTTTTAAATAAGTATTAGATTGTTGGGTGTATGGTCAACTTCAAGCCAATGCACGATCACCTAATGGAGTGCACGTGGAAATTAATCGAAAAGTACGGGGCAAAAGATCCTTTCTTAGACATCGGGGGCGGTTCAGGTTCACTCAGTCTTTTCCTTGCGAATCAGGGTTGGCAAGGCGCGTTAGTGGATTCTTCAAGGAGTGCGTATGCCTGGGCGTATTGCGTATTGCAAGGCACCCCCATTAGGGTCATTTTGGGGGATGTTTCTACGGTGGGACAAAAGTTCAGCACCGTGTGTTTGTTTGATGTGATCGAGCATGTGAAAGGCGATGCAGCCTTGATTAGAAAGGCTCAGGATCTCTTGGTTCCAGGGGGGCATATCATCATTGCCGTTCCCATGCACCAGAAAGAGTGGAGAAACGATGATGATAACTATGGCCACTTCCGTCGTTACGAACCCGTTCAATTGAGAAAGCTCTTGGAAAAGGCAGGTTTCCAAGTACTCGAGCTGCGGGATCATTCCTTCCCCTTTTTCTGGCTTATGCGTAGAATCTACGCTCCATTCATAAAAAAATCAAAAAAAGCCATGGAAGAATTAACAGGAAAAAGCCATCAAAACCCATTATTCACTTTTTTCAACAAATGGTTAGGGTCAAAAGCCTTATGGTGGCTCCCCAATAGATTCCAAGACCTCTTCAGTCACCGATATTTGGGCTGCCACGTCGTGGTCATCGCCAAGAAGGGCAAAGGTTTATAGATTCTCTGAATTTCTCGTTTTTATGACCGGGCGCATTGATCGGGTAAAAGAATTTTATAGGAGTGGTAAGAGTGTATGCCCTTTTGCTAAGACCTATGTAGATAACATAGTTTTTAGCCTAGCTTCAGAGCCGTTCAGAGATGAAGTAAAAGATCCTATTTTGGCTTTAGCTGGAAAGAATGAATTAATGGCGGCTGTGTTCGTGTTTGAGACAGATGAGTCTTCTCATAAAATAGAGGAGCTGGCGAACCATCCAGTGGTTTAAAGCAACGTATACGGCTTTATTTAGACAGGAGCAGGTTCCTATAGAGGATAGAATGCTTTCTCAGTTAGAAGGAGAGTTGGATTCAGCTTTTGCCCCAAGTTCAAAAATTAATCCTTTTTTAAATTATCAAGGTAAGCCTTTTTTCTCGATTGCTATGAATCCGTTATATGAAGAGTCTCATCCACGCTGGGCGCCTTGTGCAAGTGTGATCGTAACACGGCAAGCAGATGTAGCCGAGGTTTCAAAGGCAGCTGTGGAAGGCATCCGAAGAGAAATGGTTCGAAGAGTCGGAATGGTATACGATGCTGATGAGTTATATTTAATGCCAAAAGCAATTATTCTTTAGTATTCTAAGAATCCATTCTTCACACATTTACTACAAAGTAGTTTGTTGTCTGCAGGAATCTGTCGGCTTGCAATCTGTCGTGCTTTTTGATACGTCTTGTTGTTCCATACTTTCATGAATCCACCGTCTAAAAAGGCATTGCCGAAGTCATCTTTCTGATCATAAACCCCACAACAAGGACTTACAGATCCATCGCTATTGATGCTCGCCTGTGTCCATAAAAACAAGCAACTCTTCAGTTTGTACTTTTTCTTCTTCGTATGGTCTTTAGCGCTGAACCGGCTGTATTCTTCATTTTTAGGTAACCAGGGTTTCGCATTCTCGTATTTTTCTTCATCGCTCATATGCAGTTCAGATCCCATATCTGGTCGAATAGGTCTGAAGAAGATTTCATCCACCCCAAGTTCATTGGCCATCTTCCGTGCCTTTTCAATTTCATGTTCATTGTGTTTCATGACTAAGAATTGCCAGGTAATTCGAGGATTTTTCTTGTGAAGCTCTTTTCTTGCCTTAACCAGCATCTTGATGTTACGCACAATGCGATCAAAATTACCTCGAACACGATACTTAATGTAACTTTGAGGACTTGCGCCGTCGATAGATAAAGTCAATTGCTCAAGTCCACTCTCCACTAATTTGCGAGCCATCGTCTCATTCAGGATATTAAAATTGCTGCTCATCGTCGTTCGAATGTTTTTATTCTGGGCATATTCAATCATTTCAAAGAGTGCCGGGTTCAAGAAGGGCTCTCCCCAATTGTACAGGTCAATCTCAAATAAGTAGTCGCTTACTTCATCCACAAGGTGTTTGTAGTGTGTTAAATCCATTACGGCTTTGTTTCGCGTCGGTTTCAATTGTCCAGTCGGACACAGGGGGCATCGTAAATTGCACATGTTGGCCGGGTCCACAATGAGCCGTATTGGGTACGTTTTGACAAGAGGATTGCGTAAGAACTTATATTGAAATCCGGCAAGAGCTAAGTTAATTAGTTTTTTAGGAGTGAGGTGCGGATTCGTAAAGAACGTCCTGAATATTTTTTTGATGAAGCTATAGTCGATGCTCATGGTTTAGTGGGTTAAGTTAATGAGTACTTGCGCTCCTTCGCGTAGATGTTCTTTGAGTTCGTAAGGGGTTTTGACGCTAATAAGGCGTTTGATGATCCAGCCCGGTCGTAAGTAAAAGGCCCGGTTGGCTTTGCGCTGCAGTTCATAGATCTCTTCATTGGTAATTTCAGCTCCCTTTTCTTTCCAGACAGGTTTAGCCATGCTGCTGACATTGAGTTTTTTCTCATCGACCAGGCCCTTGTGGAGCATGTCTTTTCGAAAGGTGCTTCCAAATCGGGGCGTTGCAATGTTGAAGCTCGCATAATCAAGGCCAATACGAGTAGAAAACTGAATGGTATTCTCAACCGATTCTCGGCTCTCACCAGGTAGGCCCAATACAAACGTACCAACCACGCGTAAGCCCACCTTTTTAGCAAGATCAATTGCAGTCGTCATTTGTTTAATGCGCGTGTTCTTTTTATATGCAATGAGCATCTCTTCATTCGCCGATTCAATGCCGAACATAAGCGTATGGCAGCCAGCTTCTTTCATTTTACGAAGAAGGGGTTCATCCACAACATCGACGCGTGTAAAGACTGTCCAGCTTAAATCCAGTTTATCTTTAATGATTCGGTCCAATAATTGATAGGTTCTAGGTTTGTTCACGCCAAAGGTTTGGTCGCGGAAGTGAAATTCATGAATACCTTGATGAACAAGAAACCTAATCTCTTTCATGACGGTATCAATATTGCGCAGCTTAAATCCAACGGTACTCATGGGGCAAAACGTGCAGGTGAACGGGCAGCCAAAGTCCGTAAGCATGGTGGCGCAAGCCCCTCTTCTGCTAAAAGGGAAACGGTACTGGTGCAGCGGAAACAAATCCCATCTAGGCACAGGCATGTCAAACCCGCCATAGCCGTGTTTTTCAGCGCCCGCAATGACCTTGCCTTCTTTCGTTTTATAGATCACGTTTTCAATGGATTTACCATGAGCCCCGCGTAAGTAGGTGAGTAAGTCAGGCGTCGAAAAATCTTGGTATGTCGCATCAAGGAAGGGGTGTAAAGCAAAGGCTTTTTCGCGAACCTCTCGATAAACATCTCCGCAGCCAACAAACTTAGTCTTAGGAAGTTTTTCTTTGAGGTTTGTCAAAAAGGCAGTGTCTTCATCATAGGAGGGGCTGCTAATGACAAAGATCAAAATATCGGGTTTGTATTCAAGAACCTCTTTTTCAGTATCGGCAGGGCTTTTGTGGGTGACAATGGCATCGATGACCTTTTGTTCAAAATAGGGGTTCAGCCAGCCGGTGGGGTAGGCAATGTCAAAGGGATGCCAGTAATATCCACTTTTAGAGACCGAGCTGCAGTAGTAGTCCCGGAGGTAGTTCTTGGTTCCAGGAGGGTTGAGTAGTAGAATTTTTTGTTTTCTCCCCATGTCGAGGAAGAGAGCTATTGACTTTATAAATATGTGGGTTAAAGGAAAAGGCTTAAATAGAGGGGGAAATGTGTTTTTTGAATGAAAGATAAGAAAGGAATCAATGCCATGATGGGTTTATTGACCTCACTTTTGCTTCTGGTATGTGCCTTGATTATGATCTACCTATTTGTTAAAGGTTTCTAGAATTTCAGTATTTGTTTAGCACAAAGGAATCTACGATTCCTTGTGCAGAGAATTCGAAGAATTCTCGCACCAGAACTCCAAAAGTTCTGTGTGCAAGAAATCTTCGATTTCTGCGCATCCTAAGGTCAAAACTCAATTAAAGAAACGTTAAGTTCGTTGCGCGGGGTTGGCCCTCCTCAAGAACTGAAGTTCTTGGGAGTCCCAGAAATGCTTTGGCATTTCTGTTACCTACGGGGGTGCAGAACGAACGAAAAGAGGTCAAGAGTTTTGAAGATGCTAAAGAAATACGCGTTTTAGCGTGCAATAATGATTTGTTTGGCCATATGAATGAAGTCTCTAAAGATGCGCAGCTTGCTCGATCCTTCTCGGGTTCGATAGACAATGTTGTAGACTCGATACTTGAGTTTCCTAGATACAATTCGTTTGGCAATTTGGGTGATAAACTCAAAGCCATCTGCAATGGTGGGAATATCTAGTTTATGGACACAGTCTTTACGCAGCACCATCTGCCCGCAAGTAACATCTAATATTCCTCGAGGGAAGTTTACGATTCGGAACAGCAAGACCAAAAAGAAGTTTCCAATCAGCCTTAATTTAGGCATTCCATTGCCTGGCGTAAACCGATTGCCAAACACTACATCCAGGTTGTTGTCTTGCATCAATTGGAGCATATGGGGGAATTCCTTGGGGTGATACGTTCGATCGGCATCGATATAGCCAAAATAGGGTGTTTTCACGTGTTGACTGCCGGTTTTCAAAGCAGCTCCATAGCCCCGATTTTTAAGGTAGGAAATAGCCGATAAGTTCTTGTACTTCTTCTCCAGTTTTTTCAGGATCGAAAGGGTTTGGTCGGTGCTGCCGTCATTCACGACAAGGATCTTGGCCGTAGGCAGAAATTTATTAACCTCTTCAGCCATGGCCGTAACACCCTTCTCTTCATTATAGACAGGCACAACCACCGTAAAGTTAGAATAATCCATCAAACCCTCGAACTCTATAGGGTTTTAAAAAGCTTTCTAGTGCTTTAAAAGCTGGGAGGTGATAAAGTCTATAATAGATTTTTTCATTTCAGCGTATTGCAGGGGTTCTGCATAGCTGTGGTCAGCTCCATGGACAACACGAACCTTCGTATTCAATAAGTGGGCAAGAGTTTGACTCTGAGAGATCGGAACAACCGGGTCTTGATCACCGTGTACAATAAGGGTTGGGCAGTGGATATTTTTGGCTTCGTCCAATGTGGAATATCTTTGTAGGTCTTTCCAGAAGGTATAATTCAGATCGAATCGTTCTCCGCAGTTGTCATAGTGAAGAATGCCTTCTTTTTTCCACTGTTCGATTCGTTGAAGACTAAGCCGATTTTTCCAGAAAACAAGCGGATTGGTGACTGGAGATTTGAGAATTAAGGTTTGGATGGTGGGATCCCGGGCAGCCGTGAGCAGGCTGAGCAGTCCGCCAAAGCTGGCTCCCATCAAAGCAATCTGATAATTGCCTTGTGTTCGAGCATATTGAATCGCAGCTTGAAGGCTGGCTAGTACACTAGTAAGGGTGGTTTCTTCAAATCGGCCGTCGCTTTCACCCCGGCCATAGTAATCATAGCGCAGGGTTCCAATGCCTTGGGCGTTGAGTTCCTCTTGCAGTTCCAGGTAGATTTTGCTCTCTTTAGTGGAAGTAAATCCGTGGGAACAAATAACGATGCTGGACGCACCTATTGGGATGGATAGAACGCCGCAGACACGATTTCCAACAATATCCTTAAAATAAATTTTTCCCATGGGATTAGACCTTGAATAATTTCCAAGTATATAATCGCACCAAGTGCTTCACATAGTTCCAGTACTCATTGGCATTTAACTTAGAATGTCCGACTTCCCGGTTTCTGAATACAAAGGGGATTTCAATGGCGTGTTGGTAGTGTCCCTTGACCAGAATCTCAAGCAAAATCTTGTATCCGACCGGTTTCAGTTCCACGCCTTGAATCACACTTTTTCGAAAGAAGAAAAACCCCGACATGATGTCTTTCACAGGAGTTAAGGGTCGAGCGAGAAGTCTACCTCCCCAGCTGGTCATTTTTCGAATAAAGGGCCATTCTTCAACAGCACCTCCTTTGATGAGTCTACTACCAATAACCACTTCATGTGTTTTTCGCAGTAAAGGTTGGAGAAGTTCAGGAAGTTTGCTAGGGGGATGGCTAAGGTCAGCGTCCATCACGCCAATAACATCAGCCTTCGCTTCTTTAAATCCGCGCATTACAGCAGTCGCAAGACCTCGTTCTCCAATGCGGCGTATGACTCGCACATTTTTGAAGGTCTTAGCAATCTTCCACGTTCCATCTGGGCTGTTGTCATCCACGATGATGAGTTCGTGAGCAATGCCTTTCAAGTGCCTCTCAACCTCTGGGATGAGTGTGTGAACATTCGCTGATTCATTATAGGTAGGTATGATGAGGCTGACGAGTGGTTTGACCATAGTCGTTTGAAGAAGGGGTTATTTTTAAAGTTGTGGGTTAAGGTTTAAAACCTTCTTCATCTTCTAAGGGGTATGACCCCTCCTGTTTTTGTAACCCAAGTAGTAAATCCTGTTCCAGAGTTTGATCATATTGGGGTGACATTTAAGTTTTCTTTTGACGGCGAAGGGGGGGATTGGTGGAAAGAAGCGTATGGAGATCCTAGTTTTACTTTTCCTTTATACAATTATGATCTTAGTGTTTTAGCAGAAGCTTTAGAGCTGGCTGTAAGAAGAAGAGTTCTAATTTCGGATGGTGTGGCACATGCAGATATTTTTGAAGACAAAGCAGTCAGAACTCTTTTTGGAGAGCTAAGAGTGGGTGTAATTGGGCGGGATAAGAGATTAGTAGATAAAGTCTTAGAAAAATTGAGAGATTATACCATTCCAAGTTACGATGAAAAATCGCCTGTTGAGCGATGGGCTCACATGGGGGTTCAGTGTCCTAGTTTCGGGCCTAGTGAGGTTCATCGAAATAGATTGCAAAACCTACTGACAGCAAAAGTGAAGGGTAGAGTCTTAGAAGCCATGTGTGGTTTTCGCTCGTACATTAAGGATTCCCCTTATATTACAGAAGTGGTGGCCATGGATTTTTGCGAACCCTTGCTGGAAAGATATGATCCCCCAGACAGACCTCGCATTTTATATGACCTAGAACGGGTCGTGGCGGGGGAGCGAATGGACTTTTTTGAAGACGCTTCTTTTGAAGCGGTAAGTATTTGTTTTGGAGTAAATTATTTAAGCAATCCAGTTCCTGTTTTTCACGAGTTGAATAGGATTTTGAGTTCACCTGGAGTGTTGTTGGTGGTTGGGGGGATAGCTAAAGGGTATGAGGATCTTAAAAAGAACGAGTTTGACCTTGTATCGTGTATAGAACAGATGAACGAAGCGGGGTTTTCAACTCAGATTTCTTCTTTAGACCTTACAACCATTGGAGAATATGGTGAATATTATCTAGTTAGGGGGGATAAATAAATTTAATTTTTTATTCAAATAGGTATGGGTAATCACTTCATCTTAATCCCAAACAAAATAGCACCGGCTTTACCGCCCACATCAGCAGTTTGGATGGGAGTAAGATTAAATCCGTTAAAGTCAGTAGGTTTGATGAGGAGCATGTCAAATTGGGGGGCGTTCGGATCGGATATATCCAGACGAACATGAGCACCTTGAGTCTCAATGCCATTCTCATGTAAATAGGTGCCATATTCAGGGCTGGTTTGTAGGCAGCTGTACATTTGATCTACATAGTCACCGCGACTAAAATTCTGCCATAATCCATTACAAATAGCTCGGTTCTGTACGCTTTGAGCATCTTCATAGAGATAAGCAACATGATACCGTTGTAAGAGTTCTCGAACGTTAGAAAGATCTTTCCCATAGAGCATCACAGCACTATCAGCGATGCGTTTGTTTTCATTTGCATAGGGGTTGGAGTGGGTTCTGCGTAGACTCACAACTTTATTCCCCGTAAGAGAGTGATAGGCAAAGGCCGTTTCTCCGTGGCTGGATAAAGCAGATTTAGAATGATCTGTGTTCGTTTGGGCCCATTCTCCAAACTGGATAAGCGCGTTGGTATAAGGATTTTGATCTTTTCCTGTTTGGGTCCAGACATCCTTGGAAAATCCGTTAAACACTTGATGAGCTTGGAAAATGGTGAGGAGGATAAGGACCGCACAGACGCCATACAGAACAGCTTTGGGTTTGGGGAATCGTTGAATGATGTAATGAGCTCCATAGAACAGGAAGAGAATGTGGGGGATGGTAAGAAAGACACTAAACCGGTAAAATCCAAAGCTTGTTCCCAGTAAGGGTTGAGTGATCCATGGATGTGCAAGTCCAAAAACACCAATGGCCCAAAAAGTCCAGGCTGGATTTAATTTTTTTTGTTGATAGGTTGCATAGACTCCAATAAGAGCAAAGAGAGAAATCAGAATGGATGACCAATCTCCTGTGTTGACAACCGTGTGGTAAAGGTTGCTCATCACAAGTCCTAAAGTCAGAGAATTTACGCCTTGTCCAGAGTATTCTTGCCAGGGGTTTAAGGTTTTGCCGTGATAGATAAATATAGGTGCCCACCAATAAAGCAGGGCAAGGGCAATTCCAATGCCGAAAACAGGAAGATATCTCTTGATTTGACTCCATACTTCCGGTAGAAATGGTTTTTTGGTGATGCGTAGTTTGCTTTTCTCAAGTTGAATAAAGGAGTGTCCTAAATCATAGAGGAATCGAAGGGCAAAGAAGAAGCTCGTTCCGATAAAAAGTGTGGCGTGTTGCAGTCCATCTAATCCATAAATAATGCCGGAATAAACTCGGTTCCGCGGTTTTTCCCAGGATAGAAAGCTAAAAGCGAGAAGAGGAAGCATGACATAGGTTGCAATCATGCTCGGGCCTAAGTTTGGAATAAGAAGGGTAATCCAGTACAAGCTAAAGAGCAGGCTAATCCATTGATTTGTAAAGAGTTTTTTCCCAAGTTGATAGGAGAAAAACCCGGCAAGGATCGTTGTAAAAAGGGGAAACCAAAGCAAGGTAACGGTTAAAGGGTTTGTAAATAAGATCCAGGAAAGAAAGGCAATTACAAGGTGAGTAAGCCAGGGGTAGTGTTCATACTCGCCTAAGTAATGACTGCTATCAAACGGGCTTCCACCCTGATACAAGTGTAGGACATGGCCATAATGGAAGTATTGGTCTCCTCCATATAATGGGGAAGGAAGTTGGTGAAGGTCTGAAAGGTAAGAATATTGCAACACAAGAACAACGATAAGGCCAAGAAGGAAGAGGTAGTCTTGAGTGTGTTTGAACCCTTTGAAGGAGAGTTGGATGGTTTCGTTCGGGTTTGTTCTTGTTTTCTTTACCATTTGACTTTCCGTATTTGTTTAGCATCCTCCGATCAAAATCCATTCAATAGCATCATTAAGTGCGTTGCGAGGGGACGGCCCCCTCGGGGACGCAGCACCGTGATTTTCACATGGAGGATTTTGAAGATGCTAAACAAATACATTTTGTTACCATTTGACTTTCCAGATGAGGATGCGGTCTCCGCCAATGGTGTTTTTATCGGAGAATTTTTCAAAGTGTGAAGTGTATCTTCCATCAAGATAAAAGAGTTTAGTGAAAAGAGACTCTTTGAAGGTAGGGTCTAGAACCAGGACTCGATAGCCTCCTACAGTATCAAAGATCAACGCCATATTAACAGGGTTCGAGGCATTTAAAGAGATCTCTTTAAGTTGATCGCTGGCAACAATGAAGTGAGTTGGAGTGCCGCTGCCTTCTCCGATCTTAGCTCCATTGGCATAGGCGCCAATGGTGAGTTTCGCATCCCATTCTTTTTTGCTGGATAGATTAACAACGAGTTTTTCAATGACCAGGTTTTGTCCATTTTGGGACCCTACATCCACATTCAAGGCGCATATAACTTCAGTAGTGGTGTTAGAGCAGCCTCGCCAGTTGGCCAGATAATTGGGCCAGGTACTGATCCATTGGTTGGCACTTCCTTCCGTATCAATGGATTGCACTTCATAGTAAATGGCTTCAGCTTTTTCTTTAGAAATGGAATATCGCTTCATTAAAACCTCTGTAGCTTCACTAAGGGGTTTATTTCGAATGGTAGTGTAAAAATAGGCTCGAGTAAAGTTCCAAAGGCCAAAGTGTCCCCAAACGCCGGCTTTTCCGACCATGTCTTCGCTCGTGATGAAATAGTCTTCAGGAGGAGTGCAGTGAGTATAGTTGAGGATGGTGCTAATTTCTTCTTCTGTGTAACCTTTTCCTTGTAATGTTTTGTGAGCGGTTTCTTTGTCTTGTAAAATGACTTGATGGACTAAGGCATGGGAGAATTCAGTGTCCTGCAGTTTTTTATCAATAGATTCAAAGGCATTGTTGCTGCCACAGTCAAGCATGCGCAAGATGGCAACCGATTCTTTTTCATTTGGCGTGATCATGAGTTCGCCTAACCAATGGGCATTGGGGTGGTTTTGTGTCGCACCATCCAAGGTGACACGTCGATCGCCCCAGTATTTGAACCAGTGTCCAAAGTCCCACCAGGAGTTGATGATGGCATCCGGTGCTGACTTTTCTTTGATCTGGGTAAGGCTATCCACCCAGCCTTTATCAATAGTGGGGGTAAAGCTCAAGGCGCTGGCCCATCCTCGTTGAACAGGAGTGATGAGGAATAGGCAAAAAATGAGGAAGAAGATGAGCCGTGTCCAGAGTAATTTTTTGGGGGAGTCGGAAGCAAAGGAATGACTAAGAAGTTCAATGATACGCCCAAGGCATACTCCGAAAGCAACGGCAAAGGCAGGAAGGAAGATCAGTATAAACCGAACGCCCTTGGTGGTGGCATAGGCTGTTCCAGCAAACCAAATGATGAGAATAATGGCTGCTTTCAAGTCAATTTTTTCCGGGTGGAAGAGGAGCATGAGGAGTCGGATGAAGATGGGAAGCATAAGAAGGACCATGTACCAGAAGATGGGTAGGCCCGTACCTTTATTGCTGACTAAGAAGAGGTAGAGAACCAGGCTGCCTCCAAGGAAGCAAAGGGTTTTGGTGTCAAACTCGCGAACAAGCAGGAGTAAAATGCCTAAGAGAGCGAGTATGAAATAGAGTTTAGCGCTATTCGCACTGTTGGTGTTGGTTCCGCTGTTGATGAGTTCGTTCACACTACCTGGGTTGAGTTCAGCAACTGTGGTGTAGACATTAGGCCATAAGCTGGGGTTAGCCGCATTTTTGATGGAACCAAAGTTGACTGGGGCTAAAGGATCATGAACAAATCGGGAAAAGTTAAGAGGGATAGTAACAAAAATCCCACAAACAATGATGAAGGTAAGAATAAATGTAAGTGCGTGGAGTAGATCCGCGTCTTTATAATGAATGAGACGCTTATGATAAACTGCTTCTCGAAGAATCAGATAGCCGGCATAGCCCAGGCTGGCAATGAGGATAAAATCAAAAATGTACCACCATCCTTGCCAAGAAAAGGCAAAGACGCCCATGAAGAGACCTGCTAAAGCCGTGAACAAGATGGTTTTTTGGTGGGTTTTAGCTTCGAAGGCTTCAAGGGCCATCCAAGTGACAAGAAGGGAGAGGGTGATACTCCAAATGTCATTGTCGCTACCGCTGGTTCGTGTGATGAATAAAGCATTCATGCTTAAGGTGATACCGGCAATAAACCCAGCATAGTCCCCTACCATACGTCGACCGATGAAGAAGGCAACAATCGTACAGAGAAGGGCTCCCCACCAAACAGTATAGTAAGAAGCAGTAAGAAGGGAGACATCATTGCTAAAAAAATTCATAATATAA
This sequence comes from Nanobdellota archaeon, assembly GCA_038046485.1. Taxonomy (GTDB): domain Archaea; phylum Nanobdellota; class Nanobdellia; order Woesearchaeales; family SM23-78; genus JBBSWA01. The sequence goes on from JBBSWA010000075.1 coordinate 18,677, forward strand.
TAGGTGGATGCGATTAAATAAGGATGTAAGGTGGGGTCGCTCTCACCGCCGAGGGGAGCGTAGATATAGTTGTCCCAGCACTTGCCATTTTTGATCTGGTCGCAATACATTCCTTTATTTACAAGGTTTTGTGCATATCGCAACCAGTAATAGCTGTCAAGGTCACCAAGGAACGTATAGGTTGTTCCTTTAGGTGTTTTTCCTTGGAAGGAAGCCTTGAAGTGTTCACTGACTTGTTGGGTTTGTTGTTCAATGAGGTTACCATTGTCTTTAAGGGCAGTTTGGAGTTGTTGCTCAACCAGCTCATTTTTGTTTGGGCTGGGGAGGTTGGGGAATTGCTTGTTGACGGAATCAGCAATGTTGTTACGAATGCTGCTTTGGATGGCATTTTGGGCCCAGGATTCAGTGGAGTGCAGGTCTTGGGCTTGATGCCTCACAACCCCGGTTAGGACCAAGGCAATCAGGAAGAGGATGATAAAGGTGCCTTTTTTGTAGTCCATATTTTTCAGGAAGGAAGGAGTTTTAGAGAAGTCAAGGGTTACTTCATCACCTTTTTCAGTAGAAGGGTGTTCTTTTTTTCTCTTAAACGGGTTGAATTTGCCCAGGTCAATTTCAACGGCATCTTCCGTTTTAGTCTCTGTTTTCTTAGATTTCTTACTCAAGGCTTTCCCCCTAGAAGCTTCGAGACTGGGTTGTGTTTATATAGATTGTGGAGGGGTAAGGAAAATGGTTAGAGGACAGGTTCCGAACGGTTTCACAGGCAAAGCCAATTCTGCTACCATTCGCTCTGACAAAAGGTGGCGTTTATTTCGTCAAGGGCATAGTTATTTAAAATAGTGCTGAATTATAGAGAACATGCAGCTCATTCAAGTCGTCATTGTCGTGTTTGCCGTATGGGCGCTTAGCCGTGCCTTTCTAAGGTATAAAGATAAGAATCTTTCAGCAGGTGAATTGGTGTTTTGGTCAGTAATCTGGTTGCTTGTCATCTGCGTTGGTTTTTTGCCAGATACGCCTTCAGCCGTAGCAAAACTGTTAGGAATTGGTCGGCCCGTAGACGTTATTGTATACATCAGCCTGATGTTGCTCTTCTACTTGATCTTTCGCATCTATGTAAAGTTGGATCAAAACGAGCGTCAAATGACTGAAATGGTAAGAAAGGTGGCACTGGATAAAAAGAAGTAGTTTTCTATATAAACCTCTCAAGAACCGCCATTAAAATAATGATTGGCGGTTCTTGATGACGTCAGAATTACGTCGCGGAATTCAGAACGTTTAAAAAGGTCTTTGTCGTTCTTCGTCGTATGGATCTAAGCATCGTCATCCCAGTAAAGAATGAAGAGGAAAACCTAGAAACGCTCTATAAAGAGCTTTCTCAAACCATTGTAAAACTCGGTTCGTACGAGATCATCTTTGTGAACGACGGCTCAACGGATCATAGTTTAGAGATCTTAAAAAGAATACAAAAGAAGGACAGTCACGTAATCCTCATCCAGTTTCGCAAGAGTTTTGGTCAGACAGCTGCTATGGATGCGGGTTTCAAGCAAGCACAAGGTAATGTGATCATCCCCCTGGATGCAGACTTGCAAAACGATCCAAAAGATATTCCCAAGTTGCTCACAAAATTAAAAGAAGGGTTTGATGTGGTCTCGGGTTGGCGAAAAAACAGGCAGGACTCAGCAGGCAAATCCATTTCATCTCACATCGCACATCTTTTGCGTCAATTATTGATCAAGGAAGAAATTCATGATTCGGGCTGTACCTTAAAGGCTTACAAGAAGGAGTGTTTCAAAGACCTTAATCTATATGGGGAAATGCATCGCTATATCCCTGCCATCTTGCGATTGAAAGGATTTAAGATTGGTGAAGTCATTGTGAATCATCGCCCGCGAAAAGCGGGAAAGACAAAATATGGCACCACACGATTGGTCAAAGGTTTCTTCGACCTGCTCTTCATCAAGTTCTGGAATGATTACAGTGTGCGTCCGATTCATTTCTTTGGAGGCTTGGGTTTATTCCAGTACTTAGTGGCCATCCTTATTTTCATCGAGCAGGTCTGGAAGGCCATTTACGTCGTTGGCAAGTTGGACTTGGGCCCATTGATGGTCCTCTCCGTTCTTTTGATCATCACAGGTACCTTAACCATTATGTTTGGTTTCCTCGCCGAGATCATGATCCGAGAGTATTACAAGGATCGTGTGCCGTACAGCATTGAGGAAGTGTATAAGTAATACGAATCAAAATGCCAACATCTTTGGATGCATATATAGAAGCGCATAGTCGTCCGAATGGAGATATGGCACACTATAGGGCTCAGCAGGCGCCGGTGTCACTTCGCCTTTGTTCTTGGATTTTTCCGGAGGGTAACTGCGAAGAGTCTTTAGATCGTGGAAGTCGCTGGGTAGAAAACATCACTGCACAAGATGTTTGTAGGTGGGTCGCTCACACGAACGATCTTTTCAGATACTTGAGCAAAGGGTCTTTTTCACTTGTCTTAGAGGAGATCACGACACATCCACTGGAGCTTCCGATCGACTTTGCAGATTTTAAGGAGTTTCTGAAAGGTCGTCCAGCTTTGCTGTCCGGCACAGGATTTAATGTAGTGGTTGGCGTGGATGAATTAAGGATGTCTCAAAGACGAAAGGGTTCTTATTTAGGTAAAGGCCTTGTCTTTGTGAATTATACAGCTTTTCACGAAGGTGAAATTGTTTTTCCCCATCCAGGTTACGATATGACTGGGATGCATGAGATCATGCATGGCCTGATTGGGTTTGATCATTGTCAATCACAGAATTGTCTAATGGAGGGTGCAAGGGACGTGTTAGGCGTTGAGGACATGCCCCGCAACGACGCACTGCGTTTGTGTAAGGAAGACCGAGAAGCATTAGGTTGGCCGTATAAAAAGCCTTTGAGATTCTGGCCGTAAGTTATTTTATCTTCATCTCTTTCTTGCTTTTCCAGAAGAAGTATCCAACAGAAGCAAAGGTAATAACTGGGCTGCCCCAGCTGGGCACAGGGTGGCCGAATGCTTCGAGCAGCATAATGCCTCCCAAGAACAAGATACTATACATGGCACCATTTTTAAGATATTTATACTTCTTGATGCGCTGGATATTCCCAACCGTGAGTTGTCGAACGACAATGGCGCCAAGGCCATTTCCAATAAGGATCAGCGGCACAGATAAAGTAAAGGCAAACGCGCCCAATACTCCATCGATGGAAAACGTTGCGTCAATGACTTCTAAATATAGGATCTTACTAATATCGCTTTTAGTTTTATCAAGGAGAGTGGATTCTTGTTGTTCAGCGTATTGTTTGAAGCCGTGTGTGATGAAAAACGCCGTTGAGCCAATGACGGCTCCGAATGCCATAAGGGGGTTTTGTTTTAAGCCGAACCAGACAATTGCGGCAAGTAGGATGGAGACGATGGCGTAGAACCAAGCGCCTTGTTTATGGAAGAAGGGTTCATGGCGCAGTCCATAATTTTTGGGTTCAATAAAAAGCCAGTGGAAGAACAAGAAAATCAAGAACACTCCTCCGCCGGCTAAAAGAATGGGCGCAGAACTTTTAATGGCGGCGTGTACACTCGGATCATTACTAAATGTGGCAGTAAGCGCTCCGATAAGCCCCAGTGAGGGGGTAGTACCTCAAACAATCAGCCAAGGCAGTAACCCACGAACGACAAAGACAGCAAAAAGAATGCCCCACACCAGGAACCAACGCCGCGCCTTTTTTTGCATGGTATTCAAAACTTCTGCATTAATGATCGCATTGTCAATGCTGCTAATGGTTTCAAAGAGGCAAAGTCCAATGACGGTTAAAATTAAGGAGAGAAGTTCCATAAACTGGGGTGAGCTGCTTGAGGGTTATAAAGCTTTTTAAAGTCGGTGGGTATCGCTAGGGGGTATGAAAACAAAACTTTTATCATACCTTGTTTGTCCAAACTGTGGAGGAAATCTAAAGCTAGAAGTCTTAAAAAAGGATCTTTCTGAAGTGATCGAGGGCTTATTGAAATGTGCCTGTAAAGAAGTATTTCCCATCATTCAAGGAGTACCTCGGCTTCTTTTAGAGCCCTTGCGTTCAAGAGTCATTGAAGAGCAGCATCCAGAATTTTTCAGGCAGCATCTCAATCTTCGTGCCACTCATTCATTAGACGCACTTAGCAAGAAGAAATTAAACACCAGTGTTCGCTTTGGTTATGAGTGGCAGCGCTTTTCCAAGCTAGAGAAAGAATACGAAGAGCAGTTCTTGGATTGGATTTATCCAATAAAAAACCCTTTTTTCAAGAACAAGGTTGTTTTAGATGCGGGCTGTGGGATGGCTCGACACTTGTTCTGTGCAGCAAAGTTCGGTGCAAAAGAAGCCATTGGGGTAGACTTGGGTCCTAGTGTGGATGTGGCCTATCAAAACATCAAACATCTTCATAATGCTCATGTTGTCCAAGCCGATATTTATCATCTACCCTTCAAGGATTCATTCGACTATGCGTATTCCATTGGAGTCTTGCATCATCTCCCCGCTCCAGAAGAGGGGTTTAAGAGTGTGTTAAGTAAAGTAAAGAAAAAGGGTTCGATCAGCATCTGGGTGTATGGACAAGAGGGCAACGGACTTTTACAGATAGTCGATCCAATTCGTCGTTTTCTTTTCTCCAAGCTTCCATTAGGGTTGAATCAAGCTTTGTCGTTTGTGTTCACCCTTCCGATCTATCCGTTGATTCAATATGTGTATAGGCCACTAAACAATCAAAAGAGGAGTATCTGTGCTGTTTTGCCACAGAATGATTTTATGTATTATCTATCCAAGTTTCCGTTTCATGTCGTGCATTCGATTATTTTCGATCAAATGTTAGCCCCCATCGCTTTTTACTTGAAAAAAAGCGAGGTAAACGCTTGGTTCACAAGGGAAAAATTGAAAAAGGTGAATATCTCATGGAGGAACAAGAACAGTTGGAGAGGGTATGGTGAAAAGTAAGCCTTTGTGGAAAAAGCGAGGGATTTGGTTCATTCTTGCCACATTGCTAAGCAGTGCACTTTATTTCGGGGTGCCTATCATCTGGCACAATGGAATGTCAGACAGCGTGATCTATTCTGCGAATGTGGACTATTTTAAAGGTAATGTGCAAACATTCAATCAATATGCAATCAGTTCACCTGGTTTTGGTGCAAGACCTTTGTGGCCGTTCATGGCCTGGCCTTTAAGTTACTTCATTTCAAATTATATGGCATTGTCGTTCATAAATGTTTTATTGGGTCTCGCCACAGTTTTCATCTTATATGCCTTAGCCGCGCACCTTTATGGTGAGAAGACAGGTTTCTTGGCTGGGTTACTCTACGCCGCAAGTCTAGTTCCCATCGCATATTCGTCTAGGCCATTGACTGAGGCAGGTTCATACTTCTTTCTTATTTTACTCATCTACTATGTAGAAGTGCGTGTCAAGCAATACCGTTTCAAGGAGTTGGGCTGGTTAAGTCTTTTGTTGGCTTTGGCTTTACTACATAAAGAAAGTGCTTTGTTTCTGTTATTGTACTTAGCTTTAGACATTGGATATCGTTGGAACCTCTCCATTGCAATAAAGAAGGGTTTGGCGGTGGTGGTTTCATTCGGCATCGCATTAATCCCTGTTTTCGTTTGGAAGTGCTTCACAGGGACGAGTTGGTTCAGAACCCGCGGTGATCGAATCAATCGAGAGACATTAACTTGGGCAGGTATCCCTGCATTGTTGTTTCGTTCCTTCATCACATTCCACATGGGTTGGTTGTTTGCAGTCTATGGAATCATAAAAGATAAAGATAAGCATCGCAGAGTCTTTTATACAAAATGCTTCATGGCTTTGACTCCAATTATATTATACGCTTGGCTTCTAGCCCCTCCCTTTTCGCCCAGGTTTGCGCATTTCCTTTTTCCGTTGGTCATTCCAGCCTTTGCTTTCGGCGTACAAAGGTTTGTGAAGGATCGCAAGCTTTCAAGTAAATGGCTTTGGGGAATCGTCCTAATTTATTATCTCATTTCCTACTTTGGAGCAAGTCTCTTTCCCAGTAGCGATGTAAACAAGGACACAAATTTGCTACAAGTGGTTTGGGAAGAGGTTATGCGTAAATTCTAGAATTCTCCGTTTTCTTCCAATTTATCTAAGTGTCCATTTCGGTGCAGCCATTGGACTTGGGTAGGTTTGTACTTAAACACAACATCTCCCTTGTCGTCTCCGCCAAACTCCCAGGGTTCAACCAGTAAAATGTCGCCTTCACGTACCCAGAGTTTTCGTTTGAGTCTGCCGGGAATGCGGCAAACACGGGTATGGCTGTCCAGACAGCGTACTTTACACCGGCTCCCGCCAAGGCGTTGTTCAAGGATACCTAAAGTCTGATCTCCTTTAGGAAGTTTAACTCTTCGAATCTCTTCCTGCTCAACTTCAAGCCTGGCTTGTTCCTCTTTTTCTTTTCGACCCATGAAGTTCTGTAAGGCTAGTGGCTTTATATACCTTGCGTAAGGCATCGTCGAAAGAAAGAGTAAGCTTAATAAATGAGGAGGGTATGTCAAAGAGTGATGAAGGATTTTTATAAGTTTGGAGCGTCCATTCCAAGAAGGGCACTTGCCTTTTTAGCTGATTTGATTGTGATGAATCTTGTTTTGTTTACGCCATTTGAAGGAATCTTGGGGCATTACATGAAGGGCTCTTGGGAGGAGTCCTTGAAATGGACACAAATTCCAAGTGGGCTTGTGGTCGTCATGGTGTGTATGGTGGTGTTGGCGCTTTTATATTTTTCACTCTTGGAATTTTTCTTGCATCAGACCATTGGGATGATGTTGCTTGGGTTATATGTGGAGGGTTCCGTAAGTTTTTGGAGGGCTCTTATCCGTAATGTTTTTATTATCCCCTTCTTTCCCTTCTTTTTATTATGGGTAGTCGAGCCTTTGTACTTGTTTTTTAAGGGAGAGCGTTGGCTTGAGCGCCTAACCAGTACAAGGACAGTAGAGTTCGCGGAGTACAGTCCATGAAACAGGATAAAAATCCCAAAAGCAAGGTGTGGACCATCATTATTATACTCTTTATCTTGTTTTTGGTGGGTACGCTCATGGCCAGTGTGATTGCTTTCTTTTCAGATTTCAATTCAGAGAATGAGTATGGGGGGAATGGAAATGTGGCGCTCATTCCCTTAAAAGGCGTTTTGTTAACCGATGATGATTCTTCGTTTATGGGGGTCCAAGGTCAAGCTTCTTCAACTAAGATTGTAAGGCAGTTGGAGGAGGCAAGGGACAATCCAGACATTCAAGCCATTGTACTTGACATCAACAGTCCAGGTGGCTCAGGCGTCGCGGCAGACGAAATCATCGAAGCCATGAATGACATTAAACAGAATAAGACTATTGTGGCATGGATTCGGGATATGGGAGCAAGTGCCGCGTTTTGGGTTTCGGTGGCATCCAATTACACCATTGCCGATCGTCTGAGTATGACAGGTAGTATTGGGGTTATTGGAAGTTATCTAGAATATCCAGGTTTACTCGATCGATTCAACGTGACCTATCGGCGCCTGGTCGCAGGTAAGTATAAAGATACAGGTTCACCCTATCGGGAGATGACTAAGGAAGAACAGGTCTTGGATCAGCAGAAGCTGGATGCCATGCATGATATTTTCATTCGGGATGTCGCAAAGTATCGCCACCTAGATGTGAAGGAAGTGCGTAAGATTGCAACAGGTATGGTATACTTAGGTTCTGAGGCCAAGGACTTGGGTCTGATCGATGAAGTGGGTGGTAAACGAAGTGTAGTGAAGTACTTGGAAAAGAATTTGAACACGAGCGTTAGCTTTGTAGAGCATAAAGAAAAGAAGTCTGTATTGGATTGGTTGCAGATTTTGCAGTCTCAGGGTTTGGCTAAGGCAGACATCGCTCAATGGCTCTTCTTAACGCAAGAAAAAGTTCCTTCCTTCTCGTGAGCTTTTAGAAAAGGCTAAGCTTTATAAAAATAGATTCGTTCTCTGCTTTTATGACAGAAGAACAGAGTTCGCTTAACCCATTGAGGGAACTTCCTGCGAAGCTTTATTATGCCTTTGAACCATTACGTAGAGTTGAAGTGTTAACAGGATGGGCAGGTTATGTCTTGGCAGGGTATGGTATACATCATGGAAACACTAAACAAATAGTTGGCGGTCTAGCCCTATCTGCTCTGAGCGGACTTTATTGTGCATATAAAGATGGATGCTTTTCTCAACCTCCAGGAGCAAGCACGCCTTCAGGATTAGAAACTAAACTAGAAAGTTAGTCTTTTAATTTCTAGCAGCAACCGATTCACATGAGGGATAGAAAATCTTAAGCTATTTAGGAAGCTCTAAGTTTTTAAAGCCATAGGAATTATACTATTCCATGAAAACCCTCTTCTTGCATGCTTGGGAGGATGTAACCGTCAAATTGCCCAAGAAGGAAATAGCTAAGCTTCCCAAAAAAATTTGTCTTCTAACCGTCATTCAGTTTCATGACCAGCATAAGGATATAAAAAAACAGTTGGAAATGGCTGGGAAAAAAGTTCTCGTGCCGCAAACCACACATACCTTCCTGCAAGGGCATATCCTAGGCTGTAATGTAGAAACCCTTAAAGGTGATTTTGAGGCCTTCCTATACATAGGGGATGGTCTTTTCCATCCCAAGGCTTTGCTCATGCGCAATCAAAAGCCTGTCTTTGCTTTTAACCCGATGACCAATCAGTTCTTTGAAGTGGATCCTAATGAAGTGGATGAGATTCAAAAGAAGAAAAAACAGGCCCTTAATGCATTTTATCATGCAAAGGATGTAGGCGTTTTAATCACAACTAAAATAGGTCAAGCACGTCTGCCAGATGCCCTCAAGCTAAAGGCCAAGTTTCCAGAGAAGAACTTTTACTTCTTGCTGGACAACACCATTGATTTTTCAAAATTAGAAGACTTCAATTTCATCCAGTGCTTTGTGAACACAGCATGTCCAAGGTTGGGTTATGACGACACCGTACGTACGCATCGTCCATTGGTGGAGATTGATGAGATTTTGTTGCAGAATTAGCCCAAAAACCCTTTTATCAAACTCTTCACATTGTCTACAATACCCTTCCTTAGCGTTTGGACATACTCTGCAAGGTCAATGCGTTGTTCGAAGGGCAGTGTCAATTGCTGAATGCCAAAGAAGTCGAGGGTGATTGTGCCTTTGATGTTGGCATACACATGTTCTTTTAGGACGAGTTGTATGAGGGTGTTTCCGCTAGGAGCCCATTTCATTTCTTGTTGAAATTCCAGTGCAGTGCGTCCAGGGGGAATGGGTTTGCCTTCAATCGTTCCCTTTCCTAAGTCTTCTCCGTTTTCTAATTTGATGGTGTATTCGCCCTGTTTGAGGGGAATCGTAAGCCAACCAGGGTTGTTCACGGTAATCTTTCCGTTAATAGCAAAGCCTTCTTGCGCAGGAGTGACGGAAGTAACTTTTGAGTCTTCAATGTGGGTTTGAAGGGCTTGGTAGCCTGCGTATCCAGCAGCGCATAAAACAAGAAGAATAAGGATACAAATTGTGAAACCTAGGGCTTTCATTTTATCTGCTCGAATCCGCTTGTCGTTCCAATTCAAGTTTCTTAGCAATCGCAGCAGAATCTTGGCTCATATGATAAGCGTTGGTGATTTCTTCAGCAAGGCACTCTTCGGCGCCTTTCTTTTTGTTAAAGCTTTTTTGGTAAGAACCTTGAGTCATGAGTTTGATGACCATGTCGACGCGTCGTTGGGGTGCCATCTCAACCGCTTTAGGGTATCGTGCGCCTCCGTATTCAATGGTGACGATTTCTTCTCGAGGGGCAGCGTTTTCAATGGCCTTGACAAAGACTTCAATGGGGTTTTTCTTGAGTTTTTGTTCGATGATGTTAAAGGCCTTTTCAACAAGACCATAAGTGGTAATGGCCTTTCCTGTGCAGTGTCCAGAGGTTCGGACGTGTTTCTTTCCTCGGTGACCAGGTACCATAAGGCGGTTAATCAACCGTTCAACAATAAAGACTCGGCTCTTGTGGAAGCGGTTTTGAGCGTATCGTGCACCCGTTTTAGGGACAATTTTAGGTTCAAGAGTGATGTAATTTTGCAGTCCAGGGTCATCCACTTTGATGGCAGAACAGTCCCATTTGTTGAATGCTAAAACCTTCATACCGTCGTAGAAAAACCTTCACTTTATAAAGCTTTTGCCGGCCTTGGAAGGCTCAACAATACCTTTTTAAAACGTCCTTCGTTTCGCTTAGACATGCAAGATTCGCTTATTTGGACGGAAAAATACCGTCCGCAGAAGTTCTCGGAAGTCAAGGGCCAGGAAGAGATCGTAAAACGAGTAGAGGCCTTTGTCAATAAGAAAAACCTTCCTCACTTATTATTCGCAGGCCCTCCAGGTGTCGGAAAAAGCACCCTTGCTTTGGTCACGGCAAAGGAGCTCTTTGGCCCCAGTTGGCATGAAAACTTTCTCGAATTAAACGCATCGGACGAACGTGGCATTGATGTCGTCCGAGTCAAGGTAAAGGATTTCGCAAGAACCAAGTCCATCGGTGAAGTCCCTTTCAAAATAATCTTTTTGGATGAGTGCGACGCTTTAACTAGAGAAGCGCAGCAAGCCCTTCGTAGGACCATGGAGAATTACACCAGCACTTGCCGTTTTGTTCTCTCAGCCAATTACTCATCAAAGATCATTGAGGCCATCCAGTCTCGTTGTACCGTCTTCCGATTTAAGCCCTTAGCAAAAGAAGATGTGTTCAAGGTGGTGGAGCACATTGCTCAAGTCGAGAATGTAAAAGTGGATGAAGCAGCAAAAGAGGCCCTGTTCAGTATATCTGAAGGAGACTGTCGCCGTTTGCAGAACCTCTTACAATCTTGCGCAGCCATTCAAGGTCATGTGACAGAAAAGCTGCTCTATGATGTGGCAAGTCTCGCAAGGCCTAAAGAAGTAGCAGAAATCCTTCAGTTGTGCGTCGAGAAGAATTTTCCTCAAGCAAAAGCTAAGCTTCTAGACACCATGCTCAATCATGGCCTAAGCGGCCTAGATATCATCAGCCAGGTCCAAAAGGAAATTTGGAATCTAAAGATGGATGATCGAAAAAAGCTAGAGATGGTCAAGCAGTGTGGAGAAGCTGAATTCAGGATGGTAGAAGGCAGTGATGAGTACATCCAGTTGGAAGCTCTTTTAGCGCATTTTGTTCTGATCTGCAGCAGTTAGCAGAATCTTTTTATAGCCTTTATGCAATCATTCAAGGATGCCTAAGAAGTCTCAGGATAAGATCCTTGAAGTCTCGGACATACAAAAAAAGATTGATGAGCGAATCGAGGAGGACATTAGTGAGTCAGAAGAAGAGCTAAGAAAGGCGATTCGTGAAATTAAGGGGCTTGAAGAAAATCCCGAGGTGCACCTACCGGTAAGTCAGCGTATAGCAGATCGAGTAACCAATTTTGTGGGTTCCTGGGCCTTTGTGGGGATTCACGTGATTTGGTTTGTGGCATGGATCCTTTCAGGAATTGAGTCATTCCCTTTTGGGTTATTGACGATGGTTGTTTCGTTGGAAGCTATTTTTCTCTCAGCTTTAATTATGATCAGTCAGAACAGGCAGGGAGAGAAGGACCGCCAACGTGCAGAGTTAACGCTTAAGAAAGCAAGCCTGGATCTTCGCATCAATAACCTCTCTGAATACAAGATTGGTGAAGTCGAGCGTCAATTACTCGAAATCCGTCAAATCTTGTGGCACATCCATGAGAATGAGTTGCGCACAAGATTTATAAAGCCAGGTAGTGAAGAAAAGAAGAAATGAGATTCACAGGGGTTTTGATTCTAGTATTGTGTATCTCTCTATTCTCCGTTTGGGCAGATACGCAGGAGTTTGAGGGAAGTAAATCTAAATTCATAGAACAAGGGTCTATAGGGCAAAGAGATGATCTAAAAGAGGTTCTAGGTCCTTTTTTCGCAGCACATCCAGATGCCTTCACAGATAAAGATAAAAATGAAATGATGCAGTTCTGTGATCAGCCGGAGGCCTTGGCGAATAAGATGTTGGAAAAGTTGAAGGCAATAGCGAATGGTGATTTGAAGAATATGTGTGAAACTTCAGAGCAGGATTGTTATGAACAGGCAGTACTGCGGGAGTGTGATCAGAAGCAGGTGGGGGGGGAAAAGAAGCAAATGGGTTTATCATTTGTGGAGTGCCCGCCCAATCAAGAACATTTGTTCCAGCGTTGTCTAGAAAGTGAAAGTTCAAATCATTGTGAGGAGGAGTGGCAGAGGCAGTGTGGGGGATATGGAAGTAGTGCCAATACAGAAGATACGCATCCGATGGAAACTCAAGTGATGGAGGTAAGGTCAGCTCGGTTGATGGAAGCAAGGCCTCTAGAGTGTCCAGATTATGCCTCATTAAAGCGCAAGGCATTGGCAGTGTGTGGGGACCAGGTTCAGTTAATATATAAGGATTCTTGTGCAGTTGATTTTCAGTGTAGAACAGCTACTGCGAATAGCGTGACAGGAAGCGTGATTTACAATTCTCCTTCGAATCGGGTACTGGATAAGTACAGGAAAGGTTGGATTACAGGCCGAGTCGTGGAGGGTTCTGTGGGGGCAACTTCAACAGCAGAGGCAACTCAGGCATCTTGGGTGGAAACACCTAATGCTGGAATTTGTCCGCAGGATACAATTCAATGTCCAGATGGAAGTTGGATTTCAAGAGGGGGTCCAAATTGTAAGTTTACCCCCTGCTCAGTTCAGCCTGCAGTTCCTGTTTTTTCAAATCCCATTCCGGTGTGTGGAAATGATGTGTGCGAGTCAGGCGAGGCAGAATTTTGCCCCCCGTGTCACCCAGAAAATGATCCTTGTGTTATGGCCTGTTCAAGAGGTTCTTGTCCAGAAGATTGCTCAAGAACTCAATCTTCATGTGGAAATGGAGTTTGTGAAGAAGGTGAAGCCAGTGATTGCCCTCTGTGTACAAAGTCCAATCCGCCGTGTATGGTTCCATGTAGGGTAGGTTCGTGCCAGCAAGATTGTCAAGCGAGAACATGTCCGGTGGATACCCCCTTACCTTATTGTAAGGGAAACATCGCAAAGAAGATAGATGACAAAGGCTGTCCGCATTATTACTGTGAAGGGATGGCCTGCCCTTTGTATGAGATGCAACGCTGTGGTCCAAATGAACGTTTAATGCCAAATGGTTTGGATGCGCAAGGTTGCCAATTGCCGGGAAAATGTGTTTTTCAAGAGAATTGTCCTCTGGTTCCAGTGGGGATATGTAAGCCTGGAGAGCAGGAGGTTCCGAATGGTTTGGATGAAAAGGGTTGTCAGTTGCCTCCGGTGTGCAAATCGATCAATACAGCATGCCAGATGGTAAAGGTGCCTGTTTGCCCGCAGGGTGCTTTGAATAAGCAGTTGGATGAAAGGGGTTGTCCAGTTTATTCATGCAAGGTTGGGGGGGAAATGTGTGATAAGGAATTATTCTTTAAGAAGTGCCAGGGTCGGCAAGAAGAGTATAAAAAAAAGTGTTACGAGTATGTAGAGCAAGAATATGAACGCTTAAAGAAGCAGTGTGAATCGCCTGAAGATTGGAAGGAGAAGTGTTATGAACACATCAGGGAACGTTGCTCACATCCAATTTCTAAGGATCATTGTTTAGAGTTGATTTCAGAGGAACGCCTGTATCAAATGCTTTTGCGAAAGACAGCAGATTTTTGCAGGTTTAAAAAGGATGGTTTGCAAAGTGGTTTGAATCATTTCGCAAAGCAGTCGGAGGAGCATCGAGAAGAGTTGCAGCAGAAAAGCGAGGAAGTCGTGCAGGTACAAGCAGATGTGAAGCAGATGGAGCAGGTTGAGGAAGAAAAAGGTCTGAGGTATAAGTTTAAGAGTTTATTTGGCTTAATGAAGGAGCAGGAGCTTTCAGAAGCGAAGAGGATTCGAGAAAACATTCAGAAGCTGGATGAGACTATTCAGGTTCTAAAGCAAGTAAGTGAGGGTCTTTCAGATCCATTGGTGCAGGCAGCATTGGCAGATCAAATGACGAGTCTTAGAATGCAGCAGGCGCAGTTGGAAAAATTGGCCAGTGAAAAGGAAAAGCGTGCAAAAGGCTTGTTTGGCTTGTTTGGTTAAGTTTATTCAAAGACTTGTATATCGACTTTTTTATACACAAATTCTCCCATTTTCCCAGTAAATTGGGTGGCACGAATATTTTTATCATCAATGTAGTGGTAGTTTCCTCCGCGTGGTTTGCCGAGTATAATCTCATGGTACTTGAATCCGTGCGTATGAAGCCAATTCTCAGTGATGGCACGGCAATCTTCAGATCGTACGGTAAAGAAAGTAATGATATGTCCTTCTTGATGCCATTTATTCACTTGTTCTTTGGATCCTTTTATTTCTTGTGCCGTTTTCATGCGTTCGGGTTCTTCATTGGGAATGTCTTCACATACCACCCCATCAATGTCAATGATGAAATTTTTTAGCCCGGAAAGCAGTTTTGGGCTTCCTTTGGTGCCATCTTCTTTCACAAATGCTTTTAAATGGTTTTCCATACATTAAATAAAAATATATCTATATTATAAACTTTTCTTAATTAAACACGTGTCTAATCTAATAATAGATTTACCCCATCACCGTCTCTACCGCATACGTGCCTTTTTCTTGTCCCAATCGTTTGAGTACATGATCTCTGTACACGTTCTTTCCCGGCGGGTACTTGTTTAGAAGTTCAAGGTATTCTTTTTTTAATGTTTCAGCGTCGGTTTCTTTCAGGCCTTTCAAGCGCTCAAACAAAGCCGGGTTTCGAACAGCCGCTCGAGCAATCATAACTCCTTTCACGCCCACATCTTTTAAAAGGTTAACTTTTTCAACCGAGTCAATGTCTCCATTGGCAATGATGTTCTTGCCCGTACCCACACATTCAGAGTAAACAGAATCATCCGGTTTTGTCTCATAGTGTTCAGAGCCACTTCGTGCGTGAACAATGAAGAAGTCAGCAGGAACTCCCTGGATCAAGTTCAAGTAAACCTTTTTCTTCTTCTCAAAAAGGTTCAATCCCAAGCGCATCTTAATTGAAGAAGGGTATCCTTTTTCTTGAACCATCTGAACAAGCCTGGCTACTTTAGATACGCGCCTGACCAGGCTGCAGCCAAGTCCTTGTTGTATAAAAGAAGGGCTTGGGCAGCCCAGGTTGAAGTTAATACCCCTAAATCCTTTTGGGGGTTCAAAGTCTATCAAAAATCGTTTTAGATCTTCTTCTTTCTGAGTAGCTAACTGGATCTGAATGGGTGCTTCACCTCGTACTGCTATTTTTTGCCAAGTGCTTTTATTGCGTCGTACCAGGCCGGATAACCGGGTCATTTCCGTAAAGGTTAAGTCAGCTCCGTGTAAGAAACACAGCTCTCGAAATGCTTCATCCGTAACATCTTCCATGGGAGCAAGCATATAAGAGAATTTCATAGACGAAGAGTAAATAAGAACTCTAATAAAGCTTTGCAAAAGGCTTATTCAAGGGTAACTTTTATAAGCGCCTCCCTTTTTGAACATAAAAGAGCTCAAAAAATGGTCGCACTAAAAGTGAAAGGATACGAATTGGAGTCATTCAACCTAAAAGGTGCTTCACAAAGAAAAGCCATACAGCTTAAGAACACTATTTTCACCACATTAAAAAAAGTCGCAGTAAGTGAAGATGATATTGAGGTGGATTTAGAAACAGTAGTGATCAAAAAAGCAAAGGCTTCTGCTTCCTGGTACATGGAGGGGCAGCATCTCTATTTTAGTTATAAAGGGTTGAGTTTTATTGAGAATCTCTATGTGGTTTCTAAAATAATTGAATTGGAAGTAGAATCCCTGCTCAATGAAAAGAAAACAATAAAAGAATTCGTTGATGTGTTTAGCGAAGATCATGACATTGAATCCAAGCGTAAGAAAGCAAGAGAAACGCTAGGAGTAGATGAACACTCAGTGGATTGGGATGAGATCGATAAAAAGTATAAAACCCTTGCAAAGGAGCATCATCCTGATAAAGGTGGCAGTACGGATAAATTCAAGGAAATCAATCACGCGCATAAATTATTGAAGAGAGAATTGGAGTAAGTTTCAGATGGATGGCTTAACTCAGTCACCCATGGAATCTTTGGAAATTCTATATGGCTTAAAATCAGTTAAAAGAACAGGTTGGTTACGTAGGGGTGTGCCTCCAGAATTATGTGAATCCAGTGCAGCGCATTCACTCCATGTAATTCAGGCAGCTTATTTTTTTACAGGGGGGGATACAGCCAATTATGATTTAGTAGATATGATGGCGATGCATGATTGGCCAGAAGCAATTACAGGGGATCCAACACCGCACGATGGACTTGATCCAAAGGTTAAGCATGATCTTGAACACGCAGCAATGATAGAGATCACACATGGAATCCCAGATGGAAAAAAATGCTTAGATACTTGGTTGGAATATGATGCAGCACAAACCCCCAACGCAATCATTGCAAAGCAATTGGATAAGTTGGATGCAGCGGTTAAAGCATTGTATTACGAGTCTTTAGGGTTTAAGTCTGCCGTTTCTGATTTTTATCCATACACGCGTGAAAAATTAACTGATCCAAGGCTCATACGGGTATTTGAAAGGTTGATGAAGCGGGATTTCCCGCTAGAAAAGTCGCACTTAGCCTATTTTTTGTATCTGGGGGCAGAAAAAGAAAGATCTTCTAATGGTTTGATCACCCTTTAAATGTATAAAAAATGATAGAAATAACTTAATAAATAGATCAAAAGCTATATATTTTAAGCAAAAGTTATCTAAAGTTATGTGTTTAAGCTCGAGGGTGGTTTTTTGAAACACAGATCGTCGATAAGAAATAAGTAATTAATATTCACTTAACAATGACAAAAAACGAAATATTTATAAACTAGTTCAGTGTTACTAAGAGTTATTACGCTTATGGTGGTGACTATGAAAAACATCTTTTTCGTGCTGAGTGTCTTAGTTTTAATGCTAGTTCCTACGCTCTCTGTACAAGCGAATACATGCGCCATCAGTACGGGTCATGGTCTCTTGCAAGATGTCGAGTGTGACCGGGTTCCAGACATTGTGGATAATTGCCCTGGTTTTTTCAATCCCAACCAAGCCGATTCAAATCATAATTCAGTTGGAGATACCTGCGATCAGTGGTATCAATCTACTGTTCTTCATCAGTCTCAACCGCAACCTCAAGTAAAAATGGTTTCTCAAAAACCTGTTCAAAAGGTTGTTCTCAAACAAGCTCCTCAAAAAGTAGCCGAACCCACTCAGACCATGAGTGAAGAAGCCTTCCCGTATGCAACGGTTCTTACGGAAGAAACGCAAGTCAAACTCTTATCTCAGCATGACGTCGCTGCAGGGGGTGCCGGTGTTGTGTATCCGATTCGCGTATTAAACAAGGCAAACCGAATCAAGCAATACTCCTTAATTGCTTTCAATGTAGATGCCTTTGGCACCTACCGATTTGATCCTGGCAGCGTTGTACTAATCAATCCTGGACAAGAAAAGACCTTGTACTTGTATGTCCAAGCAGATTCAACCGCTCGGGTAGGCGAACATGCCTTTACCGTGCGCATTGAATCAGGCAGTGAAATGGCTCAAGCTACCTTGCGTGCCAATATCTTTGGAGATCGAGAAGAACACTTAGGTGAATTCCAACTCTCCGATCGATTGGGCATTATTTTGCTTACTGTTTTAGTATTGATCTTGCTTGCAGGTTTAGTATTTGTGCTAAGCCGAAGGAAGATGGGAAATGGGGATGGAATGAGGAAAGGCGGGCGTAAGGTTAAGTATTCAAACTATTAGAGTGTGTAAACCATGAAAAAGCTAGCCTTCCTATTCGTAGTATTCTTACTGATTGTATCCTCTGTGCAGGCTAAGATCTTTGTAGATACCTATTCATTGGATTATGTAACCTCCTCTACTGAGGAAGGGCTTAAGATTTGTTCTTGTGCCTCAAAAACCGATTCCTTTCGCATCGCAAATGTAGGCGATTTTGATTCTGCTTACCGTGTAGGCGTACGTTCAGATGTAAAAGATTGGTTTGGCTTTTCTGATTTAACCTTCAGCTTACAACCGGGTAAAAAAAAGGATGTAGGTGTATTCATGAACATTCCGTGTAATGCTCCGGCTGGTCAATATAAATATACAGTAGCAGTAGCTTCAAATCACGATGGAATGAAAGAAATTCCTCGTCCTTTTACAGTTGTGCATTGTCAAAACCTAGGCTTTGAACTCGTACCCGCTTCCGTATCTACAAAAGCCTGTGGAGTTGCCAATTTCCAAGCTCATATTCAAAACGTAGGACTATTTGATGATCGTTTTAAGCTATCTTCAGATGAACCCGTTACCTTTAGCGAGCCTTCTGTATTATTGAAAGCGCAAGAGGAACGCACCGTTTATGGTTATTATGCAGTACCCTGCTCCGCTTCAAAGAATGTAAAAGTCCCCATCACCTTATCTTCACAAAACAATGCAATGGTATCAACCAAGGAATTATTCGTGCAGGTGCAAAAGCCCATGTATAATTGGGAAGTCCAATCATCCGGCCCTATTTCATTATGCTCCGAAGTTCCTGAAAAAGTAGATATTGCCATTGGAAACAGTGCAGATGCTCCATTGGATTACGAGCTCAATGTAAAAGGAGTTGATTTTGCAAAGATGAGTCTAAGTCAAGGCTCTGTTGCTCGAAACGGTTTTGAAAAAGCCCAAATCCTATTTTATCCTAAAAAAGAAAACAAAGGATCGTTCGATGTCCAAGTCGGTTTAAAGTCTGGTTTGGATCATGAGTTTGCTTACAAGTCCTTGCACGTGGAGGTCCAAGATTGCCATGGCTTTAGTGGCAAGTTTGTAGACATTGCAGATAAAGTCTGCTGTGGAGAAAAAACAATTATGCTCAACATTCGCAATCAAGGTTCGGACCTGGAAACCTTCAAGGTATTTTCGTCCGATGTCAAGCTCTTAGACGCAAGCATCCTCCTGCGCCCGGGTGAGAATGGCAATGTTCGTTTTTTATGGAACGCTCCGTGTGAAACCAACGATGCGCTCATCCGGGTAACAGTGGTGCCTACTTCACGCCCTGAATTATCTCGAGATGTAACTCTTTCAATCAAGGTATTATCCCAAGAAGCCTGTTATCAAGTGGGCTTAGCTGACAAACCCCTAGTCTTAAGTAAAGGAGACGATAAACTTACGGTGAGTGTGAAAAATCTAGGCATTGAAGCTACGATGTACACCTTAAAGTTGTCTTCGCCCTTCTTGCACCTGCCTTTTGTAGATTTACACCTAGAGCCCGGTCAAGAAAAAGAGATTCCTTTGCAGGTAAGTGGAGTTGCGCAATATGAGCCTGGAAGTTATGTCTCAGATTTAATCCTCTCACCTAAAGATTCCTCTGTTCAATATATAGAATCCTTGCAAGTTGAACTCAAGGACAGCACGTGGAAGTTGAATTGGAAGCATGTTTTAGCTGTGGTCGTGGTTTTATTGATCTTCATTTCCGTTCAGCTCGTCGCTATTTACAAAGGCGCAAAAGTCGTTAAGAGAAAACGCTAATTATTGGTACTGGCTCGTAAACAACTTCTTGGCCATACTTTCTTTTGTTTTGACGCGTGCAAGTTCTCGAGCGAGCTTTTTATCCATAAAGACATCTCGAACCCAGGTAGAAAAGTCATTGCGTTCAGCATTGACATGGTGTTGAAAGACGCCATCATCCATGGTTTTAAGCCGTTCCATCAATTCAGGTAAGTTATGAACAACTTCTCCATCACAGAGGAAGAACTTCTTTTCATGAGGTATTTCCATGAGTTGCATGGTTTAATCCTAGATTTATAAGGTTTATATAGTTTTCGTTTAAAAAAAGGGTAAAATAAAGAATTATTTCTTCGCAGCCGCAGGTGCAGCGCCACCTTTGGCTTCTTCGCCGCCCGCAGCTCCGCCACTTGCTCCTCCACCACCTGTAGCAGGTAGGAGTTTCTTGATGTGGTCTTCGGGGATGCCTGCAAGGCGAAGTTGTTCGGCGATGACTTTTCTTTCTTTGCCTTCGAATTCTTTGAGGATGGCTTGCGCTTTCTTTTCGAGTTCGGCGTATTTGGTGGCAAGTTCCGTTTGGAGTTTTCTTCGTTCTTCGTCGAGTGTTTTGAGTTCTTCAACGCTTAATTCCGTCTTCTCCGCTTTGATTTCAGCGTCAAACTTTCCTTCATTAACCATGTAGATGGCTTCTCGAGCATGTTTTCCTTCAACCATGATGCCCATGGAATTGCAGGTTCCAATAATTTCTTTGACACGATCTTTAAGGGTTTTACCAGCGCAGTTGTCTTCTTTCATCTTGGCAATCTTGATGATCTGTTCAATCATGATATCAGCAACATGGTCAACGTTAGGTTTTCCGCTTCCCTTTTCAACGCCGGCTTCTTTCTTAATTAAGGCAGAGGCAGGGGGGGTTCCTACAGAAATCGTATATTCTTTGGTTTCTTTAACAACAGAGATCGTGACAGGCACTTGCATGCCTTTAAAAGATTGAGTTTTCGTATTGATGTCAGCCACAACTTTACCAATATTAATACCTAGAGGTCCAAGGGCAGGTCCTAAAGGGGGTGCTGCGGTTGCTTTTCCACCTTCTACCATGACTTGAACGCTTTCTGTGGCCATATCGAGGAGAAGAAATATTGGGTTTATAAAGGTTTGGTTCGATAGAACCAAACTTCAGGACGGAAGTCCTGTAGGTATCTACGGATTACTGGTAAGGATTGGCTTGTTTGGCGCTTGCATAAACCGCTCGAGCATGATCGGCTCCGCCATAGGTGGCATCAAAGTTTCCTTGAAAGTCAGATCCTCGGTATGGAGCAGAAGAGTGGTTGGCATAGAGGCTTTCATGGGCTCTAGAATGTAAAGGTGAGGCGCGATAACTAGAAGTGCCATTTCCGGCAGCATAACCTAGATCTATAAAAGAGGATGAGGATGCATAAGGCACGGCTCGCTCTAGCGCTGCAGCAGATACAGCTGTGTCGCTTTCAACATAATCATCCAAGGAAAGGGGGTCAGAAATCATGTCTTCTGAACCGTCCCTCTTCGGGTTCGCTCATAAGAAAGAAAAAAGAGTCCTAAGCTTATATACTTTATGCTTAGGGGTTGTCTTGTTCATCTCGTCGAATAACCTTGACGGAGTCGATCCGAACCGTAATGGGGATCGCTACAGCCGCTTCCAGTAGTTCAACAACAACTTCTTCCTTAACTTTGTCTACGCGGGTAATCTTTGCCTTTTCGCGTTTGAAGGGTCCAGAGATGATTTCACAAATATCATTTTTCTGAATATTGATTTCCTTCTTGACTTGTTCGAGCATGTGTTCGATTTCTTTATACTCGACTCGTTTAGGCAATACACCGCGTGCATAAGGAATGCCGTGTGCAGCTTCTTCAGCGGCAGCCATATTCTCGGCTTCAATGAAGATATAACCGCGCATGCCATGAGGTCGTATAACAGAATAAACAGGCATGTTTTTTCGCTCAACATGGCTGGCAATAAAACTCATGACTTGGTCTTCTCGGTTAGCCGTAGTGCGTAAGGCAAAGATGATGGCTTCAACCTTTTGAGGAGCAGCTTCAGTTTTTTTATCAGGCGTGGTTTCTTCTTTAGCATGTTCCATGCGTTCAATTTCAGGGAGTTTCTGCTTTTTCCGGACTTTGATTTGAATGCCGGGTAAAGAGTCTTCTATCTTTGCGTCTGTTTCAGTAGGGGTTTTGTTTTCTTCCATGTTTGTTTACACCGCGATTAATTGATAAACCAAGTTGAGTAAAAAGCCGATGAGGCCAATGGCTAGGATTCCTAAGCCGGAGACTTTAACGACAGTCTTGAATTCAGTTTTGTTGGGTTTTTTCGTGACGAGTAGGACGCGATAGCATTCGCCTAAGTACTCTTTGATGCGTTGTTTCCAGGTTAATGTCTCATTTTCCATTTTTTTACACCAGTTCAATTCCTAATTTTTTTTCTTCTTTTTTTGCTTTGAGGATGTGCCTTGTTTTAAGGCCGGTGATGATGAGTAAGGTTCGAATCGTTCCTTCCAAGTCTGAGCTGATCTGGGCTCCCCAGATAAGCCGGGCATCCTCGTCGAGTTTTTCCGAGACTCGTTGCACAACAACTTGTGCTTCTTCAAGGGTCATGTCCGGTCCGCCGCTGATGTTGATGAGTGCTCCGGAAGCCCCGCTGATGTCCACATCCAGCATGGGGTTGTGGATGGCCTTTTCAACACTTTCGATGGCTCTTCCTTCGCCTTCGCCTTCGCCAAGGCCAATTAAGGCCGTGCCGCCATTTCCCATGACAGATCGTACATCGGCAAAGTCGAGGTTGACCAGGCCTGTTTTGGTGATGAGTTCGGCAATGCCCTTGACGGCATTGGTCAAGATCTCATCGGCCACTTTAAAGGCCGTGTGAAGCGGCAAATCCGGTGCGATTTGCAGCAGTTTATCATTGGGTATGACGATGATCGTGTCGGATAGGCGCTCGAGTTTTTCAAGGCCAATCACGGCATTTTCATATCGTCTTGATCCTTCCATGGTAAAGGGAAGGGTGACAATGGTGACAATTAAGGCGCCCATTTTTTTGGCAATTTCGGCAACAACAGGAGCGGCTCCCGTTCCAGTGCCCCCGCCCAGGCCGCAGGTGATAAACACCAGGTGGCTTCCAGCGAGTGCCTTTTTGATTTCATCTTCGGTTTCGCGCGTGGCTTCTTCCCCGATTTTAGGAATGCTCCCCGCTCCTAGGCCTGCCGTAAGTTTTCTTCCAAGGAGGATCTTGCGATCCGCTTGGGTGTAAAGCAGGTCCTGTGCATCTGTGTTCATGGCAATGGTTTCTACGCCATTAATGCCCACTTCGCTCATGCGGTTAATCGCATTGTTTCCACCGCCGCCGGCTCCAACCACTTTGATCTTGGACTTTTGCTTGGCGAGGAGCTCTTCAAGTTCCTTATCCAGCGCGTTTTGGGTGCTTTGGGTTTTACCAGTCGCAGTCATCGTCGATGTCTGAGGTTCATTGATTTATATGCATTATTGTCCTTTAGGAGTGTGTTCGTGTTTTTTGTCACTGATTGGTTTTACTTTTGAGGGATTAGTTAAAATGACTTCAATGCCGGTATATCGCTCGACCTGTTCTTGGAAGTGTTTAATTAAGGGCTCGGGAATTTCTTGTCCGAGTTCAACAGTCGCTTTTTTCCCTTGTATCTTAATCTCTCCATGAGGAAAGCCTGTGATGTGGAACCAAGCATCAATCTTTTCTTTGGGGTCAGTAAGGATCTTTCGAACGTGAACTTGGTAGGTGATGTCTTTGCTGGAAAGGGTGTGGTTGAAGTCAACGATGATTCTTCCACTGTTCACACTGCGTACGATGCCAACTTGCCCATCGATGTTCACATCCAATCCGACAACGGGTTGAATGCGTTGGCTCGTAAAGTCTTTGAGGGGAATTAACTTCAGTAATTTGGGGTCTTTGAGGCCAAAGGCTTCTTCAGCTTTGAGTGAAAAGGTGTGTTCCCCTACACCCTTGCCTTCTAAGTTTTTATCAAGGCCCGAAACCAGTTGGCCTTCTCCGATAATAACGGTAACAGGTTTGTAGTTGACTTTTGGATTGTAAAGCTTTTTTTCCTGGGCTACCTTTTCAAGTGTAGTGTCAAAGGCCTTTTGTGTTTCAGTCAAGAGGCCAGTATAATCGAGTTGGACAAAATCTCCTTTTTTGATCATGGTGTAAACCTTTTTTGTTCAGCATCCTCAGGTCGAAATCCTTTCAATTAATCTGGTCTGCGCGTCGCACGGGGTTGGCCCCTGCGGGGGTGCAGCGCCTTTGATTCTTCGTCAAGGATTTCGAAGATGCTGAATAACCTTTTCCTGATAGGCTCTCTTTTTTCACCGTCGAGAACACTTCAGAAACTAATGCTTTGGAGTCCTGTTTCGTTTATAAAGTTTTGTATTTGACAATGTAAAGTTCAGAACGAAGTTTTGTAAATGGTGGTTTAGATCGCTCTGGATAGGGATGATTAGAGAAGAGGGGTTGTTTCCCGAACACAGGCTTCAAGGTTCCGTTTTGCCTCTTCACGAAACTCAGCATTTAGGCAACAGGCAGCGGTGCGGATAAGGTTTCCATACGGGGCCTTATAAAAATCCTTGAAGACTACAGTACTTGTTGGAACCCCAAGTGCTTCATCAAGACAGGACGGGCTAATGGTGAGTGGGACTTTAAAGTAGCTTGCAGGATACATCGATTGATAAGTAAAAGTACCTTCGATTGGAACACCGCACATAGGGTTTTGATGAGAGCCCCGGTACTGCCAGATAAGAGCAGCATCTCTTGTTTTAGGGTCGCATAACACTAGGCGGATATCACGAATAGGGGCGTTAAGATAAATGTGAGGAGTAGAGGGTCTGATTGCAAAGGTAGGTCTTGAAGAGTTTGGGTTAAGACTTGAGGAGCTAGAGGCCCGAGATCGTTCTTCCGCGAGACGCGCAGCCTCTTTGACCTTGGCTCGATTGAGTACTTTCTGTTTAAAATGCGCTTGAGCTTGTTTCGCTTTCTTATCCGGTGTGGCCATCCTGCTTGGTAATAAGTCGAATATTATAAATCTTTCTTCTGTGACTATTTTGAAGTAAAGAAGTTTATTTTGGAGTTCTGCTCAGGTCAAAATGATGGCTCAAGGTAGCTTTGAAGGCAGTGTGGTCTTCAAAGTCATCTCGGGTGGCATGAAAAAATCGAGCTCCTAATGTTAGAGTTGTACCTGGTGCAATTTTGAAAGGAGCTGAAACATCCGCTCGTATTCCACTCCATCCGCTTCGATCAGTCGCATAATGGTCATTGTAAAGTGCAGCCAGGGTTGTGTCTAAGTTGAGGGGTCCCAGTTTGAAGTGGGGATTCACGGAAAGTTCAGCCACGTTTCCTTTGCCATCTCGAAAGTCTGCAGCAACAAATACTTTAGGAGCTAATACATGATCGCTAAGCTGGACACTGCCATTCCACTCTTCAAGTTTAAGGTCGGGAACATTGTATTGATTCAAGGCTACTTGGCCGGTAAGGGCTCCTAGATGAGGAACCTTTCCAAGTGTGCAATTGTAAGTAATGGTCCAGTCGGTTTCAAACCTTCCATCTTTATTGAAATCTCCCCAATATCCAAAGGTTACCTTACCTTTTTCTACGGGTACAATCAAGTCGATGGAGGGTTGTAGGTTAAGTTCATCAGAAGGTTGAAATCCTCGAGAAACAAGATAGGGGTTAGCTAAAGACAACCCTAAGTCGATGCTGGGGTTGTCTTGAGTTCGAGCAGGAGAAGCAAGCGCAAGTGCAGCCAGGCCAGCCAATCCCAATTGTCGTAAAGGGTTTCTCATAGAAAAGCTAATTGATCCCTTATTTTTAAACGTGAGCCTTCTAGGGGGTATTCTATTCTCGGTGGCTTCGAAAGGATTAAATAACAATTCCTCATCCCAAAAGGTATGCTCAACATCCAGAACGAGATTAAAGATTTCAACGATGCTTTGGAGTGGAGTAAGCCTTCCTGTATTAAAGATCTCTTGTTGAACATGAATGAGGAGATCGGCGAGTTCTGGAACATCATCAAGTGGGTAGACACAGAAACGCAGCAGAAGATGATCAAGGAGAACAAGGAAGAAGTGGAGAACTTCATTGGTGACATGGTCTATCTCATTCTCAAAGTATCTTACTTGTGTGATGTCAACTCCGAAAAAGCAATCAAAGACGTCCTAGATGAGTACCGCAAGCGCTTTCCAGTAGATAAGGCCAAGGGTACGCATGGCAATGTGAGAGCAGGCGGTGTTGACTTAAAAGGGCAGGTTTGAGGGAAAACAATGGAGAGTATTAACCGTCCGGGGGGTGTTGGTTTAGTTGAGATGTTTCACTTAGCAAATAAGGGTATTGGTGAGTTAATTCAAAAAGAAGGAATAATAAAACCGCTTTCCCCCCCTTTCTGGAGGGCTAAGTACAATGAAGGCTCTTTTCGGGGGATGTTGGAGCAAGCAGGGGTAAATTGGGGGGTAGTTGAGGGGGTTATGAA
>JBBSWA010000076.1:0-12983 GCA_038046485.1 Nanobdellota archaeon
GAGGTGGCGCCTCGGCCCCCTCTGTACTGCTTTATAATCCAACGTCTTTTTTTTCATTAAGTTTTGCCATAAAGATCACCAAAAAGAAGGAATTTTGCCTGGTTTTTAAACTGTAAAGGAATTATGAAATTGAACAAGACTGGTTGGAGACAGCAATCCTTATAAACTCTTAATCTCAGGGATAGAGCATGGCTTCGGATAGTGAGCGTCTTGTCAAGTATGGTTTTATTAGTGGGGGCGCGCGGGATAAGTACACCTTTGATGATGCAAAGAAGGTGTTCAAGGCAGTTTCTGAGTTGGGAAGTTTAGATGCAGGTGATGCAGAAGAGGAAGAAACAGAAGAGCAGAACATTTCCGTTTCAGGTTCATATATGAAAACAGGTTATCCCAATCCCGTTAAAAGGTATCGTCTGGTGTTCGAAAGTTTTGGCCAATCCATTGAGGAGATGTATTATTGGTTCTTGGAGCATTTCCGTCAGGATCAAGCATTTTCGCATGCAGATAAAATAACCGATATTTTCTCAGCAAGCGAGAACAGTGCTTTCTTTGGCAGCAGTCAACAACGCTTGGGTATTCAGCAGGATAAGGCACAGCAGTTTATGGCGACGATTGGTAAGATGATTAAGGACTTATTCGCCTTGGTAAGGGAAATGCGTATCTTGGATGAGAAGCTCGCTCCCAGAAGATTGTGGGGCAAGAGCGACAGTGCGGACGTCGCCTTAAAAGGAGAGTTCACAGACCTCGTTGAAAACAGAGGTGGTCAGATGCAGCCTGGTTCCGTTTTTCACTTAGCACAAACTGTTGGATACACCATCCTGCCCGATCTTTTTTTTAATACAAAAGTGTACGATGAGACTAAGTTAGATGGTATCGTAGATAGTATGCAGTGGAATCCGCAGGTAAAAACGGTTCTGAAAAGAAAGTTATACTCGTTTATTAATTGGAAGAAGAAAACAGATGCTGAACTCGAAACCCGTCGTAAGTTCCTATTGCGATACCTACGTCAGCATTGGGGTGTAATTAAGATGTATATGGCTTGGGTGAAACCTTACTTGCGCAATGTAAAGCATCTTTCGATGAGTGCTTCGCAGATGGACAGTGCTGATCTAATCAATGCTTTTGAAACAAGTCTGACTGAGATTGAAGTCTTGTTCTATCGCCAGCCCAAAGGAAGTGGTCCAGTACCCTGTATTTTGATGACCTTAAAATTAAGAACCCGCCCATCACTAAGTTATTCGCAGGAATACCAGCGAGGTCCGATCCATGTAGGTCGAGCAGAGTGTACGTTAAGGGCGTATGGCTGGTCAAAGGATCAGATCGCTCAGTATAAACGCATGCGAGCCGAGGAAGACTTCGAACTCTTTGGATTTATTGACGAAAACATAAAAGCAGCCATGGATGCCTTAGGAGATGAGTTAGAAAAGTACTTGAAGGAAGCAGGCGAAGACTTGGAAGAGAAAAAAACAGGTAAGCCTGCCGAGAAGCACATCTCAGTTAAGGAGTCGTTAGCAGAATCGCTTGATCCATTCTTATCCATCTTTAAGGGGTTCAAGGAAATGTTTGGTCCATTAGGATTTAGCGCAGCAGCTTCCTTGTTTTCCTCGTCCGGTAAGGGCAGTAACTTGCCCAGTCCAGATGACATGAAAGACAAGGGAAAAAGTGCAGAAGGATCCATGTGGCTTGCGTATAAGAGCTATAAGAAAAGCCATGGGTTGTTGTCATGGTAAGAGATTTCTAAGGAGTTTTTCTAACAATCCGATTTTTTCTAACAATCCATTTATACTAGCTTAACTTCCTCTTTTTAATATGGTTCAGTTCCAAGATCCGTTAGAGGAAGGCAGAAAGAAGGAGTTCGAAGCGCTGCAGAGTAAGAAACAAGAAACGCTAAAAGAGATCGAGAAAGAAAAGGAAAAAGAGCAAGAAGAAGTGCGCAGGCGAGAGTTTGCGTTGGAGGCGCTTCGCAGGGAAAAAGAGCTTGCAGAAAAAAAGCTAAAAGCCTTAACTGAAAAGGAAAAGGTAAAATCACAAGAGTTGGAAGCAGAAGAAAAAGAGCTCAGAGAAAGAGCAGAGGCCCTCGCAAAAAAGATTGAAGAAGAAGCTGAGGCAGTCTCTCGCTTAAGAAAGCCCACAACGCAAGAAAGTCTTGAAGCAACGGTGGTGGAGGCAGCGCAAGGTCTTCCTGAACAGCCCATTCAAGCAGCAGCTCAACCCTTATATCAATCGCCGTCTAGAGTAGAAGAAAATTCGTTGTATCAAAGCCTAGCTGAGTTGCGCAGTGGAATTTATGGAGTGGCCTCTCATCAAGTATCTGGAACCCAAGTCCCTGCTTCCGATCGTTCACAAATTGGTTCTCTTTATACGCAATTGCAGGACATTGTCCAAAACTTAGCATCCCATGCCGTGCAGGGTCATAAATTGGATGAGGCGAACGCAACTCAGGTAACCCAGGCCTTGAACGCTACCATGCAGGCAGTCGAACACTTGGAGGAAGCCTATTCAAGCCGCTTCGAAAACCTGTTGAATCGCGCTCGAGGGTATCTTTCTAAGCAGGAGGATGTGTATAAGACACCCGGCACGTAATTTACGTCAAAAACGTATGTTTCTCGGATCATTCAAAAAATTACCGCTTAGGACAAAAGGTCGAAATCCTTTTAAAGGTGGAGTTCTAGAGTGAATCGTATGATTTTTGACAATAATTATTATCACGCCTTGGATCGGGATTCGTTTGCAGGAACGCCCAGTGCTGATGTCATGTCTGAGCCGGTAATCGAACAAGAAATTAAAACAGAGTCAGGCAGAGCCTTCACGCAAAAACTAGGCCCAACAGACCTAGGTAAGCCAGGTAATCCCATGCAGCACCAGCTCCAAGCCCTCTTGGCAAACATCCGTGAAGGCGTAGGTAAAATTGAGTTCAATTTTCCAGGGGCGGGTAAGGGTACGGCCCAGTCTCCCACACCTGAATCCTACAACAAAAGAGAGCGAGAGGAGATGCGCGCCTTGTTGGACCTGAACAAGATGAAAACATCGGTCCACGCAACCTTCAGTAAGCAAGGTTTCTCGGGTTTGGGAGAACGAGGATTTAACGATGCCGTTCGAGAAGATAATTTAAAAGAGTTAAGAAAGGCCATTGACTTTGCAGCTGAAGCAACCAAGGGTGGAGCGATCGTCTTTCACACAGGGGAGTGGAATCGTCCAATTTACGAGTTGGATGAGAAATTGAACCCAGTTGTCGGTAAAAGGGACGTAGAGGAAAAGGATGAGAAAACGGGTAAGATGAAGACAGTGAAAATTGATGTAAGGCAGTTCGAGGGTTTTCCAGAGGAGCACAAGCGCGCTACCTTGTATGTTGCAGATGAACGCACAGGCGCTTTTGTCGATTCCATCAGTAAGGATCAACACTTGTTCGAGCCGCAGTTTATAACGGCAGAGGATAAAGAGGCTGAAAAATATGGGATTAAAAAGGTAGGCTCTAAATATATGTCTAAGGATGACAAAGAGTTAAAGCCAGAAGATTGGATTGATACAGAGGGTCGTAAAGTGCCTAAGTTTCAGAAGGAAATGGATGATGAATATGTGGATCGCCTGTTTAAGCGAATTCCTAAATTTAATAAGGATGGAGTGAATTTTGAAGTTAAGAAGCTGTCTTGGAATAAATTAGTGATAAGAGCAGAGGAGATTAGGGAAGAAACTGGAGATATAGTGTCTCCGGAATTACTCTTCGCTCGCATTCACTTAGAGCATCGAGTCTTGCAGGCAAAGGGTTCTTCCTTGTTCCACGCAAGGAATTATCAGGATTACAAGGAGCAGCGGGATAAATTAAAGGAAGCATTGGATGTATGGAATGACTTGGAGCCCAAGTTAAAGGATAAAAATGAGTTTTGGAAGTATATGATAACTCAACCAAAATTTGGGCAGGCTTTGCAAAGCCTGATTCCTCCAGATGTGGTTTCTCCAAGAGATGCGATTCAAAAAGAATTGAATGATGTAGATAGGAACATGCGTCACATTCACGAATCCTCAGCTTCAGCCGATGTTCAAGCACAAGAAGCTATTGAGTTGTTAAAAAATGTAAAGCCCGTTCATGAGGTCGGCATCAAAAAATCAGCAGACTCAATAGCAAGAGCCGCAATCTTTGCCATGGAAAAGTACAATCAAAACAAGAAAAACCTGGACGAACCCTTGTACATTGCGCCGGAGAACTGGCATTATACACAGTTCGGTAGCCATCCCGATGAGATGATTGAGTTAATCAACGCTTCTCGTAAGGAGATGGCTGCGATGTTGCAAAAGACCTATGGCTATTCAGAGCAAGAAGCAAAGGAGAGGTCTCAGATGCACATCAAGGCTACCATCGACGTGGGTCACTTGAATATGTGGCGCCAACACTGGCAAGCAACGCCCGGTCAAAAGCCTGAGGATCGGGATAAAGATTTCAATAAGTGGATGGTTAGAGAAATGAAAAAATTAGCTGACAAAAAAGTATTAGGTCATATTCACCTCTCGGATAACTTAGGTTTTGATGACGAACACCTCACGCCCGGTACGGGTAATGTCCCCATCAAAGATCTAGTCGAGGACTTGGTAAAAGCAGGAATTAAGGATTTTATCATCGAGCCAGGCAGTTTCAATGCAACAACTGTGGTGCATGACACCTTTGCATTGTTGGGTAGTCCTGTGTATAAGCTGCGTCCGATGCCAAGCTTTGCAGGGGTCCACAATCGTCAGTTCGGTTATCACAATCCCGCAATGTACATTGTAGGGGCTTACAGTCCAAGCAATGAGTGGATTCTTTGGAGTGAAGTGCCATTGGAGTGAGATCAAGAACTCGTAATCTTCTCGTACTTCGTAACCAACTCTTTATAGATAATTTCGTCTTTTAGGATATCTTTTGAATTCTCAATAAAATATCGCAGCTTGTCAAGTAGCCATTTTCTTAGTTCGTTGGTTGAAGCGAGAGGGTAATAATCAAGATTATCATAAAAATCAGCAGCTTTTACGATTAGAGCATCTCTTCCCGTTTTGCAGCAGCGCTCAAAGTTCTCTTTATATCTTTCAGTTTTGTTTTCAATGGATTCATCAAAACTGTTTGCTTCAACCACGTGAGCGATTTCCATGCCAAATCTTAATTTAAGCTCTGAAATTTTAACATCAGTATCCTCAATAACATCATGCAAGATGGCTGCAATCACAATATCTTTATCATAATTTAAATGGTAAAGATGAAGCCCAACTCGAATACTATGTAGGATAACTGGTTTAGTATTTTTTCCAGATTTTTGATACGCAAAAATAAGAAACTTAATGGCTTCTTCTATTTGTTTATCATCTTCAGGTTTAGGCATGTTAAAGCAGGTTTACTCTAGATTATAAACGTTTTCTAGGTGGGGTCATTCGTGATCAAATGCTTTTCGCAAATCTCTCGGTTTTTCCATTTATCTTTCGTCATTTCCGGATTTCATCCAGATTCATCAAAAACTCTTCGTCTTTTAGCAGAATAACTTCTTAAATAGAACAGAAGGTTGATGTTAAGAAGAAGGTAAGAGCTGAGGCAAGGGGGATTGGCGACCCCCACTCGTCTGAAATAATCAGTGACGCTAGCGTCACTGTATACAGCAAACTTTAGTTTGCAGTAAACGAGGACCGTGCCGGTTTGGGAGTTCGAATCTCCCCCTCAGCGACCAATTCCTTTTTTAGAAGGAATTAAAAAAGGATAAGAAGGATCACCTTAAATAGTTTATGAATTTAAGTTTGACAGAATGAAACAATTGATAAATAATCACGTTTTAATTCATAGGATGGATCGACTCGAGCAATTCAACCGTATCAAAGCTCGTTACAGAGAGTTCGAGCGCGAACTTCTCTCACAAGGAAAGCTTCCAATGCGCTCCACCAATACCGGTTTTTGGGGCACAGCAGATATGGAAGCCGTGTTTCACCTGTTTGAAACCTTACACTTGGAAAACGACAAAGGTTTTCTAGACTTGGGCAGTGGAGATGGTCGTATCGTTTTAGTCGCTTCCTTATTCACCTACGCGCAAGGCGTGGAGTCCGATCCAGAACTGGTGGATCAAGGGGAGGAGATTCGGCAGGAATTGGGTTTGAAGGCGGATTTTATCTGCGCCGATTTTCTAAGCCTGGATCTTTCAAAGTTTGATTTTTTCTTCATCAATCCTGATCATCGCTTTGAGGAAGCATTTGAAGATAAACTCCTCCAAGAGGCCAAAGGAAAGAGGTTGTTCGTCTACAACATTGTGTTTGCCCCAGAGAAGTTAAGGAAAGGAAAGACCTATTGGCATGATCAGATCCCCATAACCGAGTATGTAATTGAGCCTAAGGGATAACAAGATCATCCTTTGAAGGATAACCTATTTATAGTCGTTCTTGTTCTAGAGTCTTATGAAAACATCTTTCGTTCCGAGTGATTTTCAAGTGCCTAAAACATTAGACACAAAGCGTTTCAAGCTTAGAATGCTCACGGTGAGCGATGTGGTGAAGGATTACGATGCTGTAATGACGAGCATCGATCACCTAAAAGGAGTGTTTGGGCCTCATTCATCTTGGCCTTCCAAAGGCTTAACGCTGGAGCAGGACTTGATCGACTTAGGTTGGCATCAAAAGGAGTTTCAAAAAAAGTCATCCTTCGCATATACAATGATGAGTCCAGATGAGACTAAATGCTTAGGTTGTGTTTATTTTTATCCTTCCGATAAAACATCGTTCGATGCCATGGCATTGTTGTGGGTAAGAACTAGCGAAGTAGAAACGGGTTTAGATCAAGAGTTGTTCGAGGCAGTAAAGAAATGGTTGCAGGAAAGATGGCCGTTTAAGAAAGTGGCTTTTCCAGGCAGGGATATTTCTTGGGAAGAATGGAATGCTCTCTAAAAGGAGAGCTGCGAAGCCTTTATTAACCACCTCTGCATAAATGAGCTTAAAGAGAGGTGGGTAGAGTTGGAGTTTAAGGTAGAGACACAGAAGAAGGAGCATCTAAAGAAATACCCGAAGGAAGATGTTGACCTTGCCTTCACCTTCGCAAAGAAAGTCTATAAAGAGTTAGGTACATTTCTAAAAGCCATTGTTTTGTTTGGCAGCGCCGCTCGTCGCAAGCAAAATTCAAAGGATGTGGATATTCTTTTAGTGGTAGACGATTTGAACATTAAGATGACCAAAGAGCTCGTCCAGACCTATCGAATCATCGTAGAAAAGATCGTAGCGGACATCTCACCCAAGTTGCATGTCATCACCTTAAAATTCAGTAGTTTCTGGGAGTATGTCCGTGCAGGTGACCCCATTGCAGTCAATATATTGCGAGACGGCGTAGCCTTAGTCGATACAGGTTTCTTCGATCCCTTGCAAGCCTTAATGTATCAGGGCAGAATTCGTCCTTCACCCGAGAGTATGTGGGCGTATTATGCAAAAGCACCGGCCACCTTGCAAAATGCCAAGTGGCATGTCATGCAAGCAGTCCTCGACCTTTACTGGGCCGTAATCGATGCAGCACATGCTGCCTTAATGAAGATGGGTGAAGTTCCTCCGAGTCCCGAGTTTGTCTCCGAGCTCCTTCAAAAAAGAATGGTAGAAGCGCACTTGCTGGATCATAAATATGTAAAGACGGTCGATCAGTTCTACCACTTAAGCAAAGCCATCACGTCACACGAAATCAAGGAAATTTCAGGAGAACAATGGGACAAGTATCAAAAGGAAGCAACGGAATTTGTGGATGTCATTCAGAAGTTTATGAAGAAAGGATAACTTAATATAGGTGTTTTCTAAGAAGAAAAAGACATGCAAAAGCATCTTCCCCATCATTTCGAATCTCGTCATCTCCCCAGTTTCGGCTGGGTAAGAGAAATCGTTTTTGGTTTGAATGACGGCATTGTATCTACCTTTGCCTTGCTCGCTGGAATTACAGGAGCGGTCATCAGTTGGGAAGCGCTGATCATTGCAGCCTTAGTTGAAATTGTAACCGGTGCCTTGTCCATGTCATTAGGCACCTTCATCTCGACCAAGTCTCAGATTGAGTTTTATCAAGGGAATCTGGATGGGAAAAAGCACATCAAAAAAGAAGTAAAGGCCTTGAAGGATGGCTTTGAGAATCCTGAGATCGCCGCGGTTCAAATCGGTATTGCATTCCTAATTGGGGGGTTAATTCCTTTATGGCCTTACCTTGTCTGGGTGGAGCAATATGCCTTGTGGGTTTCAGTAGCCTGTACATTAGGTTTCTTGTTCTTGGTGGGAGTCTTGAAAAGTAGGTTTACACACAAAATTTGGTGGCACAGTGGAATGGAAATGGTCATCATTGCAGCCCTTGCAGGGTTCATCTCCTATTATTTGGGTGTGTTCGTAAGTAGTCTGGTGAGTTAATTTTGAGTTGATTTATATAGAAATTTGACTTTCCTTCTTGTATGGAAATTTCTTGGCTGAACTGGTCCGATGCCGCATTTAAGAAGGCAAAGAAAGAGGATAAGCCGATTCTGCTTGATCTCACAGCGTGTTGGTGTCATTGGTGTCATGTAATGGACGAGACTTCATATAAAGATGCAGAAGTCATCAAAATAATTCATGAAAAGTTTGTTCCGATACGTGTTGATATTGACAAGCATCCAGTCATTCGAGATCGATATAATTTTGGCGGTTTTCCAACAACTGCTTTTCTCACACCAGCGGGGGACATCATGGGTGGCGGGACGTACATCTCTCCACCAGTATTAAGGCAATATCTATTAGACATCCACCAAGTCTTCAGGAAGAATAAGAAAGAGTTGCTCTCGAAAATGAAGGAATTGAAAATAATGGCTTCATCGCAAAAGGAAGCTCCAAAAGGTAAGCTGAGTCATGAAATAGTAGAAAAGGCCTTGGAAATGGTGAAGTCAAATTTTGACAGTTATAATGGAGGGTTTGGGAGTGCGCCTAAGTTTCCAATGTCTGAAGTGTTGGATTTCTTATCATTAGAATATTCGATTTCAAAGGAGAAGGGTTTGTTGGAAATGATAACAAAGTCTTTGAATGGTATGAAACCCTTGCACGATAAGATTGAAGGTGGCTTTTTCAGGTACAGTGTGTCGCCGGATTGGTCTGAGCCACATTATGAAAAGATGTTGGAAACCAATGCAGGGTTGCTTCGAAATTATTTAAATGGGTTTTTGGTATCTAAGGATAAGTCCTATAAAGAAATGGCTAAGTCTGTTTTGGGATATGTAAAGCAGCATTTAGCAGATCCGGCTGGTGGTTTTTATGGGAGTCAAGATGCAAATGAAACCTATTACAGAGTTTTAACATCCCAGAGAAAAAAACTTCCAAAGCCGTACATTGATAAGGCGTTATACGTTTCTTGGAATGGGGGGATGGTCTCTTCTTTCTTGTTAGCAAGTAGAGTGTTGAAAACAAAATCCTATGAATCTTATGCATTAAAGACGTTAGATCGTCTATGGAAATTGTGTTGGAATGAAAAAAAAGGTTTGTTTCATTTCTGGGATGGAAATCCAGCTTCCGAAGGAGTATTCGCAGATCACGTCCACCTGGGGTTGGCCTTTTTGGATGCATTCGAGCAGGTGCAGGATCATTCATTTTTAGATAAAGCAGAAAAATTAGCGATCGTTATGCAGAAGTATTTTTTGGATAAAAAGACCAGATCATTTAATGATAGTGTGCCATTAAAGGGGGCAAAGGGTTTGTTAAAGATACCTGCAAAGAATGTGGTA
This sequence comes from Nanobdellota archaeon, assembly GCA_038046485.1. Taxonomy (GTDB): domain Archaea; phylum Nanobdellota; class Nanobdellia; order Woesearchaeales; family SM23-78; genus JBBSWA01. Next base: position 9,699 of record JBBSWA010000076.1, read on the forward strand.
GAAAATGCCTTGGCAGCAGGTTTCTTCTGGCGTTTATCGTTTTTGGCGGATAAGCCAAAGTATAGATCCCTAGCAAAGCAAGTGTTGGAAGCATTCGTATCCTCCTATGAGCATAATTCACTCTTTGTAGCTTCCTATGCTGCAGCAGTGGAACAGTTCTTGTCAGGTCCGATCCAAGTGTATATAATCGGCTCTTTGAAGGACGAAAAAGTGCAAGGCTTGTTGTCAGCGGCATTAGCTCGTTTTGGCGAGCGTAATATAGTCCAGGTCTTAGATCCAAGGGATAAGCGGTGGCTGCCTAAGCACAAATTCCCTAAAAACAAGGTGACGGCATACGTATGTGAAGGGGAGTTGTGTAAAGGTCCTTTTTTCAGATTGTAGCTCTCATCGAAGAGTTAAATTTAAAAAGCCGAGTTGCTAAAGGAGAAAGCATGGCCGTTATGATTGCGTGTCGTAGGTGCGGCCAGAGTTATGCCCAAAGTGAGATGCACGTAGACGCCACCGGAAGCGACATGCTTTGTAAGAGTTGCTTTGGGCGTACGCACGATGAGAAAGGTAAAAAAATAATGACCACATCTTATGAGGATCCACCGGAAGATTTTATCGCAGTGCATGCGCCTAAGCCCAAAGAATCTGTGCCCGTAGCGCCTTCGATCATTCATTATCGCTGTCCAAAGTGTAATTTCAAGTTCTCCCGTGCACCGGGAACCTTTGTGAAGCATTGCCCCTATTGTGGGAATGAGAAGATCATCACCAATGAGAAGTTGGATGCAGGTAGCCTGCTTAAAGAATCCTCAAATTCTAAGTATGATTTCTAGTCGGGTATTGTTTAGCATCCTAAGGCCAAAACTCTACCCAATAAAGTTTCAGTTCGTTACGGGGGTCGCCCCATTCGGGGAAGCAGAACTTTCTAAGCGATCATCTAGAGTTTTGGAGATGCTAAACAAATCAGTGGTGCAGCAGCCACGCAACCGTGCGCAGCACGCCACATTGTCGAATATGTTCAAACAATTTTTTAAGTTGTTGTGAATGCCTCACAAACACTGCCCCATATAAAATAAGGGGAAGCCAAATGAATTGGAGGCTCCATGGCGTGTGGTGAACAAGGGGGAAAAAGACCAAGCTGACAGCAAAGAAGCCCGCACAAATGCCGCTAAACAATGTATCTCGTAAATTTACCTTGGAAGGATAGCAGATCCAGTACCAGGCAAGCAGTGCAGCAAGGCCGTAGCATGCAAGGTTGAATTCATTGGCGAAGTACCTGGGTTCCCAGTAACTGATTAGGCCTTGGATCTGCCAATGGTTCAGTGGATATAAAGGCCAGTAGTTGTCGCCGTGGTGCGTAAGGTAGTCAGAAAAAATGTGGAAACCCCATCCCCAGAAGCAGCCATAAAGGCTTTCTTTCTTCCACCATAAAACAAGGGCAAGCAGCACAGTAAAGACCAAGGTGCTGTGGAGGGCATATTGGATTTCAATGACATGGGGGATGAGGGTGATGATGTCCAAGTTAAGTCGAGTCATCTGGTGTGTTCCTAAAAGGTAGAGCATCTGCGCAACCCATAAAGCGTCGGGGATAAACGCAAACAGTACTGCCTTCCACCACCACCTTTTCTTCCGGAAAGCAGCATACGTCCAGAATAAGTGCCAGAGCGTGTTCATGACCGGATAGTTCAGTCATTTCTTTTTAAATCTAAGCTTCCGTTTTGTCGGGTACTTGTAAGAAAGACTTACTATAATATCTTAACTATATTATTCTTATGTAAAAGGTGTTGTTTTTAAAGACAAAGTCTATCTGAAAGGGTAAAATGGATAAAAAATATCTTATTGATTTTGACGAGGTCATCCTTCGGCAATTAGAACAAGCGGCTAAGAACCAGTCGATAAAAGCGATCTTAATGAAGATGCTGAATAGAATAGAACAGCTCGGGCCAAGGGCAGGCGAATTGTTGGATTCTCAGCTCGGGCTTTATGAAGTTAAGAGCAAACAACCCCCAATTCGACTTTATTTTGAATATGATAGAGGACTAGAAAAAATAACTATTTTTGAATATGATATGAAAACAAGTCCAAAAAGTCAGAAGAAAACCATCAACAGGCTAAGAATGAGGGTTTCAAAAGCCTAAGTCTTCTCGAGTATAAGCGCCTTTCTCTCGGATATTCTTTTTGCATTCTAGTAAGCGCTTTAGTAGATGCATGTAGAGTTTAGAATTTTTAAGAGTTTTGATCTCTTTTTTTTGTAGTTCCAACTCTTCTTTCATGGCTTGGAACTTGGCTTTAGGTAAAATAATCGTTTCCATGCTCTTTGTACAGTATTATTGCTTTTAAAGTTTCTTATTTTTAGGTCGGAATATTTATATATTCTAGATACTTATCTAATAAGTGAAAGATAAGTGAGTTCTGAGGAAACAATGGAAAAAATGAAAGATGGGCTTTACTGTGCCAAATGTAGTGTACTCGCAAAAAAAGGAGTGTTGCCTAAATACGAATTCCTGGATGGTTTTCCTCTGACAAATGTTGAAGCTTATGTATGCCCGAAATGTGATAACTTCTTTTTTACCGAAAAACAGGCAAAAGAAATGGAAAGACGCACAAAAAAAGAGTATACCTTCGGTTTCGACCGTAAAGTCACCATCAGCGGCAGAAGTCTAGTAATAGGAATCCCTGCCGAACTGGCTGCGCATCTGAAAATCAAGCAAGGCCAGAAAGTAAGAATCATTCCCATCGCAAGGGAAGGATTTATGATTAAGAAGGTCTGTACTTAATTTAAATTCTTAATTTTCTTCATCGATCGCTCATGCATCTTCCTCAGTAAAACCAGTGCCAATATCGCTCCCACAAAACACAGGAACATGTCGCTCTGCGTGTCCCAGATGTAGCCTTGTGTCCCCAAAAAGCTGTCGCCAGCGCTTCCTGTCGCGAGGGACACCCACCATTCAATGAATTCATAGAAGGCGCTTAGGGCAAGGGGGATGGCAACGCTGTTGAGGTTGAGCCAGAATCCCTTTTTTAGGGGACTTGTTCAGATGATCATTTCTCGCGTGATAATGGCAGGAACAAATCCTTGCATGAAATGCCCTATTTTGTCGTAGTTGTTGCGCGTGAATCCAAAAAGGGTGCTCATCCAGTCCCCGAGTGGGGTTAAGGCGTAGGTGTAGTGCCCTCCAATGATTAATACAATGGAGTGGATTGCAATTAAGGTATAGCTCAGATTGCTGAGTCGAAATCGCTTGTAAGTGAAGAACAGGATGGGTGCTGCAATCAGCACCGGTGCAACTTCCAAGAGCC
>JBBSWA010000077.1:0-3123 GCA_038046485.1 Nanobdellota archaeon
CCGAGCAGCTTACCAGCTGCTCGGGTTCTTATGTCTTACGACTTTCTACAGAGCCTTTCTACACAAAACCTTTATATATCTCCCTTGAAATCAAATAGGGTTAAGGGGCTGTACCATGATGAAAAAAGAAGAAGAAGCGATAGTGCTGGATTTCTTGCCTAACGGCTATTCATTTGACCGACGTCCCATTCATTTAAAGACAGCAATCGCGCAAGCAATGGGAAAGGAAAATTTCACAATTTTAGAGCTCGTCCCTAAGAAAGGCATTTTCTTGCAGCCGTATGAGGATGTATACATTGGGGAAGGTAAGCGGGATAAGGTTCATCATGTAAATGGCAAGATGCCTTACGATAAATTAACCGAGACAGGGAAGGCTGAGTTAGAGCACGTGGTAAAGCAGCTTGTAGAAAAGCAAGAACCTAGGTTTGTCGCTTTCATCAACCGCGCTCAACCTCTTAGCACGCGCATGCACATCTTAGAACTCCTCCCCGGTGTTGGAAAGAAGCACATGTGGGAGATCTTAGAGCAGCGCAAGGAAGGTGAATTCAAGTCCTTTGCAGACATCAAAGAGCGAGTAAAACTCATGCCCGATCCAGAAAAAACGATTGTTAAGCGTGTTTTAAAGGAGTTGATGGGTGAGGAAAAGCACTTGCTCTTCGTGGATAAATAGTTAGTTTTTCACTTTTATTTTCTGTTTCTGGAGCTCAATCTGGGCGTAGTGTTTCGTAATCAGCCAATCCATCTCTAGTATCTTTTTTACAAGAGGATTTTGTAGGTTGAGTTTGTAGAGTTCCGCTCGTCCAATTTTGCGGGTTTTCTGTACCATGCTCGAACGAACAAAGTCGGGCCAAAACTGGTGTAAGGTGCTCCAGGCTATATCAGATTGTTTGGCGATGTCAGTGAGGCTATAGTCAAACTCTTGGTGTTCAATAAGAAAATCAATTACCTTTATGGTAGGGGAGCTGCCAAAGACAAGTTGGAAAGAGCTTTTTTCCATAGGTAATAGAAAGAAAAGGCTATATTTAAATATTTGCAATTTGAAATGCACATTTTCGTATAATACTATAAATACAAGAACCCGTTCCATGTAGAATGGAACTCAAAGTCGTCATTCTTCGTAAGCTTTTTCGTCACCGAGTTATTGGAGGAAAGCATACAGCCTTTGAGCGGGTGATGTCAGGCCTTCCCAGCCATGTTTTAGGAGAAGCAAAAAAAGTGACTGAGGAATTAATCAAAATAGGCTTGATCCTGAAAAAATCCACAAGTTATGGTTTACAGATCAGTTTAAACCCAGAACGAATAGATGAGGTTAAGAGAATACTCGAGATAAATAACCGCTAACTATTTAAAGCCCTCCTTTCCCTTTCAGGCTAGATGAAACGCAGTAGTCGTCGTTGGAAGAAAAAAGGCCAGATGCGCTGGAAATGGCAGCGTAAGCGTATGAAAAAAGAGAAGCGTAAACGTAGAGGCGCGAAGTAAACCGTTCTATTCCTCTGCCATCAAGTCCTTCACAAAGGGTATTTCTTTGAGTTGTCCGCCGTGTTTGTCAAAGAGTTCAATGGCATCTCGCATCTGCCGCATTTGCTGTTGATAGTGGATCTTCTGTTGGGCAGTCATTTTGCTCTCGACGCACGCATGGAAGTCTTGTTCTTGCTGTTCGCGGCATTGAGTAATGGTATCGGGGCTATCGCTGATTTTCAAGACGTCTTTGTAGAACTGGGCAATATTAAATTTGACAATTTTCATGTTTTTGTCTTGGGGAAGAGGGATATCAATTCCTTTTGTTCCGCCAATGTAGCTGTCAAACAAGTGCAGAGGGAGTACATGCCCAGCTTGTCCACTGGCTACAACGGCACCGCCTCCCATGAGAAGGCCGCTCATCATCACAGCTAAGAGGTATTTGATCATGTCTTATTCTAAGATTTTCAAGTATATAAATGTTTCGATACATAGTCACTTAAGAGTAACTACTAAGTATCGTCGAGAGAATTTAAATAGACTATATAGAAAAGAATGTTCAAGGGAAGATTTATAAATCATGTAGGTTTTGTTCGTCGTATAGCGGGGTGGAGCAGCTAGGAGTGCTCGTCGGGCTCATAACCCGAAGGTCAGTGGTTCAAATCCACTCCCCGCTATTTTTTCTTTCCACATTTTTTTAACAACCCATATAAACCCGTTTTCTTTTCTCGTCGTCATGGTCCGTTTCGCACACATGTCTGACGTTCATATCGGTGCTTGGCGAGATCCCAAGCTAAAAGACCTTACTGTTCTTGCCTTTACAAAGGCGATTGAGATCTGCATGGCAAAACAGATCGATTTCTTATTAATCTCAGGCGATCTGTTCAACACAGCCTTGCCAGGCATTGATCACTTGCGGGGTACAGTCATCCAGCTCAAGCGCATAAAAGAAGCAGGTATTCCTGTTTATTGCATCCCGGGCAGCCATGACTTTTCTCCTTCAGGCAGAACCATGTTGGATGTCTTGGAAGAAGCAGGGCTATTGATCAATGTGGCGCGTGGAGAAACAGCCGATAATCAGATCAATTTGAAGTTCACTGTGGATCCAAAGACCAAGGTTAAGATCACAGGCATGCCGGGAAAGAAGGGGGGGCTTGAAAAGCATTATTTTGATGACCTCAATTTGACTCCCTTAGAAGTAGAGCCCGGCTTCAAAATCTTTATGTTTCACACCGCTCTTACCGAGCTCAAGCCAAAAGAATTGGAGCAGATGGAGTCCAACCCCATCAGTTTATTACCCAAAGGGTTTGATTATTATGCAGGGGGTCATGTGCATATTGTGAAGAACCTCTCTCTAGAAGGTTACCGTAATGTGGTCTATCCAGGGCCTTTATTCCCCGCAAATTTTTCAGAAATGGAAAAGCTCGAGCGCGGTGGTTTCTACATTTTTGAGGATAGTTTTGCCCAGTATCAGCCCGTACAGGTAAAGACAGTGGTTAAGATGTACATTGATGCGCATCGTAAGTCTGTGGCAGAAGTTGAAGACATTTTGAAGGATAAGATCTCCAAGCAGGAGTTCACAGACTCCATTGTGTTAATCCGTATGGAAGGCCGCCTTAGAACAGGCAAGCCCTTTGACATCAACTTCAGAGACTTATAAGTATC
>JBBSWA010000078.1:0-4624 GCA_038046485.1 Nanobdellota archaeon
ACAGCCTAAACATCCCCCCAACCCAAAGGGTTGCCCGAATTATGCAACACAGCAGGTTGATTGCTAAAAGTGCGTCAACTAATTCCGGAAGCCCTTTTTTATCAAAAACACTTGCAAGAACATGCTGTACTGGGATGCGATCGGTGATAGGGTGTGTGATTTCTCGTATGGTCACGTTAGATTACGAACATCGCTCGTCCTATTTATAGTTTTCTCTTGTGTTAGCATTTATGAGTAGTTTCGTCCCAAGAGGGTTAGGAATTTATATGATTTTCAGCTCTTTTAGAGCAGCTTCCACGAACTCTTCGACTTGATCTAGATGAAGGTTTTTATATCCTTGGGAGATTCGTGAAGAGAGCCTTATTTCTGCTTTGTTCAATAACTTTTGTCGAATGGCTAAAGCTTGTTTTTCAGGAAGAGGCGATTGGATGGGGTTTATTTGTTCACGGTATTTCTTTGTGAGCTTTAAACTTGCTTCTATTTCTTTTTTGTACTTACTGGCAATCTCTTTATTGTCAACAGCTATTTCCAATATTCTATGCACAATTACATTAGTGAGATTTGCGATGAACAATTCGATTCGTTTGTTGCGATTTTGCGGCATTCAAAATGAGGGAAAAGGTTTCATTATAAAGATGCTGGCAGGTTTTCCGAAAGATTTTCTTATCTCCCGAATTATTTTTTATTTCATCGGAGCTTATCCAGAGCTTTCGTTGAATTTCCGACTCTATGGATTTAAACGTTACTTTTTTCCCTTTCAAGAACAAAAAAATGGCGACCATGTTTCGAGCAAGTTTATATTTCTCTTTACCATCTAACAGGTCGCATTCACGTGTTAAAGCCTCGCTCCCGAGTAAGTGTAGATCTAGTAGCTTATAATTGATTGAACGTTGATATCGATAGATCAATCTTTTCTTGGTTATGCATCGACTAAGCATCGCTTGGTATAAAGGATCCATAGCAAGCCCCTGGAGCAAGGCTTTTGCATCGATAATCAAGACTTGGGTCTTGATTCCAGTGATTTTCTCTATTGCTTCTTCTAATGGTTTAGCTTCTATTTTGTCCGAGGTAACTAGTAAAAGATCTAAGTCATTGAAATGAAAACCTTTTTCGAGAAAGGACCCTGTAAGGATGATGTTGTCGTAACTTTCAATGGTTTGATCGATGACTGAAAATACTTCTTCCACTATCTTCTGTTTGATCGGCTCTAGTTTAGATATATGATAAAAAAACAAGGTTTCTTTGGATTTAGGAGGTATTATGGCTTGAATGGTAACATAGCTGCCCAGATAAAGCCCAGAGCGGTTCTTGGGAAGATAGATCTGATCCATCTTCGTTCCTCGACTCACTTTGGCGATGATATCCATAGTACGTAATAGTACGTAATTATATATAAAGGCTGTGCTTTATGCAGAATTTTTACCTTATTTTAACTTTCCTTTGCAATGTTCCAGAGGAGCTTGAAATAATTCATATACGATTCAGCTACATCCTTGTTCTTGATTAGAATGGCAATGGGTTCTTCGCTCCAAATGATGATGGCCACACGGTCACTGTAAATGTTGGTGGCGGCAAGACCTCCATAACCTTCGGGTAAGGATCTTGTTTTTGCAAGAGGAGTTCCTTTGTCTTTTTCACGCTTACCGGCATAAATGATGTTGAGCGGGATTTTCTTTTGAATGCGTTGTTTGGTATATTTGGGCAGGTAATACTGCAAGATGCCGGAAGCATTTTTTGAGCCTCCCATGATATAGATGGGTTTTCCTTCTCGGAGTTGGTCTTCGAAGATGGCCTTGATGCCTTCCTTGCCCTTGTAGAACAAGGTTTCTTGCTTGTCATGACTCATTTTGAATTTTAATTCGAGTTGGGGAAGGACTTCCCTTACGCCGATTTCTCGCTCTTTTACCATTCCGATCAGGCGTTGTGGGTCCTCCGCTTGGTAGTAGTGGCGGTTGTTCGTTACGATGTAACTTACGAGACCCTTTTTGATCAAGCGATGCAAGGCATCGTAGACATTCCGACGGTGAATGCCTGCCTTTTCTGCGACTTTACCGGCTAGCATGGAGCCGCAATCTAGTAAGGTAAGATAGATCTTGGATTCACTCTTTGTCAAACCTAGCTGTTCGAAGGCGTCGATCATACACAAGAAAAAGAAAGAAAGGCTATATTAATATTGTGGCGGGATTAACCACCACGAAAATAAGTGTATCTTGGACTGTCGATTGGATATGCCTAATTTTTGATTTCCCTACCTTGCAAATAGGCGTCAGCGACTGCTTTTTCTAATACAGGCTGCCATTGAGATACTTCGGGGACTGGACAGGCTGCTGCGTTATGGACTGTATAGTCTCCTTTTCCGACAACAATGATGTTGCTATCCTGCAGGGATTGTACCTCACCGATTTCAACCGTGGTTTCTAGGATTTTCCCATCAAGACCTGTGCATTGGTTGGCTATCTGCTCAATGTCCACCACCTCATTACCATTGGTGTCTTGCCCGTTCGGATTGCTAGAAAACTTAAGGTAAGCGCCTTCTAACGTATCGCACATATACCCTGTGATGTCTTCTCTTTTTTTCGGTACGGCTTCAGGGGTACCCCCCTTTGTATCTAAATAACTTCTTTCCAATGAAGCTATTGTGCAAGAAAGTGTTCTTCCATCTGGGAGCTGGCCACTGCATCGCTTGGTGATTGGCCGTGTTTGCTCGGAAGGTGCTTGTGAGCTGCACGCGGCTAAGAAAGCACTGAATATCCCGGCTACTGCCACAGTGAGTAGTTTTTTCATCTTTCTAGGAACTGGTGGCGCTTTTATAAACTTTAGCCGTGTTTTTTCAGCTCTTCTAAATCTTTAAGTACTTCTTCTGCATGCTCATCGGGCTTGACTTTCTCGTAGATTTTAACGATTTTGCCCTTCGGATCGATCAAGAAGGAGGAGCGAGCGGTTCCTTGATAGAGTTTACCCATGAAGGTCTTTGGACCCCAAAGCCCGTAAGCATTTACGACTTTCTTTTCTTCGTCTGCAAGAAGGGTGAAAGGTAGTTCATATTTTTTGACGAATTTATCGTGGCTCTTAACTGAGTCTACGCTGATTCCGACCACTTCAAGCTTTGCTTTCTTGAACTTTGTCCAGGCATCTCGAATCGTGCAGGCTTCGGTTGTGCAGCCTGGTGTATCATCTTTAGGATAGAAGTAGAGCAAGAGGTACTTCCCCTTGTAGTCGGAAAGCTTGTGAAGTTTTCCATTTTGATCAGGTAAGGAGAATGTGGGAGCGGTGATGCCTTGTTTTAGAGTCATTGTTTCACCTAGATGTAGATTGCCAACTTGTCTTTTCCTTCTGGCTGAACAGTCACTTCTGTTCCTTTTTTTAACTTGAGGAATTCGGCGATTTTCTTGTCGATCCGGATGTCTAATGAATTGCCAGAAACTCCGACTTTTGTTCTTGAGTAAAGGCCCCAAATCCCCTTTTTCTTCGCTTCCTTTTCGATTCTTGTTGCTTCTTTCATGGAAAAGACTGTTTCATCGCACTTGGTACAGACTTTCGCTTCAAACCTTCCTAGATCTACACCTAGGTGCTTGTAAGGAACTTGTTTTTTGACGGTTTTTCCGCCACATTCTTCGCAATTCATATCCATATCACCGTTTTCACTCTGTATTGTCCTTTTTTTGTTTTTTGGTAAGCGACGCCGATTCCGCCATGGATGGCGAGGGTGCCTTCGGTTTGTTGAACCCTAGAGCCTCTTTGCAAAACCCTTAACACTTCGTTGTTTGTGATTCCGCGTTCCTGCATCTGTTCCAATGCGTGCTTTGTAAGCTTGACATTCTCTTCGGAAATGCCCATGTAATGACCTGTAATGACAGGTAATGCTTATTTAATATATAAGGCTTTCTCTTCTCAGGGCTCTTTCCTTGGAATATCGAGGTTGTTAAAATCTTTGTTGAAAATGAGGATGGCCGAGCAATGGTTGAGTAAGGCACACGTGTAATGGATGGCATCAGCCATATTCAGCTTTGTGTGCGCTGTTCGTTTTAATGCTTGGAAGAAGATATTGGCGTCGATTTCTACAATCTGAAAATTTCCTCTGAGCAACTTTCTTATACAATCCTGAGCTATTTCACGATTGGATTCTCGTTCTATGGCATGGAAAGCTTCCATCAATGTGAGGGTACTGATGATCCCCCCTGCTTCTATCGCCTGCTGACAAGCTTCTTGATGTGGATTTATATAAAATGCATAAGCCAGCACATTGCTATCTAAATAGTTCTTCATCGAATACCTTATCCATTTCTTCGGCAGTCATACCATACTTTGGCTTTCTGTGTTTAGCTTCTTCGAACGCCCTTTTCAAGCCTGCATCCATTGGTCTGATGACAATGGAATTGCCTTCTTTTTCCATCTCCACTCGAGTGCCTGCCTTGAGATCCAACTCCTTACGCCACGCGGCCGGGATGGTGACTTGAGAGCCTTTACTGATGGTGGTTAACATGCTCATGAATAATGATACATGAGCTTAAAAATGTTGTTGTTATTTGTCATTCCTTATTAATAGTTATAATAGATATATTTAAATATCGAACTGACCCATTATCGTAATGTTTAAATACTTGTTCTATTTATGTTCTGTCGA
>JBBSWA010000079.1:0-14570 GCA_038046485.1 Nanobdellota archaeon
GTACTCGTAAAAGTGTAAAGGATAGCAACAAAGAGTGAGCTTCTCCATCCCATGTCGAATTTTTTGGCTAAGTAATAAGTGGCAATGAATCCTAAAATATAGTAAGCATAGAAGCTAATTTTAATGCCAGGCATAACACCGAAAAGCAAAATAAACAGGAAGAAGGGGCTTAGAACAGCCGTGTGGGGGTGTGCAAACAATAAATTCCCTCCACATTGGTAAGGATTCCAAAGAGGGATCTGATGGTAGGTAAGCAAGCTGAGTTTGGATACAAGCGGATAAATAATCATGGCACCCCAGTCGCGAATGCCTAGATTGTTCAGGTTATGAAGGAGGGGATACAGGAAGATGCCGGTAAGCAGGAAGGCAAGTATCAAAAGGTAGAGCCATTCTTTTTTTAGTGAGAGTGTGAAAGGAGCACGTTCGAGTTTCGCCCTTTTTTCTGGGCGCAGTGTATTCTTCTTTTTTAGTTCTTGTTTTCTTTCTTTTTTAGGTTCTTCCACCAAGATGAGTTGATCATGTTTGGACCGCCTCCAAGTCCAGACCAACCCAACCAATCCTAGAAGGCTAAGGAAGTATCCAACATAGTCGATGCCGATGAGTTCATACTTGAATTCTACAGTGTGTGGACCTGGTTGAATGGTCGTGCAGACAAAGTAGTCACACTCTTCTGCTGGAACGCGTTTTCCATCTACATAAACCTTCCAGTTGGGATAGGCATTGACTTTAAGTGTGACTGAAGTGGGTTCTTGGGCAAAAACAGTAACTTGGGCATGAGTACCTTGATAGTCTTCTTGGGTTACATTGGCTGTTGTTTTGAAATAAGAGTTATGAATATTGGTTTTGAAAACTGCACTGGGTTGGAAGAGTTGGTAACCTGCAGAGTGATTGACCATGACATCCGCATAAGGTTGAGTGTGTGCAATGACATATTGGATGTTGAATTCTTCAAGTTGATGTTGGAACTGTTCGGGGGTGTAGCTTTTGATGGGTTTGTTAAAGAAATTACCTTGATTGTCATGGTGGATGACGCTGGTTTTTCTAGGGAAATAGGCCAAGGCAAAGTTCATGCCTTCTTTTCCACCAGTAAGCGCAGGTATGGCACACTCGGTGTGGGTGAGGCTTTGAGGGGTGTTACCAAAATTATAAAGGGTTTCTTCCATGACCACTCGGCCTTGAGGTTGGGTTTTGAGTAGTTCAAAGGCCTTCATCTGGGGTTCAAACGCTGGATGGCTGGTGGTGAAAATATTTTGGGACATGTCTGAAGAGGTTTGGTAGGAAGTATAGCTGATGGCGAGTAAGAAGACCACGGCAAGGGGCCAAAGTGGAAGGGTTTGTTTTTGCTGTGTGTTGATGCGCAGGTAGAAGAGTTCCTGCAGGAAGATGGCAAGGATAATAAAGATCCAGATGGATAAGAAGACCATGACTCGATCTCCGCTAAGAAAAGGGGGGATCCAAAGTTCTTTGAAAGCATACGCAACGGTAATGCCAAAGAAAACAAGCAAGGGTGTAGTCTCTTCTTTTCTTCTCCAAATGAGATAGCCCAATCCAACAAGGAAGAATAGCCAGGTATACCATGAGACTCTAGTAAAAAGGTAAGTATTTAGGTTATGCCAGGTCATGGCTACATCGCTAGCACTGGGGAAGTAAGAAAGTTTGGCAAAGAGCGGCACCCAATAATAAGCATTGAGCACAAGAGCAAGGCCCATGAAAAAGACCAGGTTTTTCCAGTGTTTGAGGGCGTTTTCGTGATAGTATAAAGTAGCCGTAACAAAGAGAATGGCGGCATAGACAATGGTGAAGGGGTGTACAATAAAGACTGTAAAGAGTGCTGCCCAGAAGAGGCTGGTCTTTCGTCCAGTTTTAAGAAGCTCAATATAATAAGTCAAGCTAAGGAGTAAGAATCCAATGGTGCTCATGTAATGCCAAAAGCCGACCATGATCGTCTCTTCAAATCCGCCGGCTTGCCAGCTGCCGGGGAATAGTACGAGTAAAGCAAAGGCAATGACTCCGGCAATCTCATGTCCATTCTTTTTGAGTAACCAATAGGCTCCAATGCCCGGAAGGAATAAGCTTAAGGTGACAAAGATCTTGAAGGTCCATTCAAGGCCAAAGACATAGCCGAGCATGGCAATCAAAAAATCAAGGGGGGGATAATAGGTTTGAGAGCTGGGCATCCCGGCTGCTTGATGAGGACACCAGTTGTTGGGTACAAGGGAAGAAGCTTCTTGAATGCACCAGATGCGAGTATAGTGGCAGGGCAAGTCTACATTTAAGGGAATGCCGGGTGCGAATAAGGGTTTGACAAGAACCAGTCCAAGGATAACAACAAGCGCAAGTACTCCCCAAATTAGGTAATTCTTCTTGATCTGCATCGGTTGGGAGGATTCAAGAACGGTATTTAAAGTTGTTGTTAGTGGTTCTGTTTTCTGTTCTGTTATTTAGGAGGTCTATATTCGTTGTCTAAATAGTTATGCAGGGCTTCTTTCCAGGGGCGTAGGCTAAGGCCGTGTAGGTTGAGAATGGGTGTGGCAAGGGAACAGTTAATGGGTCGGTGAGCAACGAGTCGTACGTGAGTTAAATCTTCACCCTTGCGTACTTGTTCATGGTATTTCCAGCGTCCATTATATTCGCGGTTGTTAAACTGATCAGTGCCAATGCGGTCAATCCGGGCCACAGGAGGGAGTCTTTTTTTTCTTTGCAGATATCGCACAGCCTCTTCCGCCCATTCAGCGCGTGAGCATGCGCCTTGGTTGACAGCATGGATGCGTCCTCGAGGTAGGACCTCTTGTTCAGAAACAGCAAGCGTTACAAACAAGGTAGCTAAGTCGCGAGTATAGGTAGGCGAGCCTGTTTGGTCTTGAACAACTGCAGCAGTATCTTCAAGGTAGATTTTATCAAGAACTGCTCTGATGAAGTGTTTTCCTTTGGGGCCGTAAAGGGCTTCGGTCACAAGAGCCCATCCGCCTACTTCTTCAATGGCGTGTTGTCCTGCGACTTTGTCTGTGGCGTATTGGCAGTTGGGGTCGAGTCTGTCTTGTTCAGTAAATAATCCTTTATCTGATTTTCCATATCCATAGGCTGTTGCAAGATGGATCACCCTAAACTTTTTTTGCCTGGCTAGATGCGCTAGGTTTCGAGGTCCTTCAACGCTTGCTCGGTGGCTTTCTTTTTGTCCTTGAGGTGTTTCAGCTCCATCGACATTGTGGTAGGCAGCTACATTCATGACGCTGGTTTCAGGCCCGTATCCTTCCAAGGCTCGTTCAAGTTCGTTTAGATCTGCAAGGTCAAGTTTTTGGATGGGGGAAGCTTCTTTTAAGTCATAAGCAGCGAGTTGTTCCATGCCAGGGTATAATTCATGCCGTTGTTCAAGTTGTTCTAAAATAGAATATCCAAGTGGTTCGTTAGCCCCAATGAGAATAAGGTTTCGCGCCAAGGTCATGTAAAGGGATATAAAGAGTTTTTATAAAGCTAAGGCTTTCTCTTAAGAGCATGTCCAAGCCCATTTTAGCTCTAACAGGTGCAAGTGGTTTTCTAGGTAGGCATTTGGCTCGCATGTTAAGTTCAGACTTTCGCATCCGGGCCATCAGCACGCATCCAATGCATTTCTCCAGTGTGAGTGAAGTTCGCGCAGGTGACATCCGAGATCCTACGTTTTTGCAGCTGGCTTTGAAAGGCTGTAATGCAGTGGTACATTGTGCTGCCATCACAAACACCATAGACCCTGACTTGATGGAAGTGAATGTGAATTACACACACCGTCTGGTTATGGCGGCCAAGAAAGCCAGGTTGAAGAATTTTGTTTACATCAGCACAGAAAACGTTACCTATAACTGTAAGGATCCCTACACAAGATCTAAGGTAGAGGCTGAAAAAATCGTTTTGAAGTATTTTCCAGGGGCTTTGATTGTGCGGCCTTCCTTGATTTTCGGAAGGGAAGACAAGCGCTATCTAGCTATCTTCGTGAAGGCCATTCGAAAGCTTCCCATTGTGCCGGTTTTTCCAGAAAGCGTCTGCACCTTGCAGCCGATTCATGTGGAGGATGTCGCAAAGTTAGTTCTTCAAGGGTTGAAATTAAAGAAGCAGGGAGTCTATAGTTTGGTGGGTTGTGAGCCGTGCAGTTTTGCCAAGATAGGCCAGGTATTGGAGAGGTATTTAGGTAAACGTCGCCTCTTTCTTCCCATTCCTGCCTTGATGGTGAAGCTCTCTGCTTTCTTGTTGGGTTTAGGTTCTAAGAACATGCGGCGTTTGAGTTTTCTGTTGCAAAACGCCTTTGTCTTACGTCACGCGAATCTAAAGAAGTTGGAGGCTTCCTTTCATTACAAGCTGCCTCCATTCGAAGAGCGCCTGAAGGATTTAGTTTTATAAAAATAAGGAAATTCTTTATAAATAACCCTTCTCACCATATTTGTATGAAATCAGTCGACATTGCCTTTCCCGTGTACAAGGGTAATTTGGAAGAAATTCAAGTCACCATTCCAAAGGTTTATGCATTCTGTGATAAGCACCTGAAAGGATACAATTGGCACCTAGTATTAGGAGTGAATGGGTGGGGGGCTGAAAAAGTCCTAGCCTTAGCAAGGGATTTGGAGAAGAAGTACAAAAAACTAGGTCATTGTTATACAGAAACGCCTGGTAAAGGCGCAGGTCTCAAGAAGGCCTGGGAACAGAGCAAGGCCGACATTGTATCCTACATGGACATTGACTTGTCGGTGGATATGAAAGACCTTCCAACGTTATTGAAGGGAGTTGAAACACATGATATCTGTGTGGGTTCTCGTTATCATTCCGGTTCAAGCGTGCACAGGAGTTTTTTGCGTAGGTTTGTGTCCTGGTTTTATCATCACATCATTCAGCAGTTTTTCTTGGAAACTCGGTGTGAGGACTTGCATTGTGGCTTCAAGGCCTTTCGAAGCAGTGTAGCAAAAAAGCTCTTGCCGCACGTCCAGGATCCAGGCTGGTATTTTGACAGTGAAATCATGAGCCTCGCTGAGCGCTTGGGATATAGCATTAAGACGATTCCAGTGCTTTGGACAGAAGGTCAAGTCTCAGGTCTGAGTCTTCGCAGGGTGATCCCTGCTTTCTTACTAAAAACCGTCGAGATGAAGATGCGTCCCTTGCCGGAATATCTGAGGAAGAAATAAGTTGAACTAGATTAATTCCGAACGGCTTCCAGTTTACAGCCTTGCCGTTCCTTCTGAATGTACTCTTCGTTTTCATTGTTTAACTAGCACTAAGGATCAGAAAAAGATAAATACTGTATCAGATAGAACTACAAATATGGATCACATTGCCATCATGAAAAAGTCGTGGAAGCTTTTGCCAAAGATTCTCTCAGGTGATAAAACAATCGAGAGCAGATGGTACATGAATAAGAGTGCGCCTTGGGATAAGATCAAGGCAGGCGAAACAGTCTATTTCAAGGACTCTGGAGATCCGGTTACTGTAAAAGCACAGGTTTCAGAGGTCAAGCAGTTTGATCTGAGGCATACATTGTTAAGTAAAATTCTTGAACAATATGGGAGTAAAAGCAAAATATGCTTAAGCAACCCCGATCCAGATTCGCCTTATTTTAAAGGAAAAAACTACTGCATCTTGATCTTCTTAAAAGAGGTAGAGCCCATCAAACCCTTTGACATCAACAAGAAAGGCTTTGGGATCAGCAGTGCCTGGCTCTGCGTCAAAGACATCAATACAATAAAACAATAAACACTTCTTAACCTGTTTGGGACGAAATCCGCAACTTCTGCAAAATGGGCCAAAATGTATAACCGAAGTTGGGATTCCAAAAAGCGTACCATCGACGGTAAATGGATGTACACTTTTTGAGAACTACTCGTAAATGCTAACACGGCAGTAAACTATTTATAGGATGAGCCTTCTGTGCATTAAATTGGGGGTGCAATTACGTCCAAAGAAAATCTAACAGTAATGGTGGTGGACACAAGTGCACGAGCACATGCTGTAATGGCAAGTTACTTACGCAGTGGAAATGTTCGCCGAGGTATTGTTCCGGGAAATAATTTCATTCCTTTTCGAGCTCCCAAAGAAGTCATTCTCGCTCCAGCAAATATTAAGGATCCGGCAGACGTAGAGCGGGTCGCTCAACAATATAAACCTGACATAATCGATGTGTGTCAAGATGACGCCCTGGCTGCAGGGGTTGTAGATGCCTTGCAGGCAGCTGGTTTTAGTGTGTTCGGTCCTTCTCAAGCAGCTTCCCGAGTTGAGTGGGACAAAGAGTGGTCTAGAGATTTCATGAAAAGAAATGGGATTCCTCATCCTAAATTTCAGGTCTTTGGGGAGGATGCAGTTGCTAAGGAAATTTTGACGTCAGCTTACCGAGACACGCCAAACGCAAGGTATTTTGTGAAAGCAACAGGTTTGTGTGCAGGCAAAGGAGCCATTGGCGTTTCTACGTTGGAAGAAGCATTGGCAGCTGTCAAGGAAATGGGGTCTTTCGGTGGTGCTGGCCATCCTTTTTTAGTTGAAGAAGCTATGGCAGGGGAAGAGGCTTCTTTTTACATTGTCAGTGATGGTAAAACAACCAAAAGATTGAAATCAGCTCAAGATCATAAGACACGGGATAATTTTGATGCAGGTCCCAACACAGGCGGGATGGGTGCTGTGTCTCCAGCGTTAGTCGTGCAAAGGAATGGGTTGGATTCAGCAATCCATTACTCCATCATGCAGCGTACCGTGCGAGGTTTGGCTTCCGAGGGCCATCCGTATGTAGGGGTTTTGTACGGCGGGATCATGCTAACAAATGATGGAACGTCTATGATGCCCCAAGTGGTGGAGTTCAACGCACGTTGGGGTGCTCCAGAAGCAGAAGTTGTGGTGCCCGGCATTCAAACTCCGATGGATGAAATCGCTCAGGCTTGTCTGATAGGAAACTTAGACAATTTAGACATCGTTGAAGACAGTCTAACACGTGTCTGCGTTGTCGGTGCCAGTCGTGGCTATCCAGATTCTAGATTAGTAAGTCAAGTAAAAGGAAAACAAATCCGTGGCTTGGAAGACGCCATGCGAATGCCGAATGTCACAGTCTTCGGAGCAGGCATCCATGTTCAAGATGGAAAATTCTTTGCGAATGGCAGTCGGCTTTTTAGTTTGGTTGCAGATGGCCGTGATGTGAGAGAAGCCAGAGAACGTGCCTTAGAAGCGATGGCCAGAATTTACATCGAAGGCAATAACTTGCAGTACAGAACAGACATTGGCCATCATGATCTGGAACGATATTATGGGGGATAAGAAATGGAAATGGCTTTAGGCGAGCGGGTGTTGCAAGAGGACGTAGAGCTTCTTTTCACTCCTTCGTTGAGCGAGGATTCAGAGCCAATGCATGCCATTGCGTTCGCTTCTGGCAGTGGGACGAATTTTCAGCAAGCCATTTTAGAGTCAAGAGGAAGCAATTTCTCAGTGGATTACTTATTAACAGACAGAGCCTTGAAACGAAGAGATCCTTTTGAATGGATTGGGGCGTTGGAGTACGCTCTTCAATTTTATATTCCAGCTGATATCGTGAACGGGTATGAAATGTGTGGGAGTTGGAAGGCGGCGCAGGCTACCGATGAAGACAAGTTAGCATATGAAAGAAAATGTCAAGTGTTCAATCAAGCGATGTTAGATAAGGTGCAAGCCTTTGAAGCCGCTCAGGGACGCCCATTTGATCTCGCGATTCTCGCGGGATATATGCGTTTATTCAAAGATCCTTTGCTGCAACGATTTAACAACCGAGCGATCAATGTGCATCCGGCAGACTTGTCTGTTTTGACAGAAGGTGGCGCGCGAAGGTACATCGGAGAAAACGCTGTGTATGATGCCTTAGTAGCAGGTGAAGCAAGAACGCGTTCATCCATTATTTTGGTGGATCAAAAGGTTGATGCGGGTGCGATTCTAGTGTCAGGTCCTTGGCTTGCATACAAAGGGGCTGAAGAGATCACTCAAGAAGAAGCAGATCGGCATCAAGGCGAGCAAAAGAAGGAAAGTGATTGGCCAGCTCTGCGCTTTGCCTTGCGTGCGATGGCAAAAGGAGAGTTAGGATTGCATAAAAGAAAGACTCATCCGGATGGAAATCGAATCGTAGTCTATCAAGGCAAAGAAATGCCATACCAAGGAGTGAAATTGCCGTTAGAGGAAGCAGTGTGAGGTGCAATCATGGGTGAAAGATTATTGGTTCAAATGCGTGCTTCGGATCGTGATCCTAAATTAGTTGGTGGTGTAACTATAGAAAGCCAACCCTTTAAGGAGTATTTTTCATCAAGAGGAATTCGAACGTTAGAGCCGGATTTAGTCGTTTCTTGTCATGGCAATACAGATCTTACTCTGCAGTATGCAAGGCAAATACAAGCATTGGCAGATGCGGGTAACAAAGTCGTTGTCCTTGCGCATGGCGGGTTGTTCTTTGCCTTGCCGAGTCTCATTGCAGCCAACGCACCTACGGTACCTGTTATTAGTATTCCGATGGGAGGGGACGAATATGGGGAAGCAGCTGCCTTCTTAGGCGCTTATGTTCCACCGGGTACAGCGGCCATTGCAACAACGGGAATCAACCAATACGTTACGGCGGCTCGTGCAGCAACTGCTATTTTGAATAACCAGTTTGAAGGGGCTTATCTACGGGTTCATAAAGAAACAGAGGATTCTTTCGGTACGTTGTGGGGAAAATTGGAATCCTTAGGGGTTCCATTCTTGGGTGATCCTCAGCGAGGATTAGAACACGGTCTAATAACCAGTATTCCTCCGTTAGATATGCATGCCGAAAATTTTGGAAGGATGGAAGAAGTCGGGGACTTGGTTGTGTACGGAACAGTGCCCAATCCAAAGTATGCTAGTAATGTGAATCTGCATATGACTTCGGTAAAGGATCTTTCCAAGTCAGTTTGGGCTGGTCGCCCCGATGCCACAGCCTTTTTCGTCGCCAAGTGCCTCGCTGCTTACTATCCCAACATCGCAGCGAACTTGAAAAAAGCGGCAGAAAATAAGGCAGGAAGTTATGAAGTTAGAAACTTAACCTTAGATGAATTTGTTAAAAGGCAATCATGACCAATGTAAATGTATTATCGGCAAGGTATGTGACAAAGCCTATGAATGCTATATTCTCTGAAACAGGTAAGATCGTTCGTGAGCGCGAATTATGGATTGCCGTAATGAAGGCTCAGAAAGAGTTAGGTGTAAACATCCCGAGCGAAGCCATTGAACGTTACGAAGCAGCGAAAAATGACGTAAATTTAGATCGCATTCGTGCAAGAGAGGAAGGAACGAGGCATGACGTGAAGGCGAGGATTGAGGAGTTTGTCGCGTTGGCAGGGGGTCAAGAGTATGTTCATCTGGGAATGACTTCGAAGGACTTAACTGATAATGTGGATCAGATGCAGTTGAGGACAGCTTCAAAGTTGGTGTTTGGAAAGTTTGTCTCTGTTTTGAAGCATTTAATGGGTAAGGCAGAGGAGTTCCGTCCACTTGAGATCGTGGCAAGGACACATAACCAGCCGGCGCAGCCTACTTTGATGGGTAGAAGGTTTGTCATGTGGGGAGAGGAGTTGTATGAAAACTTAGTTCCTTTTGAATCATTTGTGGGCTCATATCCTTTGCGGGGGATAAAAGGGGCTGTCGGGACTCAGTTTGATATGGCTACATTGCTTGGGGATAAAAGTAAAGTGGCAGAATTAGAAAGAAGGGTGATGGAACACCTAGGGTTCGAGCGCGTCTTGTCAGCTCCGGGTCAGGTTTATCCTCGTTCTTTGGATTTAGAAATGGTAAATCGCCTGGTTGGTGCGTCAGCTGCGTGCGGAAACCTAGCAATTGGAATGCGCCTCATGGCCGGTTACGAGTTAGTAACAGAAGGGTTTAAAGAAGGTCAAGTGGGAAGCACGGCTATGCCTTATAAGATGAACACGCCTCATTCAGAGAGGGTTTGGTCAGCGTTTCAATTGTTGAAAGCATATCAGGATGCAACTTCACGAATTGCTGGGGAGACTTGGTTGGAAGGGGATGTCTCTGATTCGATGGTGCGTCGAGTTGTTCTTCCAGACGCTTTTTACACCGCAGATGGCCTGTGTGAGACGGCGCTTACGGTTTTAAATGAAATGGGAGCTTACAAGCCGGTTATAGATCGTGAGGTGGATAGGTACTTGCCTTTCATGGCCAGTACAGAGATATTAACTGCCGCTGTAAAAGCAGGCCTAGGAAGAGAAGCAGCGCATGGTTTGATCAAGAAGCATGCTATCGCAGAAGCATTGAGGATGCGTAATGGAGAGAACCCAAACCTAGCAGCCAAACTGGCGGGAGAGTCTGATTTTGCAACGCATGGTTTAACAGAAGAATCCATGCGAGAGGTTTTAGCAGATAAGGCTCATTTCGTGGGAAGTGCAAATGAGCAGATTGATGAAGTGGCTGAAAAAGCAGCTTATTTCCTGGCTAAATATCCAGACGCGGCAGCCTATGAGCCCGAGGAGATATTATAAAGAGGTACGCTGCATGACCCGTCCCGCAGATCTTTTCTTTGAAATGAAACACAAAGAGCTTCGTGCCTTGGCGTACGATGACGTCTTGCTAGTTCCAGGTTATTCAGAGATTTTGCCTGATGGGGTCGTATTAAAGACAAGGCTTTCTAGAAATATAGAGCTAAACATTCCTGTTATAAGCGCAGCGATGGATACAGTGACAGAGTCTGCAATGGCCATTCGAATGGCTCAAGAGGGGGGCATAGGTTTCATTCATAGGAACTTGTCTCCTGAAATGCAGGCAAAGCACGTCGCTCGAACAAAGAAGAATCAGGGACGAATGATTGACACCCCGATTACTATAAGGGAAGATAAAACCCTTGATGAAATCTTGGCTTATAAGAGGCAAAAAGGATTTGCTTTTGACACCTTTCCTGTTGTGGATGAAGGAGGTCAATTAGTCGGGGTATTGGGGAGGAAGGATTTTGCTTTTTGCCTGGACTATTCAAAAACAGCAGGGCAGGAGATGACGCGAGATCCAGTTACTGGAACAAGAGATATGGGTGCAGAAGAGGCTTTTAGAATTCTATTGGAACAAAGACTCAGTGTATTGCCATTGATAGATGAAGATAGACGGGTAGTTGGAATGTATACTTGGAAGGATTTGAAACGGGAAAGAATGGGAAGTTCATTGTTTCATAACGTAGATAAAGATGGGCGATTAAGGGTGGGAGCTGCAGTAGGTGTTTCTAATGATGATTATAGGAGGGTGGAATTGTTATTGGAGAAAAGTGTAGATGTAGTTGGAGTGGATACGGCACATGGGCACTCAAAAAGAGTTTTAGACATGGTAAGAGGGCTGAAGCGTTTGTATCCTTCTTTGGAAGTCATTGCGGGGAACGTGGCTACGGCAGATGGAGCAAAAGCCTTAATGGATGTTGGTGCAGACGCTGTAAAAGTAGGTGTTGGACCAGGTTCGATTTGTACGACACGAATTGTTTCTGGTGCAGGAGTTCCTCAACTGAGTGCTGTGTGGGAATGTGTGAAAGCAGCAGAAAGTTATGGAGTTCCGATTATTGCAGATGGGGGTATAAGGTATTCGGGCGACATTACCAAGGCTTTGGCTGCCGGAGCAAGCTGTGCAATGTTGGGTAGTTTGTTTGCAGGAACAACGGAAGCGCCCGGTGAAATCGTTTTAAGAGGAGGTGGCGTCTTCAAAGAGTATAGGGGGATGGGTTCATTGGGAGCAATGCGGGAAAGCAAGGGTTCTCGGGAGAGATACAGTCAAGGAGAAGGGGGGGTTCTTGTGCCAGAAGGGGTTGAAGGAGTCGTCCCGTTTAAAGGAGATTTAGTGCCTTTACTAGCCCAATATGTGGGGGGTTTACGAAGTGGGATGGGATACTTAGGAGCCAGTACCATAAAAGATCTTCAAGAAAGTGCAAAGTTTGTGGAAGTGACTCCGTCAGGTAGGGAAGAATCTCATCCGCATGATGTAAAAGTGACGGAAGAAGCACCTAATTATCGGAGGGATCCACAATGAGTGCCCTTCGTGAAGTCATCACAGGTGGTGCTTGGGGGGATTCGGGGAAAGGTAAGATTGTGGATGAGCGAATCTACGTGGCTAAGTGTTTAAATAATAAGAGGATTATAGTTCTGCGGTATAATGGAGGCCCCAATGCTGGGCACAGCGTCTTTTTTGAATTAGGGGGGAAGTTGTATTGGTTTGCAACGCACGCCGCTCCTTCGGGGGTGGTGCAGGGTACAGATCTCGGGATAGGTTCTCATGTAGCGTTAGACCCAAAGAAATTTTTGAGAGAAGTTAGTGAAGCTCGAGAAAAATTTGGTTTTGATGGAAGAATCATGATTTCAGATCGGGCGGGTGTTTTGATGGATTATCATCAAAAGTTGGATGCTTGGTGGGAGAATCTAGCGGGGGCAAATGCGATCGGAACAACGAAGTCAGGGATTGGCCCTTTTTATGCGGATAACGCGCGTCGTTCAACTAGACTTACATTTGCAGATTACGTTTCAGATCAGTTTCCGGATCGTTTAAGGGAGATTCTCGAGTTGAAGGAAACAGAGTTGTTTGCTAGCAAAACGGTGAAGAGAAAATGGCTATTCTTTAAAAAAAAGGGTTTGAATGATTATCTGGATAAACTTGTGGCCGAGCATGACCTTGTGCGTAGAGAATTAAGGCCCTTTGCTGAAAACCTAGAATATCGCTTGCAAGAATACATGAGAAATGGGGATAATGTTATTTTAGAAACAGCGCAGGGTACAGGGCTTGATGTGGATCAAGGAACTCTTCCGGACGTGTCTTCTTCACACGTGTTAGCTCCGCAGGGCCTTGCTAGTTTAGGGCTTTCAAGGAAGGATTTCACTGTTTATCTGGTAGAAAAAGTGTATGATACAAGGGTTGGAAATGGTGTTCTACCCACGTTAATGCCAAGTGAGTTAGCGGATCGTATTGTGGAATGTGCGGGGGAGAAAGGGGTTACAACTGGGCGCAGGCGTAGGCCGGGTTATCCAGATTGGGTGATGGAATTACGAAGTATTCTACTAAATGATGCAGATGGCGTTTACTTAACCCGGGCAGACATCGTTCAGGACACTTCATTACTTGTATGTACAGCATACAGCGTGGATGGGAAGGATTCAATAGAGGTTCCTTTGGATCTTCGTAGGGTAACGCCGGTTTATGGTGAAAATGCGCAGTGGCACTTATGGGGTGGTCCAAAGGATTTGTCCAGGCCTGTAGAGGTTCATGCTCAATTAAGAGATGTTAGAAGAGAATTTGTGGAAAGAGGCCTAGAAGGTTTAACAGGTGGGTTACGTGATTATGTCGATTGCCACAATGAATATATGGCCCGTTATACAAAAAGAGGTTGTCCAATTGTGGGCATAGGAATTGGTCCCGCACGGGGTGAAACAATCGTTAGAAAAACAGCATAGGAGGGATAAACATGGGTCTAGAAAATTTAGCTTTGGTGGATACAGCGAGTTTGCCGATTGTTCATGAGGGTGATGTGCATAGTGGTAAGGTTCGTGGGGTGTATTGGTTGCCGCATAAAAATGGGGATGATGTGGCTTTAAAATTCAATCTACCTTTTCATCCTTCGACTCAATTGGGTGTTATGGTTACGAGCGATCGTTTGTCAGCGTTTGATGTGATTTGGCAAGCGGAGGAAGGTCTAGCCGGTGTACCTGGAAAGGGTGCCGCGTTAAATGCAGTATCATTGCATTGGTTTAATCTGTTAAAACAGAGAGGGATTGTAGATCATCATGTATTGGTAGCCCCGCATCCCTTGGTTTGGATTGTTCAGCGAGCAGATCCGGTTATGGTGGAGGTAATTGCTCGAGATTATATTACGGGGAGTATGTGGCGGGCCTATGAAGGTGGTCAGCGTGTGTTCAATGGAGTAACCCTTCCAGATGGGTTAAAGAAGGATGAGAAGTTGCCTAATTTGTTGTTGACGCCTACAACGAAAGGAACAATGAGGAGTATTCCAGGTGTTAAAGAAGAAGAAGATGCACCTGTTACAACAGATACTATCTTAGCAAATTGGGAGCGTTTTGGTTATAAATCTAGAGATGATGTGGCTTTAGCAGACCAGTATTTAGCTACAAGCTTTGGAGTAATCAGCGCAGAATTAGCCCGAGCCAATCAACTGTTTGTGGATACAAAGTTTGAGTTCGGTTATGTTAGGCATCCTACAGCAGACGAATGGAAGATGGTAGTTATAGATGAAGTAGGTACTCCGGATTCCTCTCGTATATGGGGTGCAGCAGAATACGCAGCCGGAAGGACAGTAGAAAAATCCAAGGAGGGTTTCCGTCAGCGTCTATTAGCTACTTTAGACAGAGATGTTTTGTTAAAGAGTGCGCGTATGGATGAACGTAGGAAGCTGGCAAGAACGCACCGGGTTTCAGTGGATGATTTCATGGATGTATCCAGAACCTATAAGGACATGGCTAGGACCATTACTGGACGAGATCTTCCAGAGATTCGTGATGCTCGTAGTGAGATCCTTGATGCGCTCACTCCATATGGTCTCATTAAGTAGGAGTGAATAAGTCCGAAATTAGTTCTCACTTTTGGAGTATATAGGTTGTTTTTAAAGT
>JBBSWA010000080.1:0-2112 GCA_038046485.1 Nanobdellota archaeon
TTACACGGGCGGCTTTGTAGCACAGCTTAACGACGCCTACTCACGATCATCATAGGGGCGTGAGAGCTGTGCAGTACCTGGATCTAAAAGGAGTTCAAAAAGGTTTTGGGTAAATTACATCTCTTCTGGGGCTTCGATCAGAAGTAGACTTAATCCATTCTTTAGAACCTGCCTTACTCCATCAATGAGAAGGGTACGTGCCTTGGTGAGGTTTTCATCCGCGTTCATGACCTGGTGCTTATGATAATATTCATTGAATAACTGTGCGAGATCTAATAGGTAACGAGCAATTAGATGAGGCTTGTACTGATCCGCTGCGGCGTAGGCAACCTCTTCGAAATGGGCTAATTTTTTTACAAGTTCAGATTCTTCAAACTCTTTTAATAGCGACCAATCCACTTTTTTTTCTAATGGTTTACCATACTTTCTTAAAATCGAACAGATACGGGCATGGGCGTATTGCACATAGGGACCTGTTTCTCCCTCGAATGAAAGGCTTTCTTTTGGATTAAAGATGATGTCTTTTACATGATCATACTTTAAGATGAAAAAACGCAAGGCTCCATGACCAATCTGAATGGCACGCTCCATGACTTTTTTCTCATCCAGCTGGTGACGTTCTTGAATCTCTTCTTTAGCGAGTCTTTCCATCTCATCTAGAATATCATCTGCATCAATGACTGTGCCTTCACGGGACTTCATCTTCCCTTCTGGGAGATTCACCATTCCATAACTTAAATGAAAACATTTCTTTGCAAAAGGGAACTCCAATAACTCTAGCATCTTAAAGAGCTGTTGAAAATGCAGATTCTGCTCATTCGCCACCACATACACCATGCGCTCCATATGGTAATCCTGGAATCGAATGCGTGCTAATGCCATGTCTTGGGTGATGTAGATGGTTGTGCCGTCTGAGCGCAAGACAATCTTATTGGGGAGCTTATACGGCTCTAACTCTGCTGTGATTTCCCCATCGGGATTTTTTGTGAAAACTCCCTTCTTTACCCCCTCTTCAACCAAGTCTTTTCCCTTGTCGTAAAAATCACTTTCATAGTATTCTTTGTCAAACTTTACTTTGATGCGATTGAACGTCTGTGCGAAGCCACCTAGTACCCAGCTGTTCATCTTCTTCCATAATGCTTTAACTTCTGGATCGTTTTCCTCCCACTTCCTTAACATCCCCCGAATCTCTTCTTCCATCTCTGGATGCTCTTTTTCTTCTGTTGCATACTTCACATACCAATCCCCCACAAAATGATCTCCTTTTTTGTTGGGCTCTTGGTGATCCCCCCACTTTTGATAAGCAAGCATGCTTTTGCAGATATGCGCTCCGCGATCGTTCACGATGTTTACTGGAACTACGTCAAACCCTTGAGACTGAAGTGTTTTACAGACGGCTTGGCCTAAGAAAATGTTTCTAAGATGGCCTAGGTGTAATGGCTTGTTGGTGTTTGGACCTGCAAACTCCACCGCAGCTTTTTCACCGAATCTTTTAGAAGTGCCGTACTTTTCTTTCTCTTCTTCTATCTTCTTTAATACGGATTCAGCTAGAAAGGCTTTTTTTATGAAGAAATTGAGATAAGGACCGGCTGCACTCACCTTCTCGAACTCAGGTGGAAGCTTCAATTGCAAAACTAACTCTTGCGCGATTAAAGGAGGTGCTTTTTTCTTTATCTTAGCTAAGTCAAAACACGGAAAGGCCAAGTCACCTAGTTTGGAATCGGGAGGCACTTCAATCATAGAACCTGTTTTTTTCTCATCCAAGCCTAACTCTTTTGAGAGGAACTTTGAGAGATGATCCTTCATATCCATAGACGATCATAACCCTATGAGGTATATAAAGCTTTTCTGCAAAAACTCCTTATTACCCAAGAAAATTATATCCCAATGAAACTGCCTTTCTATACCCTTTTATTACTTGTACAGATCGATCTACTTCAAAGCTTTCTGAGTCGTGAACTCGTATAGTTCGAGATATGAGACTTTCCTTCCAAATCTCACCGAGCAAGCAGTTCCTGTTTAGATCATACGCAATTGCTTGACTTGTCAATGGTACGGTTGCAAGATAGTTTTCTATGGTTGGGGGTAATTCTCTTCTAGATATGTTCTTAT